>NZ_JBFRCL010000079.1:0-35759 GCF_040965695.1 Paraburkholderia sp. BR10937
GAAGAAGAAAGAAAGCCAGCGCCGCTTCTGGGCGCGTTTCGGCGTGACGCAGTCGCGCGGCAGCCGGTTCGAGTCGGGCGCGGAGATTCCGCCGCCGGTGTCGATCCTGCTCGGGCTGTATTTCAACAAGACGATTTCGGACGGCGACCTTGGCCGTGCCGAGCGCGTGTTGCGCGGCGAAGCACCGATGGTGCTTAGCCCGGGTCAATAAGACCCATCTGGGTCGCGATCACGGCTGCCGCTCGCCGTGAGTTCACGCCGAACTTCCCGCGAATGTTCTTCATGTGGAAGTTCACGACGGCTTCAGAACAATTCAGGATGTGAGAAATTTCCCAGGTGGACTTGCCTAGCGCAGTCCACTTGAGGCATTCCTTTTCCCGTGGCGTGAGCTTGGGAATCAGCGACTGAACATGGTCGTTCAGATGCCGCTGGCTCGTGTCCAGCACGAGATCGCGCAGCAGGACGAGATTCGGCAACGCGCGGTTCACGTCGTCCCAGAACTTGTCCGTGGGATTCGCGTCGTTGACGAAGCAAAGCATGCCGATTTCCTGGCGCGGGCCATGGATCGGCAGGGTGATGCCTGCGCGCAGCCCGTACGAGCGGGCCTCCTCATACATCGATTGTTGCTGCTCGGTCGCGAACAGCTCCGGCGACCAGATGAGCGGCGCCGAGCGCGTGGTGCAGTGCGACACGGTCGGGTCGAAGTAGGCCATGCCGTGGTCGTTGTACGTCTGCCGCCAGGCGGCCGAGTAGTTCGTGCGGATGAACGCATCCTCGAGCCTCATGCCCGGGCGCGGCAAGATAGCCAGCATGAGCTGGCTGAATCCCCACGAGCTGGCGAGCTTCGCCACCGCGTCGAACCACGCAGCCTCTTCGGGCGCGTCGAGCACGGGCGACATCTGCTCAATAAAATGTAGAGGCACGTTCAACACTCTCCATCGGCGCTGGGCGAGATCGCGGGGCAAGCCCTCAGACACTCGCTCCTCGCTTCTTATGATGTAAGAATTTATCACTAAATTCCTATCTGATCCCCCCTCGCCTGCAATCCTCCCGCTTTGCTGGGGTCATTTCTGTCGGATTTCGGTGACATCGGAGAGAATTCTGCGTCTCCTGAACAAGCTCGCGCCTGCACGAAAAAAGTGCATTGTGCCGGAGCCGAAATAAAGACAGACGCCATTTCGAAAGCGGCAAAAGCGTGCAACTCGCCGGGATAATGCTGGCGATTTATCGGCTTTCATTAATTTTCAGGCTTTTCATTTCGAGTTTTAACTACACTCGACTGGATACTGTCCGTATCCGCCATTGCTGCGATATTGCCTGGATAATCGCAAACGATTCGCCGCATGGTGAGCGGCGAACCGTTGTTCAAGGCTTGCGCTGCAACTCGATCACGCGTGTCGGTCGCAGGTGGTTGACCGCGAAGTGCAGACGCCCCGGGCTGCGGCGCACGCCCGCTTCGCGCGCGGCGTTGCGCTGCCACTCGGCGTCTTCGGGCTCTTCGGGCGCGCTCATGCCGAGGTCGACGGCCTCGTAGCCGGACTCCAGCGCGATCGGCAGCCGGTGCACGCCCTTGCGGCTGTCGAAACCCGCCAGGCCGTCATCGGCTTCGGCCACGCTGTTGACGAGCGTCGCGTTGCTGGTCGTCACCTCGTCGGGGCCGATCCAGCCTTCGCCCGCCAGGCGCGCGGCCTCGCGGTTCTTGCCGTCGGTGTCGACCGAGCTGTCGTGCGTGCGGTCGTTGTGGAGTTCGGCGCTGCGCGGCCGCGACGGCGACGCGCTCACATCTCCCACTTTCGCTGTTTGCATGTCGTCGGGACGATTCATGATGCTTCCTCCTTGGAAGATCTGGGTGCCTGCGTTCAGCAGGCCATTTCGCAAGCGCCGTTCCGCTGCAGCGCCGCACCCTTGAATCGGGGTGAAAAGCAAGCCGGTTCGCCAGGAGAACGCCTCCAGCGATGTTGCATTTTTTTCGTTGGTTTGGGCTTTTTCCCAGGAGTATGATCCTCTTTCAACGAGTTGGCGCGCTTTCGATTAATGGGCCGGGCGAGGGCTCATGCTGTGGCTTTGCCGCACGATCCTGAATGCACGCGCCAAATAAAATGGACGAGGCAGTCAGGGGCGGGTGACACACATGCACTTCGACGCTGCATTTACGCATCGTGGCTATTTGCTGAATTGCGCACCGGCGCGTGCCGGTGACGGCACGTATCAACCGTATGTGGTGATTTCGCGCTCGAGCGACGGCGAACTCGTTGCCAACCGATTTTTCCCTGCCGAATTGCGCTTTTCCGATGAGGCGGCCGCCATCGCCCATGCGCGCGACTGGGCCGTGCGCTGGATCGACGCGAGCACGGTCACGCTGTGAACGCGTGCGCCCCGCGGGCGTAGCAGCCCGTCTCCGCGAGCGCTTCGGCGAACTCCGGCAAAACGCGGTAATCTCTGGGGTCGATACACTCACTCCCGCACGGACCCCGCGTCCGCTGCCGCATCACCATGTCCAAAGCTGCTTCCCCCGACTGGGGTCTCGAACAGATCGTCGCCGATCTGCGTGCGTCGCGTGAAGAGCGGCACCGCACGCGCCATCCACTCGGTATCCGCGAACTGCCGTCACGCGATGCGGTCGTCAGCATCGTGGCCGGCCTGCGCGCCGCGCTCTTTCCCACGCATTACGGCGCGCCCGACCTGACCGACGAGAGCATCGACTACTACGTGGGCCATACGCTCGACAGCACCTTGCGGCTGCTTGCCGAGCAGATTCGCCGCGCGTTGCGCTTCCTGCCGGAAAGCTCGCAGGCGAGCGACGACGAACTGCGCGCGCGCGCATTCGAGGTGGCGCGCGAGTTCGGGCGGCAACTGCCCGATATTCGCGCGCTGCTCGTGAGCGACATTCAGGCGGCGTTCACGGGCGACCCGGCCGCGCAGCACATCACCGAGATCCTGCTGTGCTACCCGGGCGTGTGGGCCATGACGCATCATCGGCTCGCGCATGCGCTGCACCGTCTCGGCGTGCCGCTGCTCGCGCGCTTCATCAACGAGATCGCGCATTCGGCAACGGGCATCGACATTCACCCGGGCGCCCAGATCGGTTCGAGCTTCTTCATCGACCACGGCACGGGCGTCGTGATCGGCGAGACGGCGATCATCGGCGAGCGCGTGCGCGTGTATCAGGCCGTGACGCTCGGTGCAAAGAGCTTCGCGGCCGACCTCGACGGTACGCTTGTGAAGGGCAATGCGCGCCATCCGATCGTCGAGGACGACGTGGTGATCTACGCGGGCGCGACGATTCTCGGCCGCGTGACGATCGGGCGCGGCTCGGTAATTGGCGGGAACGTGTGGCTCACGCATAGCGTGCCGCCGGGCAGCAGCGTGCGCCAGGGCAAGATTCGCGAGATCGAGCGGGGCGACGAAGGTCCGCTCAAGTAAGGAGGGGAACGGGACACGCGGTCCCGTTCTTTATCTGTGCGTTCCGATCAGGTATTCGAGACGCTCATTGCGCTCGGATTGCCGACGATCGCGAGAAACTCGCGGCGCGTGGAAGGATCGGTGCGGAAGGTGCCGAGCATGCGCGACGTCACCATCGCCACACCCGCCTTGTGCACCCCGCGCGTGGACATGCATTGATGCGCCGCTTCGAGTATCACGCCCACACCCTTGGGCTGCAGGATCTCATTGAGCGTGTCGGCAATCTGCGCGGTCATCTTCTCCTGGATCTGCAGACGCTTCGCGAAGGCGTCGACGAGACGCGCGAGCTTCGAGATGCCCACCACGCGATGCTCGGGCAAATACGCCACGTGCGCGCGTCCGATGATCGGCACCATGTGATGCTCGCAGTAGCTCTCGAAGCGGATGTCCTTCAATACGATCATTTCGTCGTAGCCGTCCACCTCCGAGAAGGTGCGCGACAGGATTTCGCGCGGATCGACCTCATAGCCCGCGAAGAATTCCTCATAGGCGCGCACGACGCGACCCGGCGTATCGAGCAGCCCTTCGCGAGCGGGGTCGTCCCCGGCCCAGCGCAACAGCACGCGCACGGCGTCCTCGGCTTCGGCGCGTGACGGGCGCGCGACGGGCGTGCTCGCTGCGCTCTTGCGTTGCTTCGCGCTTTGCTTCGATTTCCCGGCCTTTTTTTCTTCGCTCATGCATGGGCTCCTGTCATGTGGGAGTACGCCGCTTTGGCGTGCACCACGAGCGCCCATTGTTTCATGTTTTGCCGTGCTTGGCGCGAGGGGTCACTTGGGCCATTCGTCCATGGCGTCGTTGAACAGTTCCGCCACGATGCCGCGCAGCCATTCGCCACGCGGCGCATTGTGATACTTGCGATGCCAGTGCTGCTTGAGATCGAAACGCGGCAACTGCAGCGGCGGCTCGACGAGCGTGATCGATGCATGCTCGGACACATAGGCGAAGCCGATCGCATGCGGCACGGTCGCGATGAGATCGGAGCGCGTGAGAATGAACGGCAGGCTCATGAAGTGAGGCGTTTCGAGCACGGCGCGGCGGCGCATGCGCCTTTTCTCAAGATACTGCTCCAGCACTTCCTGGCTGCGTCCCTCGGCGCGCACGACGGCATGGCCCATGGCGAGAAACTGCTCGATCGTCATAGCCTTGCCCGCGAGCGGATGCTCGCTGCGCATCATGCAGATGAAGCGGTGCGTGAAGAGGCGCTGCTGGAAGAAGTTGTTGCCGCCGAGGTCGGGGAAGTAACCGACCGCGAGATCGATGTCGCCCGATTCGAGACCGCGCTCGACCTGGCTTGGCGGCAGCGACACCGAACGCAGGTTCGCGTTGGGCGCGCGCTCGGCGAACACCTGCAGGAGGCGCGGCAGAAACACGATCTCGCCGACATCGGACAGCGCGATGGAGAACGTGTGCGTGCTCGTGGCGGGATCGAACTCCTGCGCCTGCAGCATGCCTTTCTCGATGCGCACCAGCGCGTCGCGCGCGGCGGGAATCAGGCCGAGCGCGCGCGGCGTGGGCTCCATGCCGCGCGAGGTGCGCACGAAGAGCGGGTCGCCGAAGAACTCGCGCAGCTTGCCGAGCGCCGTGCTCACGCGCGGCTGGCTCACGCCGAGCCGCTCGGCGGCGCGGCTCACGTTGCGCGTTTCCTCCATGGCCACGAGAAAGGGGATGAGATTCAGATCGAGGTCTTGCATGGAGGCGGGGCGGCGGCGCTGACTATGTCGAATTCGGATAAAGACTAGTCGATGAATCGGAATTCCGGATATTGGGGTATGTGCCCACGGGCGCGCCCGGCCTGAAGGACGGGCCGCGCGTGCGATCCGGCGCGCGCCGGCGCCGACATGAAGTAGATTGCCTGTGTGGGTAGACCCGCCTTGACAAGCGCTTGAATCCACTCCGATAATGCGCTGGACGTTCGCTAAACGAATCAGTGTTCGCATATAGAACTTTTTTCGCGATCGAGTGACGTGGACCTTCCGCGATGCGCATCGCTTTCAGGAACAGGCATGATCAACAAGATTTTCGACTCGCTTCAAGCCGCCGTGGCCGATGTGCATGACGGCGCCACGGTGATGATCGGCGGCTTCGGCACGGCCGGTATGCCCGCCGAATTGATCGACGCGCTCATCGAGCAGGGCGCGCGCGACCTCACCATCGTCAACAACAACGCGGGCAACGGCGACATCGGCCTTGCCGCGCTGCTCAAGGCGAAGCGTGTGCGCAAGATCATCTGCTCGTTCCCGCGCCAGACCGACTCGTATGTGTTCGACGCGCTCTATCGCGCCGGCGAAATCGAGCTCGAACTCGTGCCGCAAGGCAATCTGGCCGAGCGCATCCGCGCTGCCGGCGCCGGCATTGGCGGCTTCTTCACGCCCACGGGCTACGGCACGAAGCTGGCCGAAGGCAAGGAAACGCGCCTGATCGACGGCCGTCACTATGTGCTCGAAGCGCCGCTGCACGCCGACTTCGCGCTCATCAAGGCGTACAAGGGCGATCGCTGGGGCAATCTCGTCTATCGCAAGACGGCGCGCAACTTCGGCCCGATCATGGCGAGCGCGGCGAAGGTCGCCATCGCGCAAGTTTCGCAGGTCGTCGAACTCGGTCAGCTCGATCCCGAAAACATCGTGACGCCCGGCATTTTCGTGCAACGCGTCGTGGAAGTGCCGCAAGCGGCGCATCAAGCGCACGCCGACCAAAGCGGCCAGGCAGCCTGAAGGAACGGAGAGAGGCAATGAAACGACTGAATCGCGATGAAATGGCCAAGCGCGTGGCCGCGGACATTCCCGAAGGCGCATATGTGAATCTCGGCATCGGCGTGCCCACGCTGGTGGCCAACCACCTCGATCCGAGCAAGGAAATCTTCCTGCACAGCGAGAACGGCCTGCTCGGCATGGGCCCGGCGCCCGCGCCCGGAGAGGAAGACGACGAACTCATCAACGCGGGCAAGCAGCACGTCACGCTGCTCACCGGCGGCGCCTTCTTCCACCACGCCGACTCGTTCGCGATGATGCGCGGCGGCCACCTCGACTACTGCGTGCTCGGCGCGTTCCAGGTGTCGGTCAACGGGGACCTCGCGAACTGGCACACCGGCGCGCCCGACGCGATTCCGGCCGTGGGCGGCGCGATGGACCTCGCACTCGGCGCCAAGCAGGTGTTCGTGATGATGGAACTGCTCACCAAGCAGGGCGAAAGCAAGCTCGTGAGCGAATGCACGTACCCGGTGACGGGCGTGGGCTGCGTGGGCCGCATCTATACCGACCTCGCGGCGTTCGACGTCACGCCGGAGGGCCTCGCCGTGCGCGAGATCTATTCGGACATCGATTTCGACGCGCTGCAGAAGCTCGCCGGCGTGCCGCTGATCGACGCGACGCAAAACCGTCGCGCAGCGTAAACTGTCCGTAGACGTGCGCATCGTTCGCACGTGAGTGGCGGGGGGCCCCGCGCCCGCTTCGTTCCGGCTGTATCCGAACGCCCGCTTTTCCCACGCGCCACACTCCACACTCCATGATTGAACGCCTCACGAGCCTGATCTGCGGGACCGAACCGATGAACGCGGTCTGGTCTCCCGATGCCACGCTGCAACGCATGCTGGACGTCGAAGCGGCGCTTGCGCGCGCCTCGGCGGCGCATGGCGTGATTCCGCAGTCGGCCGTGGCCGCGATCGTCGAAGCCTGTGCGGCGGATCAGCTCGACGCACCGGCACTCGCACGCGACGCCGCGCTGGGCGGCAACCTGGCGATCCCGCTCGTCAAGCAGCTCACGGCGCGCGTGAAGGCCGCCGACCCCGAAGCCGCCAAGTATGTCCACTGGGGCGCCACGAGCCAGGACATCATCGACACGGCCACCGTGCTGCAGTTGCGCGACGGGCTCGCGCTGATCGAGCGCGGCATCGACGCGCTCTGCGCAACGCTGGCGGACCTCGCGTGCACCCATCGTGCGACGCCGGCGGTCGGGCGCACGTGGCTGCAGCAGGCGCTGCCCATCACGCTCGGATTGAAGTTCGCGCAATGGCTCGACGCGATGCTGCGCCATCGCGAACGCCTCGTCGTGCTGCGCGAGCGCGCGCTCGTGCTGCAGTTCGGCGGCGCGGCGGGCACGCTCGCGAGCCTGCGCGACGCCGCCCCGGCGGTGAGCGCCGCGCTCGCGCAGGAACTCGGTCTCGCGTCGCCCGCCTTGCCGTGGCACACGCAGCGCGACCGCATTGCCGAAGCCGCATCGTTCTTCGGCATGCTCATCGGCACGCTCGGCAAGATCGCGCGCGACATCTCCCTGCAGATGCAGACCGAAGTCGGCGAGCTGGGCGAACCGGCGGCGGCAGGCAAGGGCGGTTCCTCGACCATGCCGCACAAGCGCAATCCCGTGGGTTGCGCAGCCGTCCTGACGGCTGCCACGCGCGCGCCGGGTCTCGTCGCGACGGTGTTCGCGGGCATGGTTCAGGAACACGAGCGCGCGCTCGGCGGCTGGCAAGCCGAGTGGGATGCGCTGCCCGATCTCGCGCGCCTCGCCGGCGGCGCGCTCGCGCAGATCGAGCAAATCACGGCCGGACTCGAAGTGCGGCCCGAACGGCTCGCGGCAAATCTCGACATCACGCACAGACTCATTCTCGGCGAGGCCGTGATGCTCGCGCTCGGCGACCAGATCGGGCGCCTGGACGCGCATCATCTCGTTGAGCACGCATCGAAATCCGCGGTGCAAAGCGGCCGCACGCTGTACGAAGTCCTCGCGGCGGATCCCGCCGTCACGAGGCACCTGGACGAAGCGCGCCTCAAGGCGCTGCTCGATCCGGCAAATTACGTGGGGCAGGCCCACGCATTCGTCGACGCGGTGCTCGCGTCGTATGAAGCGAAAGCAAAGTAACGCATGCCCCATTGATCATGGAAGACACACGAGGAGTAACACGCATGCCATACGCAGCCGTCAACGACACGCATTTGTTCTACCGCATCGACGGTGCGGAGAACCATTCGGCGCCATGGGTGGTTCTGTCGAATTCGCTCGGTAGCGACGTGTCGATGTGGACGTCGCAGATCGTCGAGTTCACGAAGCATTTCCGCGTGCTGCGCTACGACACGCGCGGCCACGGCCACTCGGCGGCGCCGCTGGGCCCGTACACCATCGAACAACTGACCGGCGATGTGATCGGCCTGATGGACCAGCTCGGCATCGAGCGCGCGCATTTCGTCGGGGTTTCGATGGGCGGTCTGACCGGTGTCGGCCTCGGCGCGCGATACGCCAACCGCATCGATCGTCTCGTGCTGTGTAATACGGCCGCGAAGATCGGCTCGCCGGAAGTGTGGGTGCCGCGTGCGGCGAAGGCTCGCAGCGAAGGCATGCTCGCGCTCGCCGAAGCGGTGCTGCCGCGCTGGTACACGCCCGAATTCATCGCGAACAATGCGCTCGTGATGTCGCAGGTGCGCGACGTGTTCGTGCATACCGACAAGGACGGCTATGCTTCGAACTGCGAAGCGATCAACGCCGCCGACCTGCGCGGCGAAGCGCCGTCGATCAAGGCGCCCACGCTCGTGATCTCGGGCACGCACGATCTGGCCGCGACGCCCGCACAAGGGCGCGAACTGGCCGAATCGGTGCCGGGCGCACGCTATGTCGAGCTGAACGCCGCGCACATCTCGAACGTCGAGCTGGCGGACGAGTACAACAAGATCGTGCTCGATTTCCTGCTGGGGGCGTGATGAACGACGAAGACCGCTACGAAGCCGGCATGACGGTGCGCCGCGCGGTGCTGGGCGACGCGCACGTCGATCGCTCGCTCGCCAACCGCACCGAAGTGACCGAGGAATTCCAGAACTTCATTTCGCGCTACGCGTGGGGCGAAATCTGGACACGCGATGGCTTGCCGCGCCACACGCGCAGCCTGCTGACGATCGCGATGATGGTCGCGCTCAACCGCAGCGAAGAACTGGCACTGCATCTGCGCGCCGCGCGCAACAACGGCGTCACGCGCGACGAGATCAAGGAAGTGCTGCTGCAGACCGCGATTTACTGCGGCGTGCCGGCGGCGAACTCGGCGTTCCATCTCGCCGACCGCATCTTCCGCGAGCAGGACGCCGAGCAGGCCTGATCGCGCGGTGACAAAGCGCGGGGCGCTCGCCCCGCGTTCAGTCGAACACCGGCGACTCCACGCCGAGCACCTTGTGCAGGCGCGTGCTGGTCGTCGTGTACTGCAGATGGATTTTCTTCTCGGGAAACACGTGGTGCGCCGCGCCGAACGCAGCGAGCGCGGCTTCGTGAAAGCCGGAGAGAATCAGCTTCTTCTTGCCCGGATAGGTATTGATATCGCCGACGGCAAAGATGCCTGGCACGCTCGTTTCGAAGCGCGCCGTATCCACGGGCAACTGCTTGCGCTCGATTTCGAGGCCCCATTGCGCGATCGGGCCGAGTTGCGGCGACAAGCCGTAGAACACGAGCAGGTAATCGAGATCCAGCGAGCGCGTGACGCCGTCGCCGCCCGTCACCTTGATGCGCTTGAGCTTGCCGCCTTCGTCGTCGAAGCCCGTCAGTTGGCCGACGATGGACTGCATGCGCCATTCCTCGCATAGCGCGTGCATCTTCGCGACCGTTGCCGGCGCGGCGCGATAGCCCTCGCGCCGGTGCAGCAGAATCACGCTCTGCGCGACGTCCACGAGCTGCAGCGCCCAGTCGAGCGCCGAATCTCCGCCGCCGCACACCACGACGTCCTTGTCGCGGAAACGCTCGAGATCGCGCACGCGGTAGAACAGCTGCGTGTCGCGGTATCGCTCGATGCCGCCCAGCTTGAGCGTGCGCGGCTGAAACGAGCCCACGCCTGCTGCGATGAACACCGTCTTCGCAAGGAACTGCGTCCCCTTGCTCGTCTGCACGAAAAAGCGGCCGTCGGCGCGCGGCTCGACGATTTGCACTTCCTGGCCGAGATGGAACGTCGCGCCAAACGGCTCGATCTGCTGCATCAGCGCATCGACGAGCTGTTGCCCGGTGCACATCAGCACCGCCGGAATGTCGTAGATCGGCTTGTCGGGGTAAAGCTCGGCGCACTGGCCGCCCACCACCGGCAGCGAATCGACCACGTGCACGTGGATTTCCATCAGGCCCAGTTCGAACACCTGGAAAAGTCCCACCGGCCCGGCACCGATGATGAGCGCATCGGTTTCGATAAGCTGCGGCGGGAAGTGATCGTTGCGCTCGTTCATCGGCGAGCTCTCCTTGCAAAAGGCAGGGACAATGATCAAGAGTCCTATTCTTCGGGCTGCACGTCGGCTACGTAACGACGCAGGCAGGCGAGCAGCGCGGCTTCCTCGGCGCGGCTCGCTGCGTCGCTGGCCGAACCCGCGTCGCGCTCTTCGCCGAACATGGCCGCGGGCGCGGGGATCGTGTCGACCACGCGGCCGTCACGGAACACACGGATTTGATGAGTCGCTTCCACATACTCGGCGATCCAGTGGACGCCCTCGATATGCGTGCCGATGCGGACTGGCATCTTCATGAGATTCCCTCCTGGCCAGCGCACGTCGGTCGATGCGCGCTCGCCGCAATCGCGTTTCTTATGGCGGATAGGGCAACGATACGCCGATGGCGCGCTCCGTGCTTGAACCCGGTCCTCGCGCGTACGGCGGCCGAAAAAAGAAAAGGCGGCCCGAGCCCGGGCCGCCCTTGCGGCGGATTACCAAATGAAAGCAGGCGCGAGTGTTGGTTCGCTCGCGCCTCGCGCGTTACTGCACCGTGGCGAGCACGTCGCGCACCGTGCCGAACAGGCGTGCGATTTCCTCTTCGGTCACGATGAGCGGCGGCGAGAACGCGAGAATGTCGCCCGTGAAGCGGATCAGCACGCCCGCCTCGAAGCACTTCACGAAAACCTCGTAAGCGCGCGCGCCCGGCGCGCCGTCGCGCGAGTCGAGTTCGACGCCGGCAACGAGACCGAGATTACGCACGTCCTTCACGTGCTGCTCGCCGCGCAGCGCATGCGCGGCGGCCTCGAACTTCGGCGCGAGCGCGTCGGCGCGCTCGAACAGGCCCTCGCGGCGATACAGGTCCTGCGTCGCGATCGCGGCGGCGGCGGCGAGCGGGTGCGCCGAATAGGTGTAGCCGTGGAACAGCTCGATTGCGCCCTGCGCGCCGCTGTTCACGATCGTGTCGTGGACCGTGCGGCTCGCGGCCACGCCGCCCATCGGCACGGCGGCGTTGTTGATCGCCTTGGCCATCGTGATGATGTCGGGCGTCACGCCGAAATATTCGCTGGCCGTGGCCTTGCCGAGGCGGCCGAAGCCGGTGATGACCTCGTCGAAAATCAGCAGGATGCCGTACTTCGTGCAAATCTCGCGCAGACGCTGCAGATAGCCTTGCGGCGGAATCAGCACGCCGGTCGAACCCGCCACGGGTTCGACGATCACGGCGGCGATGGTCGAGGCGTCGTGCAGCGCGACGATGCGCTCGAGGTCTTCAGCGAGATGAGCGCCCCAGGCCGGTTGGCCCTTCGAGAATGCGTTGTGCCGGAGATCATGCGTGTGCGGCAGATGATCGACGGCCGGCAGCAGCTGACCCGAGAACGCCTTGCGATTCGGCGCGATGCCGCCCACCGAGATGCCGCCGAAGCCCACGCCGTGATAGCCGCGCTCGCGGCCGATCAGCTTGGTGCGCTGGCCTTCGCCGCGTGCGCGATGGTAGGCGAGCGCGATCTTCAGTGCGGTGTCGACCGACTCCGAGCCGGAATTCGTGAAGAACACCCGGTCGAGGCCGGCCGGCATGATTTCGGCGATCTTCTGGGCCGCTTCGAACGCAAGCGGGTGGCCCATCTGGAATGTGGGGGCGAAGTCGAGCGTACCGGCCTGCTGGGCGATGGCCGCGACGATTTCCTCGCGCGCATGGCCCGCGTTCACACACCAGAGGCCCGCGCTGCCGTCCAGCACTTCGCGGCCATCGGTCGTGCGGTAGTACATGCCCTTGGCCGATTCGAGCAGGCGCGGCGCGGCCTTGAACTGGCGATTGGCGGTGAAGGGCATCCAGAACGACGAGAGATCGTCGATGACGGGGCGCGAAGTCATGCGTGCTTCTCCTCAGGTGGGTTTGGCTCAACTGTAGCGCCGAGGCTTGAACGACGGCATAGACAGTCTCTATACTGATCTGCAAACCGTGCTGGACAATTCTCGCCAACTGTATTGGTAGGCACGCAGAATCGTACGGGTTTTCCCTCGCACTATACGCTTGCTTTCCCGATGATCGAACTCGAACTGGAGCGCGGCCGCGGCGTCACGACGACGCTTGTCGAGCAGCTCGTGCAGGGCTTCACGCGCGCGATCGAAGCGCAAACGCTGCGCGCAGGGGCGCTCTTGCCCTCGGTGCGCCAGCTCGCGCAATCGCACGAGCTGTCGACCTATACAGTGACCGAGGCGTACAACCGTCTCGTGTCGATGGGCTTCGTCGTCGCGCGGCGCGGCTCGGGCTACCGCGTGGCGCCCCGTAGCGCGTCGGCGCCGGCGAGCGTGGCGGGTTGGCAGCCGCCCACGCTGACGGCGACCTGGCTGCTCTCCGACGTATTCGCCGATCATTCGGTGCCGATCAAGGCGGGCTGCGGCTGGGTGCCGGGCGAGTGGATCAACGAAAGCGGCCTGCAGCACGCCTTGCGCGCCATGAGCCGGGTGCCGGCCGTGCGGCTTGGCGACTACGGGCACCCGTACGGTTACGCGCCGCTGCGCGAGCGCATCGCGGCGCAGCTGGACCGGCAGGGGCTGCCCGTCGAGGTGTCGAACGTCCTGCTTACGCAGGGCGCGACGCAGGGGCTCGATCTCATCGTGCGTACGCTGCTGCGGCCCGGCGACACGGTGCTCGTGGAAGACCCCGGCTACTGCAATCTGCTGCAGATTCTCAAGCTCGCGGGGCTCACGGTGCATGGCGTGCCGCGTACGCCCGCCGGGCTCGACATCGAACCGCTCGAGCGTCAGGTGGCGGCGCACCAGCCGAAGGCGATCTTCGTGAACACGACGCTGCAGAATCCCACCGGCGCGACGTATACGATGTCGAACGCCTTTCGCTTGCTGCAGATCGCCGAGCGCCAGCGCATGTGGGTCGTCGAGGACGACGTGAGCCGCGAGCTTGCGCCGCCAGGCGCGCCGCTGCTCGCGGCGATGGAAGGCTTGCAGCGCGTGCTGTATGTCAGCGGCTTTTCGAAGACGGTCACGCCTTCGCTGCGTTGCGGCTATGTGGTCGCCGAGCGCGATGTGCTGCGCGAGCTGGCGCGCGCGAAGATGGCGGTGGGGCTCACCTCGTCGGCGACCATCGAGCGCATGGTCGACAAGGTCTTGCTCGAAGGACGCCACGCGCGCCATGTCGAACTCGTGAACGAACGGCTGAAGGCCGCGCATGCCTGCGTGGAGGAGCGGCTCGACGCGCTGGGGCTCGAGATATTCCACCGGCCGCGCGCGGGGTTGTTCGTGTGGGCGCGCCTTGCCATCGAACCCGAACGGGCCGGCGCGATCGCGACGGCGGCGTTGCGCGACGGCATCTGGCTCGCGCCCGGCTCCTATTTCAGGCCCGATGACGAACCGAGCGCGTGGTTTCGCTTCAACGCGCCATATTCGACGGACGATGCGCTGTGGCGGTTCATCGAGCGCGCGCGTTAGGGCGTGCGAGATGGCCCACGCTTAAAACAGACTCTGCTGCCCCGACATCAACGTATCGAAATCCTCGCGCAGGAAAGGCAGAATCGCGTCCGCAACCGGCTGTAGCTGGCGGCTCACATAGAACGCGTAATCGAGCGGAGAACTCAGCGTTTCGAGCGGCTCTGGGCCGGCCGTCGTCATCACGTAGCTGATCCAGCCGCCGTTCTGATACTGGAGCGGACGGCCTTTCGCGCGATTGAACTCGTCCGCGACGCGGGCCGCCCGCACGTGCGGCGGCACGTTGCGCTGGTACTCGACGAGCGGCCGCCGCAGGCGCTTGCGATAGACGAGCTGGTCGTCCAGTTCGCCATTGAGCGTGCGCCGCACGTAGTCGCGGATGTACTCCACGTACGGCTCGCGCTGGAAAATGCGGCGATACAGTTCGCGCTGGAATTCCTGCGCGAGCGGCGTCCAGTCGGTGCGCACGGTTTCGAGACCCTTGAACACGACTTCTTCGCCACCGTTCTTCGCGAGCGTGAGGCCGGCGTAGCGCTTTTTGCTGCCTTCTTCCGCACCGCGCACCGTGGGCATGAGAAAGCGCGAGTAATGGCGTTCGAACTGCAGTTCCAAAGCGCTTTGGAGACCGAAGCGTTCCTGCAGTTCGGTCTTCCACCAGGCATTGACGTGCTCGACGAGTTGCTTGCCGGTTCGCGTGGCATCGGCTTCGCTGTGCGCGTGCTTGAGCCAGACGAAGGTCGAATCGGTGTCTCCATAGATCACGTCGTAGCCTTGCGCCTCGATGAGCTGACGGGTTCTGCGCATGATCTCGTGCCCGCGCATCGTGATCGAAGAGGCGAGGCGCGGGTCGAAGAAGCGGCAGCCCGTCGATCCGAGCACGCCGTAAAACGCGTTCATGATGATCTTGAGCGCCTGCGAGAGCGGGGCGTTGTGCTGCCGCTTCGCATGTTCGCGGCCCTCCCACACCTGGCGCACGATTTCCGGCAGACAGTGCTTCTCGCGCGAGAAGCGCGCGCCGAGAAAGCCGGGCACGGACGCTTCGTCGCTGGGATCGTTCAGACCTTCGATGAGCCCGACGGGATCGATCAGGAAGGTGCGGATGATCGAGGGGTAGAGGCTCTTGTAGTCGAGCACGAGCACCGAATCGTAGATGCCGGGGCGCGAGTCCATGACGAAGCCGCCGGGGCTGTTTTCGCCCACCACGTCGCCGAGATTGGGCGCGACGTAGCCGAGCCGATGCATTTTCGGCAGATACAGATGCGTGAACGCGGCCACCGATCCGCCGCTGCGATCCACGGGTAGCCCCGTGACCGATGCGCGTTCGAGCAGAAACGCCATCAGTTCGGTTTTCTCGAAGACGCGCGTGACCAGCTCGCAGTCCTTGAGGTTGTAGATGGCCAGCGCGGGTTTGTCTTCGTCGAAGCGGCGCTGGATCTCGTCCATGCGCTGATACGGATTGTCGATCGACTTACCCTCGCCGAGCAGCGCCTGCGCGACGTATTCGAGGCTGAACGACGGAAAGCTCCAGGTGGCCGAGCGCAGCGCCTCGATGCCGTCGATGATGAGGCGGCCCGCGGCGCCCGCGAAGAAGTGATTCTCGCGCATGCCGTGCTCGCGCCACTCCATGACTTCGCCGCCGCGCCCAAGACGCAGCGGCACGCCGGTTTGCTGGGCGTGCGCGTGCAATACGCGCAAATCGAACTGCACGAGATTCCAGCCGATGATCGCGTCGGGATCGTGTTTCGCCATCCATGCGTTGAGGCGTTCGAGCATCTGCGCGCGGCTTGCGCAGTATTCGAAGTCGAAGTCGATCTGGCTCGCGTCGCCATTTGCCGGGCCGAGCATATAGACCTGGCGTTGTCCGCAGCCTTCGAGCGCGATCGAATAAAGCTCGCCCTGGGCGCTCGTTTCGATGTCGAGCGATACCAGCTTCAACTGCGGGCGATAGCCGTTGGCGGGTTTCATCTCGCCGTCGAGCAGCACGCCGCTTTCCTGCGGGCTACCCGCATCGCCTCGAAACAGCACGGGCGCCGTGATGAAGCGCTCCATCATGTAACGCTCCGGCGGCTGGATATCGGCTTCGTAGACGTCGACGCCCGCTTTGGCGAGGCGCTTTGCGTGCCCGGCCAGGGCGCGATATTGCGGGGAATAGAGGCCCAGCACCGGGCGGCGCTGGAAGTCGCACAGATTGAGCGGGCGTAGATCGGTGCGTGCGTCGCCCTTCAGCGCGGCGCGGGCTGCGGCTTCCTGGGCGGCCGGCACGAATGCGATAGAGGGCTGGGGACGCAGGCGCAGCTGGCGCGGCCCCGCATCGGTCGCGAGCCAGAAGTCGACCTCGGAGTGTTCGCCCGTATCGCGCCAATGGCGGGTGAGAATAAAACCCGCTTCAAACTCAGGCAAAGTGTGACTCCGCCGCCCATGTTTCCCGCCTGAGATTGTAGCGTTTGAACGTGGGAAGGGCGGCGGGTCGTCTTAATGTTGAAGCAAATGCGCGAACATCGGATACAGCGAAACGAGCAGCGAAAGCGCCATGAAGACATTGAAGGCGCGCAGTCGTCGCGGATTCGACAGAAAACGCCGCATGCTGGTGCCGAACGCGGCCCAGATGCAGATGCAGGGCAGGCCGATCACATAGAACAGAAAGGCCATCGCCATCGTATTGGTGCCGAAGTTCGTGGAAAGGCGGATCGTGGTGGCGGCCGTGAGCACCATCATCCACGCCTTGGGATTGACCCACTGGAACGCGATGGCTTCGTGAAAGCGCATGGGCCGGTGCTCGCCGCCTTTCACCTTGATGTCGCCCGAGGTGCCGATTTTCCACGCCAGATACAGCAGGTACGCAATGCTCGCGACCTCCAGCACGGTATAGAGCGACGGGACGTGCCTGAACACCTGGCCAAGCCCGAAGCCCACCGAGAGCATGAGCACGACCACGCCCGCGCTGATGCCGAGAATGTGCGGCACCGTGCGACGAAAACCGAAGTTGACGCCGGAAGCGAGCAACATGGTGTTATTGGGGCCGGGCGTGATGGTCGTGACCACGACGAAGAGCATGCCGGCGGGCAGCGCGCTGAGCATTTCGGGCAGCATGATGCGAGGGGCTCCGGAAAGAGAAGACAGATTCGACGGAACCCAGTTTATCGACAGTTCTCGGTACAGTACCGGTACAGTTGTGGAGACGCCGAACGGTACGGATTGGGGGCATGAATGGGCCGAGTGGCATCTACGGAACCGGCGCGCAGGCCGTGACCGGGAGGCACGCGCCAACCGCCGCTTGCGTTCATAGCTCGGATTCGATCGGCAGAAGGCCAAGGAACCAGACGCTTGTACGCCGCATGAAAGAGACGTCGGGTTCCGAGTCAAGCTCTGTTTCTGTTCCGTTCGCGGCGGTATCGATCCAGACAATTCGGCTTTTGCCGTTCGTGTCAGTGCGTAGCTCCACTCGCCAGGCAATCTGATCCAGATGCGGCTCGACGTCATCGATCACCTGGCTCGCAATCGCCGGGCTGTCGCAAAGTACGCCTACTTCCGTATTGAGTTTGCTCGAGCGCGGGTCGAGATTCATCGAGCCAATGAATATGCTCTGTCGGTCGAACACATACGTTTTCGCGTGTAACGAGGCCCTTGAAGAACCAAAGAACTTGCGTTGCGATTTGACGCTGCTTGACCCCACCGGCTTCAGCTCATAGAGGCGCACGCCTGCCGCGAGCAGGTCTTCACGATAGTGTTGGTATCCGGCATTGACGGCAACGACGTCGGTTGCAGCCAGTGAGTTTGTGAGCACCGTGACGTGTACGCCGTGCGTGGTCAAATCGCTTATCCACGCAACGCCCTCTTTTCCCGGCACGAAGTAAGGCGAGATGATGAGCATCTCGTGCGTGGGTTTGAGATTCAGGGCCGCAAATTGCGTCATCAGGTGACCTTGCAGGTCAGTCGGGGCGCGTGACACCTTGGAAGGGTCGTCGTATAGAAGCGTGGCTTTTCCCCATGAAAAATCGCTATCTCCCGTTGTCAGGATGGTGGCCAGCTGCTTTCTGGCTTGCACGACATACGGGGAGTCATGTTCGGACTGGATATATTCGTCCAGCTTCGTGCGGTAGGCGGCTAGCGCGGACGGATCCGCCGGATGCCCCACCAGCTGCTCTATCGAATAAGTCGACCCGGAATTCCAGAACTCGTCGAATGCCCCGGAGACTTTTCTGACGATGGGTCCATGTACCAGCACGTCGAGATCGCCGAACGCGACCAGGTTCGAAGCGCCGAAGTATTCGTCGCCGATATTGCGCCCACCCAGAATGGCACCTTCGTTGTCCGCAATCATCGCCTTGTTGTGCATGCGGCGGTCGACCCGGGAAAATTCCAGGGCAGTCGCGAGTGACTTGAAGTGACGGCTCGTGACTGGATTGAATAACCGGATCTTTACGTTGGGATGCGAGCTGAGTGCGAGTAGAACCTGGTCATCAGCGTTCGTGCCAAGGTCGTCGAGCAGTACACGAACGCGTACGCCGCGGTCTGCCGCCTCGAGCAGCGCGGCCGCCAATTCGCGGCCCGTCAGGTCGTCGTGCCAGATGTAGTACTGCAGGTCTAGCGAACGCTCTGCCGTTTGCGCGAGTACGACGCGGGCCACAATCGCCTCGGTGGGGTCGGGCAGCAGGTGAAATGCACTCTCACCCGGGTGCTTCTGTTCTTCAGGCACGAAGAGCACGCCGAGTCGCGTGGATTCCGTGTTCTGAAGAGAAAGCGTCTGTGGCTGGTTCGTCTGCGTTGGCAGACTGGCGCACGCGGCCAATACGAAAGCAAGAACGATGGCGATAAGACGCCTGGTTTTTGTCATGTCCCCACCTTGCTGTCGCGCCCAACCGGTTCAACCGCGTTCGGTGAAGGGCGCCCGGACCCTATTGACGAATGGCCTGAATGCGTCCCGCCTTGACTGCCGCTTTCAATACCGCCCAGTCTCTCTCGTTCTGTTCTGCGTAGGCGAGCGAGAATCGCACGATGGCTTCGTCGAACACCTCCGACTTGCCCGCATAGCCGCTGAGCAATGCGGGATCGCCTGCCTTCGCCATCGAATGGGCCAACGCGTGGGCGCAGGAAACCGCATACTCGCCGAGATCTTCGACGTCGAACGTGGTGAAGTCGAATGCGCCCTTCATGTCGCGCAATTGCCTCACGTAGAAGTCGTTGCCGGTGTGGCGCATCTTCGACCACCCGAGGAAGATGTCACTGGCAGACTGCAGCAGACGCTGCCCGTTGACCACCCGTTGGCCATGATTGGGATAACGGCTCGGCGGCAAATAACCCTCCAGCACGGAAGCGCGCGCCTCCTTGAGTTGAAGGAAAAGCGGGCAATCGCCGTCGGCCATGAGAAGCGCCTCGTAGCAACGCGTTCCGACCGAACCGATGCCCACCACACGAATGGCGACATCCACCAGTTCATATCGGTCGAAGAGTGCGCGCCTGTCGTCGGGAAGCGTCAGCCGGTAGTCGGCGAAGAAACGCCGCACCATCGCGTTGTACTGCTTGCTGTCGCTCGCGCTCTCCAGCGGTACGTGATACACGAGCGGCGGGACATCCTTGATCCGCAGCTTGCCGTTGATCACCTCGGTTGCATGAGTCAGCACGGTACGCGACGACTGTTGTCTTGCCTTTTCGATGACGGCCAGTTCCTTGTTCCTTTCTTCGACGGAATCGGCAATGGCCAGCATGCTCGCCGCCTTGAACTGGCAGTACCAGACGTCGAGCGTGTCCATGCGGCTGAAGTCGGCGAGCCGCTGGCGGAAGGTTGCGCACAACCGGCGCACGATACGTTGCTGATCACGCAAGGCAAATCCGCGCTCGCGCGCAGCGATCACGAACGATGTCGCCAGCCTGCGTACGTCCCAGTCGAATGGTCCAGGCAGCGTCTCGTCGAAGTCGTTGGGGCCGAACAGAACGCGCCGCTCGGGGCTCGCGAACAGACCGAAGTTGGCAAGGTGCGCATCGCCACCCAGTTGCACGATCACGTTGGAATGCGGCAGCTTCGACAGATCGTGCGCCATGAGCGGCGCCGCACCGCGATAGAACGCGAAGGGACTCGCGACCATCCGTCCATAACGGATGGGTATCAGTTCGACTACCCGCCCCACGTTGGAAGCGTCGAGGAGTGCGATGGGATCGCGATCTGCAATCCGGCATTCGGCGAGCTTCTCGCGCGGCACTTCTTTGCGAGCCGTCTTGCCCCGTCTGACGCGATCGGCCAGCGAGCCACGCCCCGCGAAGAGTGTGGATGGGTCTTCCTGCACCGCCGGCGTACCCGGGTCAGCGAGATCTGCGCCGGGGGCGGCGCGCTTTGTATTAGCGGGATCAGGCACGCAGCACTCCTTTTTTTCGATTCAAGGCCGAATCGGACCTGTGTCATTTCAGGTCGCTTCATTGCGGCTTGGCGTCTTGAGAAGTTGAGGACGTAGACGGCGAAATGTCACGTAGTGCCTCGATTGCGGCATCGACGGTTGCAAAGACCTCGCGATGCACGCCGCTCACACGCAACGCCTTGTACCGCTCGATTTCGTGCCGGACGCCCGAGGGGAGGGCGACCGCGGCTATGCCCACGCCGTGCTTGTCGAGCTCGCCGCCTAGCTGGATCAAGGTCTTGCCTGCCGTGTAGTCGATGTTGTTGATCTCCGATGCGTCGATCACCACCCAGCGCAGCCCCGGACTCGCTTCGTTGACAAGCTTGAGCACCTCTTCCGTGAATCGGCCTGTGTTCGCATAGAACAGGTCGGCTTCGAAACGGTAAACGACGATCCCAGGTGCGGCGAGCAGATTGGGCTCGACATGTCGCGCGATCCAGCTGTCGCCGGGGCCTCGCGTCAGCACCCGGGTCCGCAGGCGGTAGCTGTGGCGTGCATGCGCGATCAGGGAAAGCACGACGGCAGCAAGAATGCCGTGCATCACATCGACGAATACGACGACGCCCGCAGTCAGCAACGCCACGACGAGCTCGTCCTTCTGCATGCGATACAGTTCGATCATGCCTTTCACGTCGATCAGCTTTACGCCGATCATGAAGACGATGGCCGACAACACAGCGGCAGGGAGCAGACTCAGCGGTCTCGTGAGAAATAGCAGCACCAGCAGCACGATGGCGGCTGTCGTGAGATGGGCGACCTGGGTGCGGCCGCCCGCGTCGTCGAGCATCTCGGTCTTGGTCGGGCTGCCGTTCACGACGAAGGTTCCCGTGAAAGCCGCTGCCGCGTTGGCGGCCGCGAGCCCGATGATATCGGCGTTGTCGTCGCCCCTTTCGTTATAGCGATTGGCGTACGCGCGTGCTGTTGCTGCGCTCTGGGCAATGATGACGATGAAGCATGAGGCGGCGGTGACCAGTACCTGGTTGATCTCGCCCATATGCAACGGTGGAAGGAACAGCGACGGGAGGCCACCCGGCACTTCGCCCGTGACCGCGATGCCATGTCCGGCGAAATTGAACACGCCGCTTGCCACGATGGAGCCGACCACGGCGATCAGCGCACCTGGTGCGCGCGGCACGAAGCGCTTGCAGCCGATGATTACCACGAGCACGGCGATCGAGAGCATCGTGGTCGGAAGATTGGCCTGGGCCACGCGTTGCAACGCGGACGCAATCTGCATCAACGGCCCATGCCCTTGCTTGGCGAGCCCGATCAGGCCGGCAAGCTCCCCTGCGGCGACCTGGATGCCGACGCCGGTCAGGAAGCCGATTAACGCGCTGCGGGAAAGAAAGTCGGCCAGAAAACCAAGACGAAAAACACGCGCGATCACCAGCATTACGGCGACCGTCAAGGCAACGGTACTCGTGAGGGCGACATAGTCCTTGCTGCCGAGTGCGGCGACGGCCGTCAAGGTACCCGCGAGAATGGCCGCAGTGGCCGAGTCGGCGGCGACGACCAGTTGTCGCGACGCACCAAAGAGCGCGAACGCCACGAGCGGCAGCAGGATCGTGTAGAGGCCCGTCACGGTGGGCGTGCCGGCAATTTTCGTGTATCCCATCACTTCGGGAATGCCGAGCGCCGCCAGCGTGATTCCGGCGATGATGTCGTGCGGCAGTTGCGCGGCATTGAAGGGCAGCAGTCCCTGCAGGAAAGGCAGGTGAGGGAGGCGGTGCGGTGTAGGAGCGGCGGGCTTCATCGTGCGGCCTCCGCTGCAGTCGTAATCCTCGCGACCAGTGCTTTGGCGATGATGTCGTCGGCAATGACGACGTTGGTCGCGCCAGCGTTCTCCAGCAGCCCTTTTCGCAAGGGGTTTTCGCCCGGTACGGCAATGGCGAGCGACGGGTTGAGCGTATGGGCCAGCAGAGTGATTGCCAGATTGTTATTGCTGTCGGGTGTCGTGACGAACATGGCTTTCGCGCTGTCGAGTCGCGCACGCTTGAGCACGTCGTCGAAGGCGTCCGGCGAGCCGAGTACGACCAGATGCCCGCAATCCGTTGCCCGGTTGGCCTGATCCTGATCGCCCACGAGTACGAGCACGGTGTTTCCCTCCTCATGCAGGTAGTTTGCAACCCTCTCTCCGAGAGAATGGAATCCAACTACCACGACATGATTGGCGAGCTGCTCGAACTTGCGTTCCATGATTCTGTTCTCCCGATAAGCCATCACGTCATCGCCCGAAAGCATGCCTGTGAGTCTCGAAACTGCGAACCCGCCGATCAGCAGTGTCGCGACCATGGCCAGAAGCATGAAGCCCTTTTGAGGCGGACTGAATTCGCTGAAGGCGCCGAGTGTCGTAATGAGATTGACTCCGTTCCAGAGAGCCGTAAACAGTTTGTCGGGGAAAGCGTTGCTGGACTGATCGAGGGCGACCAGCCCTATGGTGGCGCCGCCCAGCAGCATGACGAGAAGGCCGATTGTGTGATGCGCGCGACGGCGCCATTCTCGAATACGGATGACCCCAAGACGAGGTTCATCGACACGGAAGATCCACATGGTTACCTCGGATTGTTGGTCTGATCGAGACAACAGCGAACCTGATGCCAAGGGGATACGCTCTCCCTTTTTGTGTCGATAGTCAATAGTAGTCAGGAGCCCAATATATCGATCGGGCGAGCGACGGCGCCGTCCGGTGCTGCGTTCCCGTCGCCGACGTGCTTGCCGGTATCACGTACGGCACCGGAGACCGGGGAAGCCGCAACGGCAATCGGCGTATTGCCGTTTCCAGATGCCGGCACAAATCCACCAGGCGTGGATTTGATCAGCACCCGATAAGAGACGTTGCCGAAGCCGCTGGATAAAAAATGCGCGCCACATTGAATCGCTGAACCGTTTTCGAACGAATGCCACGTTGAATACGTCATTTGCGAATCGTATTCCATAATGTTCGTCAGGTATTCGGAGGATGGATGGCAAAAGACAATTCTCCGCGTACGTATTGGTTGAATGTTCGCTAATGACTATGCGTGGAATCGTTAGCAAACAGGCCGAATGAATTAGCGAATCCGCAATGCGCCGCATTAGGGGGAATGTCATGCGATATCTCGCTGCAACACTTCTTGGCTCCGTGGTCGCCTCGTTCGCGCTTTCCGGTTGTGAGGCGCCAACTTCGGGCTCGACCTTCACGCCGGGCCAGGCGCAGCAGGTGATGGTGGTCGAACTCGGTGTGGTCGAATCCGTGCGGCCTGTCACGATCCAGCCTGGTCCAACGGGCATTGGCGCAATAACCGGCGGCGCGCTTGGCGGCATTGCGGCTGGCAGCAACATCGGGCGCGGCACGGGTGCCGTAGCGGCGGGCATCGGCGGCGCCGTGCTGGGCGGCGCGGCAGGAAATGCCGTCGAGCAGCGCGTCACGCAGCGGCAAGCCCTTGAAATCGTCGTGCGTCTGGATTCGGGGCAACTGATGTCGGTGGTCCAGGATGCGGATCAGCAGTTCGTTCCGGGCGACCGCGTGCGTGTGCTGCTCGGCAACAACTCGGTGCGCGTGACGCGATGAAGTGAACGCAGGTGTCGTTGATCTCTCGATAAAACGAAGTGTCGAACCACGCGAGGAAACCCATGGCCGACACCGGGCAGAAGATGAGTCGCGCGCAGTTGACCGCGATGGTAGTCGGGGACATGGCGGGCGCGGCCTTCGTCGTGGCGTCGGCTGACATCTCGCTGTTTCATTTCCTCATTCATCGCGGCGTGAAGCAGGCCGCGTTCATCAACACCATCGTGACGTTCGCCAACGTCATTCCGTTCGTGGTGGTCATCGTCATTCTGGAACATCGCCCGGTGTTGTCGAGTTCTAGCGCTTGAATCGTCGTTGTTTTCGGATGGATACACCGGTACGCCCAGCGGGGCTGCAACAGGGCGCGAAGCCATTTCACGGCGGACACGGGCAACCTGTCCAAGGATCCAGAGGAATACGCCAGTGTTTGCGAATCATGCTGCAGGTCGAATGATTTCCCTGCCTTTGGCCGTGACGCTGTGTGCGCTGTGTGTAACGGCGGCGGGCGGACTGTTGGCGGGCTGTCGTAAGGGCGAAGAGGCGCCGGTGACGGAAGTGCGCCCGGTACGCGTCGTCAGGATAGAAAAGCAGGAGGCCGGAGCGACCATCGCCTTGACCGGAAGATTGCAGGCGCAGGCCGAGATCAATCAGTCGTTCCGTATCGACGGAAGAATGACGTCCCGCAATGTCGATGTCGGGGACCGTGTCAGGGCGGGCCAGGTGCTGGCGCGGCTTGACCGGATGAACGAGGAAAGCAGCCTGCAGTCCGCTCGGGCACAGTTGGCCGCCGCGCAGGCACAAGCCCTGGAAGCGCGCACCATGTTCACCCGCATGCGCGATCTGCTTGCGGAGCATGCCGTGTCGCGTGCTTCGTTCGAACAGTCGGAAGCGATGGCAAAGATCACCCAGTCGCAAGTCGATTCGGCGCAGTCGTTGGTCAGCATCGCGCAGAACCGGCTGAGCTATACCGACCTCGTTTCCGACGTAGCCGGCGTGGTGACGGCGCGTGGAGCGGAACCGGGCGAGGTGGTTCCGGCTGGCCGCATGATCGTGCAGATCGCTCGCGAGGGCGCGGTGGATGCCGTATTCGATGTGCCCGCCGCGATCAAGGACGTCGCGCCGGCCAGTCCCGACATCGTCATCGCGCTTGCCAGCAACCCCGAGGTCACCGCCGTTGGTAAGGTGCGCGAAGTATCGCCCCGCGCCGATCCGGTGACCGGAACCTTTGCGGTTCGGGTTCAAGTTCTCGACCCGCCTGCAGCCATGCGCCTTGGCAGTACGGTCATTGGCCACATGAAGCTCCCGCGCGCGGCGGCCATCGAAATTCCTTCGAGCGCCCTGATCCAGCCAGGAGGAAAGCCAGCGGTCTGGGTAGTCGATACGAAGACAGGGACGGTTTCGGTGCGTGAGGTCGAGCTTCAGGCGTATGGCGAGGACCGCGTTGAGGTGTCGCAAGGTCTCAACACAGGCGACGTGGTCGTGACTGCCGGCGTGCAGGCATTGCGGCCGGGACAAAAAATTAACTGGACCGAGGCAGCCAGGTGATTGGCCCGAATCTATCCGAGTGGGCGCTTTCGAAGCGCCCCCTGGTCGTGTTCCTCATGATCGCTGCGCTGGTCGCGGGAACCCTGTCATTTTTGCGGTTGGGGCGCGCCGAAGATCCGGTCTTTACATTCCGCACCATGGTGGTGGCCGCTGCGTGGCCGGGGGCCACTGTCGACGACACGCTCTCGCAGGTGACCGAGCGGCTCGAACGCACGTTGCAGGAGACCCGTCACCTGGATCGCATACGCAGCTATACGACGGCGGGTCAGACGACAATCTTCGTCGATCTTCTGCAGTCCACGCCACCCTCCGAAGTCCAGAACGTCTGGTATCAGGTTCGCAAAAACGTGGACGATATGCGACAAACGCTCCCGGCGGGAACGCTCGGGCCGTTCTTCAACGATGACTTCGGCGACACCTACGGCATCATCTACGGCTTCACCGCCGACGGCTACAACATGCGCGAGTTGCGCGATCGCGTCGAGGCGATTCGCTCGCGCCTGCTGCTGGTGCCGGACGTCTCGAAGATCGAGGTCCTGGGCGCTCAGGACGAACAGATCTACATCGAATTCTCGACCACCCGTCTCGCGGGCTTGCGTCTGGACTACCCGACCATCGTCGCCGCATTGAGAGCGCAAAATCTCATCAGGCCGACCGGCGTCCTGCAAACCGGGCAGGAGCGGGTGTTCTTCAGGGTGACGGGCGCCTTCGATTCCGAACGCGACATCGAGAGTGTCAACCTCGTGCTGGGAGGGCGCATCGTACGCCTCGGCGACATCGCCACCGTGAGACGCGGCTTCGCCGACCCTCCACAGCCAATGTTCCGCGTCAACGGCAAGCCGGCCATCGGCCTCGCGATCGCCATGCGCGATTCGGGCGACATCCTGGCGCTCGGTCGCAACCTGAAGGCCGAGATGGCCGACGCCACCGCGAACCTGCCTGCTGGCATCGAGCCGTTCCTGGTCGCCAATCAGTCAGATACCGTCGACGTGGCGATCAACGACTTCATGGCGTCGCTCTGGCAGGCGATCATCATCATCCTGGTGTGCAGCTTCGTGAGTCTGGGCATACGGCCGGGGACGGTAGTCGCATTGTCTATCCCGCTGACGCTGGCGATTGTCTTCGGGATCATGGACGTCGTGCACATCGACCTGCACCGGGTCTCGCTGGGCGCGCTGATCATCGCGCTGACCTTGCTGGTCGACGACGCCATGACCACCGTCGACGCCATGATCAACCGCCTCGCCGCCGGTGACAGCAAGGATCAGGCGGCGACTTTCGCGTACCGTACGCTGGCCGCGCCAATGCTGATCGGCACGCTCGTGTCGATTTCCAGTTTCGTGCCGATTGGCTTCGCAAAGAGTTCGGCCGGCGAATATACGTTTTCTATTTTTGCAGTAGTCGCCATCGCACTGCTCGCGTCGTGGTTCGGTGCGGTGATTTTCTCGCCGCTAGTCGGCGTGGCAATCCTGAAAGCGCCCAAGGCCGAAAAGGAGCCGCGCAAGCCCGGCAAGATGCTCATGGCCTATGACCGCTTCCTGCGCGGCGCGCTGCGGCTCCGGTGGTTGACGATTGCCGTCACGCTCGCGGCGTTCGTGGTGTCGATCTTCCTCGTCCGGTTCGTGCCGCGGCAGTTCTTTCCCGCCTCGGACCGACCGGAGCTGACGGTGGATCTGACCTTGCGCCAGAACGCTTCCATCCACGCGACCGCGGACCAGGTCGCGCGACTCGAAGCCATTCTGAAAAGCGATCCCGATGTCGATCACTTCAGCAGTTATGTGGGCCGCGGCGCAGTGCGCTTTATTCTTACCCTCAATGTTCAACTGCCTAATCCGTTTTTCGCACAGGTCATCGTGGTCGCGAAAAGTCTCGAGGCGCGGGACCGGCTGCAATTGAAACTGGAGAAGACGCTGAGCGAACAGTTCCCCGGTATCGTCGCCCGCGTGTCGCCGCTGGAACTCGGGCCGCCGGTGGGGTGGCCGCTGCAGTATCGCGTCTCGGGCCCCGACCCGGCGCAGGTGCGCAGGGCCGCACTCGATCTGGCCGGTATCGTGGGTTCCGACGAGCGAACGCGCCACATCAATTTCGACTGGATGGAGCCGGCCCGGCAGATCCGTATCCACATCAACCAGGATGAAGCGCGTCAGCTCGGCGTGAGTTCCGCCGCGTTGGCCGCCGTCATGAACACCGTCATTACCGGAACGCCACTCACGCAGATACGCGACGACATCTACCTGATCAACGTGGTGGCGCGAGCGCAGGAAGAGCAGCCGCTGACGGTGCAGTCACTGAGTACGCTGCAGGTGCCCACGCCGAGCGGGCGCATGGTTCCACTCAGTCAGTTCGCGACGTTCACGGAGGAACAGGAGTCGCCGCTGATATGGCGGCGAAACCGCGTACCGACGCTCACGGTGCGCGCCGACGTGATGCATGGCGAGCTGCCCGACGAAGTCGTCGCAACGCTCGCGCCGAAGATCGATGCGTTCAACGCGAAGCTGCCCAAGGGCTACCACGTCGCGACTGGCGGCATCTTCGAGGAAAGCGCGACTTCGCAAGCCTCGGTATTTGCCGTGGTCCCGGTGATGATCGTGCTGATGCTGACGAGCATGATGCTGCTGCTGGTGAGCTTCAAGCGCCTGGCCATGGTGGTCTCGGTGATGCCATTGGGCCTGATCGGCGTGGTGCTCGCGCTGCTGGTTTTCAACCGGCCGCTTGGTTTCGTCGCCATTCTGGGCATTCTCGCGTTGATCGGCATGATCGCCAAGAACGGCCTGATCCTGATCGTGCAGATCGAGACTTTTCGACACGAGGGCATGGGCGTGCTGGAGGCCGTTGTCGCTTCGGGCACTTCGCGCATACGGCCAATGATGTTGACCTCGATCTCGACCGTGCTCGGCCTGATCCCGATCGCGCCTACGGTGTTCTGGGGCGCCATGGCCTTCGCGATCATGGGCGGCTTGCTGGTTGCGACGCTGCTGACCCTGGTGTTCCTGCCGGCCCTGTACATGGTGGTGTTTGGCAAGGAAGACCGGCCGCCGTCGCAGTCTTCGCGGATGGCGAGCGGGGCGACGTGAGCCGCCGGAGCGTGACTCCATCCGGCAGACGCCCGCCGTTTTCGCGCTCGCTGGTTTTTCGATAGAGGAGGCGCATCTTCCATGAGCTCACCAACGCTTCGTGCTTTCCTGCTCGACTGGCGTTCGCAATGGCGCGTCGCGCTGACACGCGCGGTTTGCTTTCTCGCGCTATGGATCATCCTGATGCCGAGCGTGAAGCCGGCCGATCTCGTCTGCGGCCTGATCGCGACACTCGTCGCGACGCAGATGAGCCTGCGTCTCCTGCCTCCCGCCGCGGGAAGGGTACGGCTGGGCGCCTTGCTCGTATTCGTTCCGCATTTCCTCTTGCAGTCCCTGCTCGCGGGCATCGACGTGGCACGCCGCGCGTTGGACCCGCGCCTGCCTTTGCGGCCCGGTATCGTGGTCTATCGTGTCGGTTTTCCGCCGGGAACGGCGCGCAATGGTTTCGCCATCATCACGAGCCTCTTGCCGGGGTCGCTGCCGGTAGATGAGACCGCGGACGGGCTCGTCTACCACTGCCTCGACACCTCGCAGCGGGTTGAGGAGCAACTGGCGGACGAAGAACGGCGGCTCGCGGGCGCGCTGGTCAGCGGTGAACGTCATGGCTGACGTGCTCATCGCCGTTTGCGCGCTGGTGCTGCTGATGGTGGCCGTGGGCCTGCTGTCGGTGCTGCGCGGGCCCACGCGCGCCGACCGCATGATGGCCGCACAACTGTTCGGCACGGGAGGGATCGCGGCGTTGCTGCTGGTCGGCACGGCAAGCGGCGTCGAGGCTGTCGTGGATGTGGCGTTGACGCTCGCCGTGCTTGCGGCGTTTGCGTCGGTCGCCTTCGTCAAGGCCGATCGTCAGGCAGAAGGCGATATCGCGAAAGAGGACCGGAAATGAAAACCGCAGCCGATATTTTCACGATCATTGCCATGCTGGCCGGCATTGTCTTCTTCGTGGCCGGTACAGTCGGGCTGTTGCGGTTCCCGGACACGTACACGCGGCTGCACGCGTTGACCAAGGCCGACAACCTGGGCTTGGGCATGGTGGTGCTGGGGCTGTTGCCACAGACGGGTCATATCGTGATCGCCCTCAAGCTGATCGTGGTCTGGCTGCTGGTGATGCTGACGTCGTCCGATGTGTCGCAACTCATCGCGCGCGCCGCGCGCCGGCAAGAGGAGCGTGCATGATCGCCGCCATCTCCGTCGGTATCGGCATCCTGTTGCTGGGGCTTGCGCTCTGGACGGTCGTCGTGCGCGATACGTTCGCCGCGGTCGCCGGGTTCATTCCTTACGGCCTGCTGCTCACGCTGGCCTGGCTAGTGCTTCGTGCTGTCGACGTCGCGTTGACCGAAGCGGCCATCGGTGCGGGCCTGACCGGCGCGCTGCTGATCCGCGCGGCGTCGCGGCTCGAGGTAACTGAAGCGGCTGCCCAGGCCGAAACGCCGGGCCTCGCGATGCGTGTCGCGGCAGGCGTGGCCGCCACGGCGGTCGCCGTCGTGATTGCCGTTAGCCTGTTGAGCTTGCCGAACCCCGCCCCGACCCTGGCGCCCGAGGTGGCGCGACACATTCAGGCGACTGGCGTCGGCAACCCGATCACGGCCGTCCTGCTGTCATTCCGCGCGATCGACACGCTGCTGGAAGCCATCGTGTTGCTGTTCGGCGTGGTCGGCGTCTGGTCGCTGGCGCCGGACCGCTGCTGGGGCGGCAGGCCGGGACTGGCGCAGGTGGTGAGTCCTAACGACATTCTGGTGTATCTCGCGCGTGTATTGCCGCCGATAGGCGTCGTGATCGGCATCTACATTTTCTGGGTCGGCGCCGATCATCCGGGCGGCAAATTCCAGGGCGCCACGGTGATTGCCGCCATGTGGCTGCTCGTCATGATGTCCGGTCTGCGCGATGCGCCGCCGGTCAGCCGGCGCTGGCTGCGCGCCGTGCTGATCCTCGGGCCGGTGGCGTTCATCGCGCTTGGCCTGCTCGGCGCCGTCGTGGCGGGAGCGTTTCTCGCGTACCCCGATGGCTGGGCGAAGCCGTGGATCATCATCATTGAAGCTGCGCTGCTGCCTTCGCTTGCCGTGACCCTGGTCCTCCTGCTCGTCGGGCCACCGCAGCGGCCGGAGGTGAGCCCATGAACGTCTCGCAGTTGTTCGGCTTGACCGCCGCTGCCCTCGTCGGTCTCGGCCTCTATGGCCTGATCGTCAACCCGCAGCCCTTGCGCAAGGTGCTGGCCTTCAACCTCACGGGCAATGGCGTCTTTCTGGCTTGTGCCGTGATCGCGCATCGGGGAGCTGGCGCCGGCATGTCCGGCGACCCGGTGCCGCAGGCGCTATTGATCACGGCGATTGTCGTGTCGTTCGCCGCTTCCGCGCTCGCAGTCGGACTCATGCTGCGCAGGTTCGCGGAAACGGGCTCGAATTCTCTGTCCGCGGACGGTGATGCGGCGTCGGGCGGCGCGCGCGCCAATACGGAGGCGAGGTGACGACGCTGGCGCTCACGGGGCAATCGACGCCGGGCGGGCTGCTGCTGACGCTCGTCGTGTTGTTGCCTTTTGCCGGGATGCTGGCGGGGTTGGCGCTCGGCGGACGCCACGCGCAACGCGTGGCCTGGGTGACGATCGCCTTCGGTTTCGGCCTCGTGCTGGAGATTGCGGCGAGGCTGCTGGTCTCGGGCGACGCATTGCGCTATCTGCTGGGCGGCTGGGCGCCGCCGCTGGGCGTCATGCTCCGCGCCGACGGCCTCTCGGTGTGCATGATGCTGGTGATTGCCGTGGTGGTGGGGGCGGTGGCGATTTACGCCAATGGCGACTTCGGCACGCCGTCCGGCACGAACGAGGCACGCGCGCCGCTGGCGTTCTGGCTGCTGCTGCTGGCGGTGTGGGGAGCGCTCAATCTGGTGTTTGTGAGCGGAGACGTTTTCACGCTCTACGTCGCGCTCGAACTGCTGACTTTTGCGGGCGTTCCTCTCGTGTCCCTCGATGGCCGCGCCGAAACATTGCAGGCTGCGTTGCGTTATCTGTTGTACGCGCTGATCGGCTCGATGCTTTACTTGCTGGGGGTTTTTCTGCTCTATGGCGCCTATGGCACGCTGGACATAGCGCTGCTTGCCGCGAGGATCGGGGCGCAGCCGCTAGCCTGGGCCGCGTTGGCGTTGATGACGGCCGGCATGCTCGCCAAAACCGCGCTGTTCCCGCTGCATCTGTGGTTGCCGCCTGCGCACGCGGGCGCACCCGCCGCCGCGAGCGCGCTGCTGTCGGCATTGGTCATCAAGGGATCGTGGTTCGTGGTGGTGCGGTTGTGGGTCGACGTCTTCGCCGGCATCGCAAGCGGATCCTGCTCGCAACTGCTTGCAGGCCTGGGGGCGCTCGCGATCCTGTTCGGCAATGTGGTGGCGCTGCGCCAGGTGCGGCTGAAGCTCTTGATCGCTTACTCGACGGTCGCCCAGATCGGCTATCTGTTCCTGCTGTTTCCGCTTGCCGTGCAGCACGAAAGTGCTCGAGCCGTCACGGGTGGCCTGTTGCAGGCCGTATCGCACGCGAGCGCAAAAGCGGCCATGTTCCTCGCGGCCGGTCTGATCTATAGCACGCTGGGGCATGACCGCCTGGCCGACCTGCGCGGCGCAGGGCGCGCCCTGCCCATGACGCTGACGGCTTTTGCGCTCGCTGGCGCCACGTTGATCGGCTTGCCGCCTTCCGGGGGCTTTCTGGCCAAGTGGCTGCTGATGTCGGCGGCACTCGCGACGGGGCAATGGTGGTGGGCGGTGGTGATGCTGCTCGGCGGCCTGCTCACGAGCGTCTACGTTTTCATGGTGGTGGTGCGCGCGATGGAGCCCGCTGCACCTGGCTGGTCGCCGCAAAAGCAGGTGCCTCGTTACCAGCAGCTTGCCGTGCTTGGCCTCGCAACGTGTTCTTTCCTGCTTGGCCTCGCCGTGCTGCTGCCGGTCGACGTGGCCCAGATTGGCCGCACAGTGATGCCGCCAGCGGGGCTGCCATGAATGTCTCTCAAGCTCTGCTCGTCGCAGCTGTCGGGTTGCCATTGCTGATGCTGCTGCTCTGTGCGTCGGCGCCTGTTCGCAGGCGCCTGCCTTCATGGTTCGCTGTCGCTGCGCTGCCCGCGCTGGCCGCGGCCGTCGGCGCCAGTCAGCGCGAAACCCTGATGCTCGGCCACAGCCGGTTCGCCCTCAGTTTCGCGCTCGATACGCCAGGCGCGGTGTTGCTCGGCACGGCGGCGCTGTTGTGGCTCTTCGCCGGAATCTATGCCGCACGATATGTACGCGGTCGCGAAGATATCGACGGGTTCGTCGTCTGCTGGCTCATGGCCTTGACCGGAAGCGTGGGCGTGTTTCTGACGGCCGATCTGATTGGCTTCTATCTGATGCTGGCGGTGTTGAGTGTCGGCGCCAGCGGGCTGGTGCTCCAGGGCGATGGGCCCGAAGCCCGATACGCGGGCGCGCTTTATCTTGGTGTTGCATTACTGGCCGAGGCTTTCGTGCTGGGAGGATTGGTCCTGCTCGCACAGGCCACGCCTGGCGGCAACCTGCTGATTCGCGATGCGGCTGCAGCCTTGCCGGGGTCGCCTTGGCGCAACGCCACGCTGCTATTGCTCCTGGTTGGCCTTGGCATGAAGGCCGGGATGGTGCCGCTGCATTTCTGGATGCCGCACGCCTATCGCGCGGCGCCTGTTCCGGCGGCGGCGGTGCTCAGCGGCGCGGTGGTCAAGGCCAGCGTGATCGCATTGGTTCGTTTTCTGCCATTTACTTTCAACGACGCATGGCCGCACTTTGGCATCCCTTTCGCGGCGCTGGGCATGTTCGGCGCGTTCTACGGCGTGGCGATCGGTATCACCCAGTCCCAGCCGAAAGTCGTGCTTGCGTACTCGAGCGTCAGCCAGATGGGCTTCCTGATGGCCGTGATCGGCATGGGGCTAGCCGCAGGCGACCCCGCTACCGTCGTGGCAGCCGCTTACTATGCCGCGCACCATCTGCTCGTCAAAGGCACTTTGTTTCTGGCCGTGGGCGTGGTCGCGTTGACGGGTGCCGGATCGTTGCGACGAGTGCTGCTGCCCACGGCGGTCATCGCGCTCGGACTGGGCGGATTGCCGTTGACAGGCGGCGCACTGGCCAAGTACGCGGCCAAGGACCTGCTGGGCGGCGATCTGGCCGGGTCGTTGGCTGCGGCGTCTGCAGCGGCGACCACGTTGCTGATGCTTCATTTCGTGCGCCGTTTGGGTGCAGTGGCCACGACCGATTCCAACGCGCGCGCTCCGGGGCCGTTCAGGGGGGCATGGCTGGCAATGGTAGTGGTCTCGCTCGCAGTTCCGTGGGTGTTGTATCTGCGTATCCCGGCAGGCTCGCTACCTGAGGCTCTGGCTCCCGCGGCGCTGTGGTCGGCACTCTGGCCGGTACTCGTTGGCGCGGCGCTCGCGATTGGCTGGAACCGATGGGGCAGGACGGTGCCGTCCGTGCCTGTGGGACATGTAAGTGGCCTCCTGCGCGGACTGCAACGAGGCAGCACGGGGGCTGCACGAATTGCGGTGTGTACGGATGCGTTCGTGCGCGGATGGGCCGTGTCCTGTCTGACGCTGTTGCTCGCGGCGCTGCTGTTCGGCGGCCTGCTCGCGGTGGCGGCATGATGTGTGTGGCGCAACCGACCGCACCGCCAGCGCATACGGGACGCGGTCGCAGCAGAACCTGGAGTACGTCATGAGAACGCTGACGCGTGCTGCGATATTTGCCGCCGCTACCAGTTGCCTGGCCGGCTGCATTAGCGTGGGGCCCGATTACAGTCGCCCCGAGGTGGCGGTGCCCGCAACGTGGCGGGTCGATTTGCCCGAGGCTGAAGAAGTCGTGGACACGGCGTGGTGGGAGCAATTCGACGATCCGGTGTTGAACGACCTGATTCAAACCGCACTGCAGGGCAATCTGGACGTGCGTATCGCAGCGGCGCGTATCGACCAGTTCATTGGCTTGTTGCGCGCTGCGCGCTCGCAGGGTCTCCCGCAGATCGGCTATGGCGCCAACGTGAGCCGCAACCGGACCAGCGAGGTCGGGATGCCACCGCTGTCCCCCTTGCTCGATCCCGTATTCAATCTCTATCAGGGCATGCTGTCCGCTTCCTGGCAAATCGACCTGTTCGGCCGGGTAAGACGCCTGACCGAAGCCGCGCAGGCGCAGGTCTATGCCAGCGAACAGGCCCAGCGGGGCGTCGTGCTTTCGCTGGTGACAGGCGTGGCGACCAGCTACATCACGCTGCGCGGGCTCGACCGGCAACTCGAAGTCGCACGGGCCACGGCGAGTAACTTCGGCGAAACATTACGCATATTCGAGTTGCGCTATCGCGACGGACTCGTTTCGCAGACGGAGCTTTCCCAGGTGCGCTCGCAGTACAAGCTGGCTCAATCCGCGATACCGGCCATCAAACAGCAGATCGCCATCGTGGAAAACGGCATCTCCATTCTGCTGGGACGTAATCCCGGGCCCATTGCGCGAGGCAAGTCGGTGAGCGAGTTGGTGCTTCCTGTCATTCCGGCGGATCTGCCTTCGACATTGCTCGAGCGGCGGCCCGATATTTTGCAGGCCGAACAGAATCTGGTCGCGGCCAATGCGAATGTCGGTGCCACGCGTGCGCTTTACTATCCCACCCTCTCGCTGACGGGGGCGCTGGGTTCGGTCAGTACCGCGTTCGGCGACTTCCTTTCCGGGCCCGCCTCGCTCTGGTCGGTCGCAGCAGGACTGACCGGGCCGATCTTCACGTCGGGTGCGATTGCCGGCCAGGTGCAGTCAGCCGAGGCACAAAAGCGCCAGGCCGAACTGGTCTACAGGCAGACGGTGCTGGGCGCGTTCAACGACACCAATAATGCGCTCGTCAGCTCACAAATGACCATCGAGCAGACCGCGCTTCAGCAGCAGCGCGTCGATGCTTTGCGCGAATATGCGAGGTTCTCGCGGCTCAAGTTCGAGGACGGGTTGATCGGCTATCTCGAAGTGCTGATATCCGAAAACGACCTGTTCTCCGCCGAGCTGGCCCTCGCCAACTTGCAGGCCTCGCGCTATAACCAGGTGATCAGCGTGTATCAGGCCATGGGCGGTGGCTGGGTGGATATCGCCGATTCGCATACGCCCGTGTCCCTGAGCGCCGACAGAAAGGGCAATGCCTCGCAGG
>NZ_JBFRCL010000080.1:0-35596 GCF_040965695.1 Paraburkholderia sp. BR10937
CTGATGTCCGGAAACACGGTGGCCGCCGTCAGGATGATCGACAGCACGACGAGCACGGCAATCACTGCACCCGTGAACACGTTCAGCTTCTTCGAATTCACCCACGGGCCAAGCACCGCCTTGTCATTGCACAGCAGCAACAGGAACACCGTTGCGCTCGGCAGCAGCACGCCAGCCAGCGTCTGCACAGCCTCGGTCAGGAGGCCAAGCGGGCTGCCGGGAATCAGCACGAGGGCGGCCGCGAGCGCGATGATGCCGAAGTAGACGAGATAGAAGCCCTTCGCGTCGAGCACGCTGCGGTGCAGCGAGTGCTTGACCTTGAAGACATCGCCAATCGCATAGGCCGTCGAGAGCGAGACGGCGGCAGCGCCGATGATCGACGCATCGAGCAGCGCGACGGCGAAGATCGTGGCCGACGTCTGTCCGACGTATTTGTGCAGACCTGCAATCACGCCACCCGCGTCGGTGAAGTTGCCGAACTCGGGCTTGCCGTCGAAGAGCGCGGCGGTGAAGGCCATCATCGCCACAGCGCCGACGATCACGAACGCGATACCGATCCAGAGGTCCGCCTTTTCGTACTTCATGAAGCGCGGCGTGATGCGCTTGTCGATCACGTAGCTCTGCTGGAAGAACAGTTGCCACGGCGCGACGGTCGTGCCGACGATGCCGATCACGAGGAGCATCACGTCGGAGAGCTTCGAATTCGCCGGCCAGGTCGGCACGAAGAAGTCGCGCGCGATGACGCCCACCGGCGGGTGAATCGAAACGAGCACCGGGATCAGCAGCAGACTCAACAGGCACAGCACGATCGCGAAACGTTCGAAGCGGCGGAAATCGCCCGTACTGACCGCCGCCATCGTTAGTACCGCGGCGATGCAGACACCGAGAACCTTCGAGACGCCGAGAAAGTCGAGTGCAAACGTAATGCCGATGAACTCGGTGACGATCGTGAGCGCATTGAGCAGGAAAAGATCGATGACGCTGAAGGCACCCCAAAACTTGCCGAAGCGTTCGAAGATGAGGCGTGCGTGGCCGACGCCGGTCACGGCGCCCAGGCGCAGGACCATTTCCTGGTTCACGTAGAGAACCGGGATCAGCAGCGCGAGCGTCCAGAGCAGCGACGTGCCGTAGTTCTGCCCCGCCTGCGTATAGGTGCCGAAGGCGCCGGCGTCGTTATCGCCGACCATGACAATGAGACCGGGGCCGAGGATGGCGAGCAGCGTGCGCAGGCGCGCCATCCAGTTGCTGCGAGGGGCGGTGTCGTGGCGGGCGATCGTGCCGAGGGCGCCTTTGATATCGCCCACGTGCGCGTCGTCGAGCACGGCACCGCGACGTTGCGTGAGGTTTGCGGGAGTGGTAGACATTTCTAGTTATTCCTTAGCAGTGCTGCTGGAAATCGATGATTGAGGCGTGGCACTGTCCTGCCGCCTGCCGGTATTGATGCAGTGGACAGACAGTCGGCCACGCCCGGCCGTGTCAGCGAGCGAGCTGTTTGAGCGCCGTCCAGATGGCAGCGACTACGCCGGTCGATGCGTTCGAACGGGCATCGAGCGCGAGCATGCCGTTGTAATGCGTGCGAGCTTCTTCGACGTGCGGGAGCTGCGAAACGAGGAGAGCGAAGTGCATGATGATTCCTCCAGATGCCTGAAACGTGGCGCCATCGATCAGGCGTGCCTTCGTTTCGCTGCACGCGGGGCGATATGCCCGGGCGTGTGGGAGGAACGTATGCGGCCAGATGTCAGGCGAAGTGGCCCGCGTTCTGCGGGAACGCAAGGCGAGATGTGCAGGGTTTAGGCTCAGGGTCGGGCATCGTGAGCTCCTCTTTCATTAGGGTCCGGTTCATGTTTGACGGACGTGTTTAACCGCACGCCGGTTCCGGCACGCAATTGCGCGCGCGAAAACGGCGTGAACGAGCGGCGGCGCGAGCCAATGGCTCGACGCGCCGGGTCGCGTTGACCAACGTGCGTGACAGCACGCGCGTCAATGACGGCGGCCAATCGAAAAGATGCGCGGGAGAAACTGCGGAAGCTACTGCGGCGCGCACCGTCTGCCTGCTGGCAGGACGGCGGCTAAGGAAGAATCCAGGCGGGCGTCGTGCCGGTCAGGCAGAAATACGATTCGAAGGTCGACAACTACAACTGTCCAAGGCATATGCCCCTTTCGTGGAAACACACGAATTCTAGTGACGACGCGCGAGCCGAGTCAACGACTATTTCAAGGATTTTTCTTTCGAATCTGTTACTGCGGTGGATGCAAATCATTTGCACACCTCTTCGTTTTGCACCCGCCATTACTCACCTGCTCCCTTTACTCGAAGCAGGAGGCGCAGCAGCACAGGGAGCACCAGCAGCACGAGCGGCATCTGCACAATCAAGCCCGAGATGATCGCGACCGCGAGCGGTTGCTGCATTGCAGATCCCTGGCCGAGCGCGAAGGCAAGCGGCAGCAGCGCGAGAATGGCTGCGATGGTCGTCATCGCGATGGGCCGCAGGCGATTGCGGCCCGCGGCCTGCAACGCCTCCTCGAGCGGCACGCCTTCGTCGCGTACGAGCCCCTGGAACTCGGAAACGTAGAAGATCGCGACCTCCGTCACGATGCCGACGATCATCGTCATGCCCATCATCGCGGAGATGTTGAGTTCGATGCCCGTCACCCACAGCCCGATGAACACGGCGCCGGTGGCGAGCAGCGGCATTGCCATCACCGCGAGCGCCACGCGAAAGCGCTCGTAGAGGAAGAGCAGCAGGCCGAACACCAGCGCCACGGCCGCGCCGAACACCGCGAGCAGCCCCTTGAAGGCGATCTGCTGTTGCTGGTACAAGCCGCCAAGTTCGTAGTAGACGCCCGTTGGCAGGAGCGCGGGATCGGCGAGCGCACGCTGCACGTCGGCAATGCTCGAGCCGAGGTCCCGCCCGTCGATGCGCGCCGTCACCGCTACCATGCGCTTGAGGTTGTCGCGACTGATCTCGGGTTGACCGCTCACGTGCACCGGGTCGGCCACGCGGGAAAGCGCGAACACGTGCCCATCCGGCGCGCGCAACGGCAGGCGTGCAAGTTCGGTGTCCGTCATATGCAGCGCGCCTTGCGCACGCACGCGCACACCAACTGTCTTCGGGCCATTCTGGAACTGCGTCGCCACGTTCCCGTCCAGCAGGTCGGAGACCTGCTGCGCGATTGCCTGCGGATCCATGCCCTCGGCAGCCGCGGCGTCGGGCCGGATGTGCAGATCGATGGCGTCGCCGGCAGGATTGATGCCGTCGTTCACGTCGACGATACCGCCGATCTTGCCGATGCGTGCGGCCACACGTTGGGCGGTCGTGTCGAGCACATGGGAGTCGTCCGAGTAAATCTTGATCTGCACGGGCTGCGGAACCGCCGTGAGGTCGCCGATCAGGTCCTCCATCAACTGCGCAAGCTCGACGCTCACGCCAGGCACTTTTGTTTCGATCTGCGAACGGATCTCCTCCATCACCGTGTCGATCGGTTCGCGGCTACCCGACTTCAGGCGCACGAAGAAGTCGCCCTTGTTCGGCTCGTTCAGGTCGCCGCCAAGTCCGGCGCCGGTGCGGCGTGAATACGTCGCCACATTCGGGTTCGCGCGAATGATCGCTTCGATTTGTTGCATTAAGCGATCGGTTTCCGTAATCGACGTGCCCGGCTGCGTGTGATAGTCGAGCACGAAACCGCCCTCGTCCATCGACGGCATGAAGCCGCTGCCGACCCGTGTGAACGCGAGCGCCGAAAGCAGCGCAAGCGGAACCACGAGCGCGAGCACCCACAGGGGCCGCGCGCTCACGCGAGAGACGAGCCGCGCGTAGGTGCGATTGAGCCACGCGGCGAAGCGCGTTTCGCGATGCTCCTCGGCATCTTTCGCGGTGAGCCAGCGGTCGCAGAGAATCGGGATGGCGAGCCACGTGACGAGGAACGAAATAAAGAGCGCGCTCGCCATCGTCACCGAAAGCGCCTTGAAGAACGCGCCGGTTACGCCCGAGAGAAACGCCAGCGGCACAAAGATAATGAGCGTTGCCGCGGAAGAGCCGGCGAGCGGCCGCGTGAATTCGAGCGCCGCGCTCATCACCCGACCATGGAACGCATGCGCGCCCGCTTCGCGCATACGCCGCGCGATGTGCTCGATCATCACGATGGCATCGTCGATCACGAGGCCCACCGCCGCCGCCATCCCGCCGAGCGTCATGATGTTGAAGCCCATGCCGAACACGTCGAGCAGCAGAATGGTCGCGGCCATCACGATAGGCACGAGCGCCACGGCGATGAGCGTGATCTTCGTGTTGCGCAGAAATACGAAGAGCGTGAGCGCCGCGAGCACCACGCCAATCATGATGGCATCGCGCACGCTGGTAGCCGAGGCGATCACGAGCTCGCTCTGGTCGTACCAGTTCGAGAGCGTCACGCCGTGCGGCATTTGTGGGCCGAAGTCCTTCAGACGCGCGCGAATCGCCCGCGCCATCGCCACGCTGTTCGCGCCGGGCTGCTGGTAGACGTTGACCAGCACCGCATCCTGACCGTCGGCGGTCACGCGTATCCATTGCGGCACGGTCCCCTGGGTGACGGTGGCGACATCGCGCAGGCGGATCTGCGTCGCGCCCGCGGACGACACGACCACGTTTTTCAACGTGTCGAGCCCGCTGAAAGCCGAATTCGCCACGACGAGAAAGAGCTTGTCGTGGTCCTCGATGCGCCCGGTGGCCATCAGCACGTTGCCCGCACCGATTGCGCGCGAGACATCAGCCACCGAGAGCTTGTACGTCGCGAGGTGCGCGGGATCGACGGCCACTTCGAGCTCGTCGCGCGCCCCACCCGTCACGTCCACGCGCGCCACGCCCGCCACGGAGGAAAGCAGCGGACGCAACTGGAACTGGGCGAGGTCGTAGAGTTGAGAAAGCGACAAGCGCGACGACGTCAGGCTGTATGCGAGCACCGGAAACACCGTCGGGTCCATCCGGCGCACCTGCATACTGGTGCCGGGCGGCAGCGTCGCGAGGATCTCGGCAATGGCCGACTGCGCCTGCAACGTGGCTTGCGCCATGTCCGTGCCCCAGTCGAAATTCAGGGAGATCTCCGCCGACCCCCGGCTCGTGCGGGATTCCACGTCGCGCACGTTCGGCACGCGCCGCAACGCTTCCTCCACCGGCATAGTGACGAGCGTCGCCATCTGTTCGGCCGGACGGTCGCCCGCGTCGAGCGAAATCACGGCGCGCGGAAAGGACACGTTCGGAAAAAGCGAGATCGGCAGGCGCAACGCGGTGAGCGCTCCGGCAAGCGCGGCAAGCGCAATCACGAACAGCAGCGAACGACGGTGGCGCTGCATCCACTGGCTGAACGTCATCGAGCGCCGCCTTGCGCCACGCGCACGGCCATGCCGTCTTCGAGTTCGTAGTTGCCGACGACGACGAGCGGCCGCGAGGCGTCGAGCGCGCCATCCACGCCGTACGTATCGCCATGCTCGACTTTCACCTTCACGTCGACGCGGTGCGCCTTGTTGTCCGGCGCGACCTGGAACACATAGCTGCCCTTCGCGTCCTGCAGTACCGAGGCGCGCGGCACGTTCCACCACGTGCCGGCCAGCGTGTTGATGTCGGCCCGCACGCGCGTTCCCGGCAGGAAGGCGGCGCCCGCGAGCGGCACGTTCGCACTCACGTTCACGAGCTGGCTCTGCGCGTCGATGGCGGCGCCGACGAGCACGATGCGCCCTTGCGCACGCTGTGATCCGAGCGAGGCGGATAGCGGGCGCAGCACGACACGATCGCCGGCGTGCAGCGTGAGCGCATCGGCGGGTTCGACGCCCAGCGAAATGTTCGCGGCATTGCCCGCGGAGCCATTGGATGCAACGAGCTGGGCGAGCGCCGTGCCCGCCTGGATCCGGTCGCCCGGCACCGCGGCAAGCTGCGCGATGACGCCAGCCACTGGCGCCGCGATCGTTTTCGAACCTGGTGTAATGCCCGTCGCTTGTTGCGCAGCAAGCGCCTGCTGTGCGTCATCCAGCGCTTTTTGCGCCGCGGCGAGCTGCGATTGCGTGGCGAGACCGTCGTGAAAGAGCGAGCTGGTGCGCGCGAGTTCGCCACGCGCGAGCCTCGCTGCGCTTTGTGCCTGCGTATAGGCGATCACGGCGTTGGGATCGGCTTGCACGACGAAGAGCGCAGCGCCCTGCGCTACGGTTTGGCCGGGCTGCACGAGCACGCGCGTCACGCGTGCGAGATACGGCAAGCTGATGGACGTTGCGTTCGAGGCCGCGGACGCAACCGAGCCATACGCGACAACGGTTTGAGCAACCGGCTGGCGCATCACGCGCACGACCTGCACGGCGGCGGATGGCGCAGGCGTGCTGTCCGACGCGCCTGCGTCATCTGCGCGCGCTGCATGCGGTGCGAAAAGCGCTGCGCCAGCGGCGAGCGCGGCCGCCGCGCCAAGTGCGCAGACGGCGACACGCGTGCGCGTGCCGGAAAGAAAGCGGTGCTCAGTCATGGAGATCAACGTGCAACGAGGGTATTGGTGGGCGCGCTTTCAGCAGTGGCGCCTCGCGCGGACGGGGCCTGATCAGGGTCGGGGATCGCGCTGCCGAGCAGCGCCTGGAGGCCAATGCGTTGCTCTGCTAGCGCTTCGCGCGCAGTGGCGGCATCGATGCGACGCGCGAGCGCCGCAGTTTGCGCATCGACATACTGGCCAAGCACGATGTTGCGCGCCGCGTAGGCGTCGCGCGCCTGCGCGGCGGCACGTTCGAGCCCAGGCAGCGCAGCGTCGTCCTGATCGAGTTGATGCGCGGCGATCGCGCTGTCGGCACGCAGATGGGCGATATCGGCGTAAGCCGCGTTCAGGCGCGTCTGGTATTCGTCTGCGAGACGCTGTCGCGTGGCCTGCTCGATGGCGATATTGCCGCGATTGCGGTTGAAGACCGGCAGCGTGAGGTTGATCGCGAAGCCGCTAGTGTAGATTTCCGAAGTGTCGCGCTGCCGCGTAAAGCCCACAGAAAGACTGGGGAACTGGTTGAGGATCGCGGCGCGGTACTTCTGCTCCTGCGCCTCGTAGCCGGCCTGCAGCGCGATCAGATCGGGACGGCGCAGCGCCAGCTTCGCCACGGCGGCGTCGAGCATGCCATCCGGCATCGGCGTGACTGCCGTGTCGCCAATGAGCGTCAGCGTCGTGTCGGGCGCCAGGCCGAGCAGCGCATTGAGGTCATGGTGCGTCTGCTCACGCGCGTGCTGCATGTCGGTGTACTGCTTGCGGGCGTCTTCGTACGCCGTGAGCGACGCGGTGACGCTGTCCGCCGTCACGTTGTGCTCGCTTGCCGCGTGCGCGGTGCGTTCGTAACGCGTGCGGGCGAGCGCCGTCTGCTTCTCGAGCAGCGGCAACACCTCATCCTGAAAGCGCGCTCTCACGTATAGCTGCTTCGCCTGCGCCACGACCTGCCATTCCTGCCAGAGCAGACCTAGATCGGTCTTGCGAACCGTGGCGCTGGCAGACTTCGTGTTCGCGCCACGCGTGACAATTGCCATCACGTCCATGCTCAGGCCGTAGCTGAACGCGCGCGACAACCCAGCGGCCCCGGGATAGTCGCTGGAGACGCTCACCTGGGGATCCGGCAAGAGTCCTGCCGAAAACGCCTGCGCTTGCGCAATGCCGAGATCGTCACGCGCAACTTTCAGGTCGGGATTGTTGGCGACGGCCAGCATCGCGACGTCTTCGATGTCGAAGCCGTTCGACGGATCGAAGCGATGTGCTGCAAGCTCGGGCAATGGCATCTTCGCGGGATCGATCTGCACCCGTGCGAGCGCATCCTGCGTGGTCAACGAAGGTCCCGTAGCCAATGGCTGCGCCTGGTAGCTTGCGCAACCGGCAAGCAGTGCGGTGCCCGATGCAACGGCGGCGAACGTGGCGCGCACGCGATTCGGTCTGTAGAAGCGAAAGACGCGCAGAACCATCGCGCGAGACTGCGGACTGGACAATATGGACTCCTTAAGCCAATCCCGCGCAGCATGAATGCGCGAGCATGGACCGGAACGCAAACACCACACGTTGGCGGCGTTGCGGCAGGCATGCGGCGCATTCTGCAGGGTTAACGCTTATGCAATCCTTAAGCAGGCGTTTGCATCCGGTCTCTACGGCCGCTTCGCCGTCAGATAGGCGATGCGCTCAGCGCCGAGTTGCGCTCCGCTTTCGAAGATCGCCCGCATTCTGACTTCCAGATATGCGCGCTCATCGCGGGTAAATTCCTTTTCGAAGATCTCTTCCAGGCTGGGCGCCAACGGGTGGGGCGAGGTACGAAGAAACGTTTCCCAAGGCAGGCTGTCCTCTGTTCGCACCTCGATGTGCAATTCCAGATGAATGTCGGTGAAGCCCGCGTCGATCGCGAAACGCACGAGGTCGCGTTCACCATAGTTCGTGATGGGCAGCGAGCGCGCCTTCTCCTCCGTGTCGGGGAACTGCGCCGCCCGGCATCGGAGCAGCAAGGGAAAGAAAGGGTCTTCCGTGTTGAACGCACGGGAATCGACGAGTTGCTTGAGCAGGCAAACCTCGAGCGCTTCGTCACGCAAAATCGGCTCGGCGATGGCGAAGCGGCCACCCGGTTTGAGAATGCGGTAAATCTCTCGCATTGCCGCGGGCTTGTCTGCCACATACGCCAGCACCGCGCGCATCGTGGCGGCATCGACTGCTTCATTCGCGATGCCTTCCAGGTTTTCGGCGTTGCCGTGTATGAATGCGCACTGCCCGCTCACACCCAGGCTTCGGGCGCGCTCTTCCGTGTGCCGCAGCAGCGGCGCCGAAATATCGGTCATGAGGACCCGGAGCGAGGCGCCGGTCCGTTCAATCGCGCGGAACCCGACGAGACCATCGCCCGTCCCGATGTCGGCCAATGTCATGCCGGGGTGCAGGCGAACGGAATCCAGCACACGGTCCGCGTACCTTGTGATCTCGCCACGGACCTTGTGCTCATGGGCGCGATCGTCGCCATGACGCTGCCGGAGGATCCACGAGGACCAGTTGTCGGGAGTTACGTCGTTCGTGAGCGGCAACACAATGGATTTCCAGAGGAAACTTGAAAGATTTGCGGGATGGTAGCTTTGAATTCTGATGAACTCCTTATCTAAACGATATTTCCCGACCTGGAACCCTATTTTCGCGCTACCGAAGCTACATCTTTTAAGCTGAATAAAAGTTGCTTTCATTCCAGAACATGTTTTCAACGAGATCTAAGGGCGGAAGCGCCACGGCACGGGACATCAGGAAACCCGGACCTGATCAGCTTTTGAACCAGTCGTCGGGCGATTATGAATGGCGCTGGCGCAAATCGAATCGCAGCTTATGCGAGCCTTAAGTTGATTCGCTTTCAGAAAATAAATAGTTCTTAAGCTTCTGGAAGGTGCTCCGATAAATCGGGCGCAGTTCCCGGTTTTTTCTCTCTTTATTGGAGACCTTCTGATGACAATCCAGGCAGTTTCTAGCCAACCCGCCGCTGCAACCGCAGCGAATACCGGCGCGCAGAACCAGCAGGCGACTGCCGCTACGCAACCAGCCAGCAAGACGCAGGCGCAGTCCAGTACGACGACACCGGCCTCGACGTCGTCGGCTTCGTATGCCGTCACGATCAGCAATGCCGCACGCGCTGCATTGGCCGAAGCCACCGAAACGTCGGTGCAGACCTCGCAGGAAGCCAACCGCGGAGACCGACAGGCTCAACGCCTGCTCGCGAAGGAGCAGGCCAATAAACTGGGGTAAGGCGCAAGGCGTGCGACAGGCGTTGTCTGACGCCGGTTTCGCACGCCCTACCCTCTGGATCCGCTTGCACGCTGCGCGAAAACCGCGATGTGCAAGCTCACAGCTTTCCGCAAGACGGCTCGACGTGGTCCAGGTTCGCCATCAAACCAGTCAGATAAGATAACTTTAATTATCAAAATAGATCGTTTTCAACACAAAACCCCGCACTTCAAAAACGCGCCGCAAACGCCCATCATGTCCGCTCGGCTTCCCTCACATCGACCGCGCGACTCGCACGCTGCGTCGGGGCGCTGTTGAGCCCTATCTTCAGCGACAATGTGAGCGTCCTCGCGCGCTGCTCAAGGAAACGAGCACGCAGACGCTTTCGGACATCGAGCTTTGCGAGTAACGAGGCAGGAGGTTTTATGCAGTCGCGGGATCACTGGAATCGCGTCTACACGACAAAGACGCCCACCCACGTTAGCTGGTTTCAGGAGCATGCGCTCCAGTCGGTAGCGCTCATTCGTCAGACAGGTTTGTCGAAGGACGCGGCCATCATCGACGTGGGCGGCGGCGCGTCGACGCTGGTCGACGACCTCGTGGCGGATGACTATCGCAGCGTCACGGTGCTGGACCTTTCCGACGCCGCGCTCGACGCCGCCCGCATGCGCCTGGAAACGAGAGTGGGCGAACGCGCAAACCGCGTTTCGTGGATCGTGGGCGACATCACGCAAATCGAATTGCCCGTGCAGGCTTACGACGTCTGGCACGACCGCGCCGTGTTTCATTTCCTGACGAGCCACGAAGACCGGGAAGCCTACGTGAACGCCGTGCTGCGAGCCGTAAAACCGGGCGGCATCGTGATCGTGGCGACCTTTGCCGAGGACGGCCCCGACCATTGCAGCGGGCTGCCCGTCATGCGCTATAGCGCCGATGCGTTGCACGCCGAATTTGGCGCGCCCTTCACGCTGCTCAAACAGGAACGCGAAGAGCACCACACGCCGGGTGGCGCGACGCAGAAGTTCATCTACTGTATGTGCCGTAAAGAGACTTCGTGAACGGCCTTATCGTGGATGTACGCCGTATCAGGGCGCGAACGCGAGTGCCGCGTCTTCCGGAAGATTTTCGAGCGCGCGGCTGCCGTCGCGGAGCGCTTCGCTCTCGCCGTTAAAGGTCGTTTCGCTGTATGCGATGAGTTTGAAGCCGCTACCCGCACTGCGAGGGATGGTGATGCCCCAATGCCACCCTCCTTCCTGTTCGAAGACGTGCAGCTTCAGAGATGCATGCAATGTGTTTGATCGATTCGTCATGTCACGCCCTCCTTGCGAAAGCGTCGAGGCAGCCGGCATTGGTCAGTGTAGGCATCATTTTGTTGCGGCGCAATAAATATCGACGTTGAGGTGCGATGCTACGCGATCGGGCGTCGCCATCGGGCAACAAAGGGAAACAGGCGGCAACGAGAAGCAACAAGCGGAAACAAAAGTAAACAGGCGTGCGGCGGCGCAGCGTGGTGCCGCAGTGATGTCCGTCACGCGTTCAGCCCCTCAAAAGGACGTGGGCGGGCACGCCGCCTTCGCTATCCTGCGCGCGCCGGGCGAAAGTTTGCGCGCCCCATTTCCCTTTGCGCCCCGAAGCATGACCGAACGCACCGAAGCCGCCCCCGAGAGCACGCCCGAGGTCGCATCCAATAGCGCGCGATCAACGCTGCGCTATCCCTACCCGGATCCGCCCGCGTCAGGCTCGACCCTCGAGATCGCGCCGGGCGTGCGCTGGCTGCGTATGCCGCTGCCCTGGGCGCTCGATCACATCAACGTATGGCTTATCGATGACGCAGACGGTTGCGCCGTTGTCGATACGGGCGCCCGCACCGAGGCTGCACGCGCGCATCGGCGAAGACGATCTCGGGCAGATGAGTCTCGCAACCGGCGAGAGCTTCGCGTGCCTGAACTACCTGATGTATCGCGGCGAAGTGAAACGCGAGCTGCGCGACGACGGCATGTACTGGTATTCGCGGACGTAAAATAAAAAATGGCAGGAAAGGCGCACTACGCCTCTCCTGCCACAACCCGGATCGACGGCAGTCGCCGCCCGGTGCTTACATGTTCGGGTAGTTCGGGCCGCCGCCGCCTTCGGGCGTGACCCATACGATGTTCTGCGTCGGATCCTTGATATCGCAGGTCTTGCAGTGCACGCAGTTCTGCGCGTTGATCTGCAGGCGGTCGCTGCCGTCGTCATTCTTCATGAACTCGTACACCGCGGCCGGGCAGAAGCGCGCTTCGGGGCCCGCGTAGGTGCGCAGGTTCACGTTCACGGGCACGCTCGCGTCCTTGAGCGTGAGGTGCGCCGGCTGGTTCTCTTCGTGATTCGTGTTCGAGATGAACACCGAGGAGAGCCGGTCGAACGTGAGCTTGCCATCCGGTTTCGGATACTCGATCGGCTTGCACTGCGAAGCGGGTTTCAGCATCTCGTGATCGCGATGCTGGTGATGCAGCGTCCACGGCACGTTGCCGCCCAACAGCTTCTGCTCGATGCCCACCATCAGCGTGCCCAGGTACAGGCCCTTGCTCATCCACTGCTTGAAGTTGCGCGCCTTGTACAGCTCCGTGTGGAGCCACGACTGCCTGAACGCTTCCGGGTAAGCCGCGAGTTCATCGCTCTGGCGGCCGGCCTGCACGGCTTCGAACGCCGCATCGGCGGCCAGCATGCCGGTCTTGATCGCCGCGTGGCTGCCCTTGATGCGCGAGGCGTTCAGGAAGCCCGCATCGTCGCCCACGAGCGCGCCGCCCGGGAACACCAGCTTGGGCAGCGACATCAGGCCGCCTGCCGTGATCGCGCGCGCGCCGTACGAGACGCGCTTGCCGCCTTCCAGGTACTTGCGGATTTCCGGGTGCGTCTTGTAACGCTGGAATTCCTCGAACGGCGAGAGATACGGGTTCTGGTACGCGAGACCCACGACAAAGCCCACCATCACCTGGTTGTTATCGATGTGGTACAGGAACGAGCCGCCGTACGTATCGGATTCCAGAGGCCAGCCGGCCGTGTGGATCACGAGACCGGGCTGGTGCTTCGAGGGATCGATCTCCCACAGTTCCTTGATGCCGATGCCGTAGACCTGCGGGTCCGAGTCCTTGCCCAGCTTGAACTTCTCGTTCAGTTGACGGCCCAGGTGCCCGCGGCAGCCTTCGCAGAACAGCGTGTACTTGGCGTGCAACTCCATGCCGAGCTGGAAGTTTTCGGTGGGCTCGCCGTCCTTGCCGACACCCATGTTACCGGTGGCGACGCCCTTGACCGACCCGTCGTCGTTGTAGAGCACTTCGGCGGCCGGGAAGCCCGGGAAGATTTCGACGCCCAGCGCCTCGGCCTGCTGGCCCAGCCAGCGCGTGACGTTCGCGAGGCTGATGACGTAGTTGCCGTGGTTCTTGAAGTTGTCGGGCAGTGCCCAGTTCGGCACAGCCTTAGCCCCCGTTTCGGAAAGAAAAAGGAACTTGTCCTCGGTCACCGGCACGTTCAGCGGTGCGCCTTGCTCCTTCCAGTCCGGAATCAGCTCGTTCAGGGCACGCGGATCCATGACCGCGCCCGAGAGGATATGCGCCCCGATTTCCGAGCCTTTCTCCAGCACGCAGACGCCGATTTCAGCGCCTGTTTCCGCGGCCAGCTGCTTCAGGCGGATCGCCGCGGACAGCCCGGCGGGACCGCCACCGACGATCACCACGTCGTATTCCATCGACTCGCGTGGGCCGTACTGTGCGATCAGATCAATCGACGACATATCCTCTTCCTTACTTGCTAACTGAGCGCCCTAAGCCGCCCGATCAAAACTGCACTTCGCTCAGCGCGAGCACGCCGGCGTCGCCCTTTGCGGCCAGGACCGACGTCTCGAGGCCGCCTGCCTGCGCGAGAATGTGCTCGGCGTAGAACTGTGCGATCGCGATCTTCGCGCCGTAAAACTCCGCGTCGTTCGCGAGTTCGCGTTGCGCGACGAGCAGCGCACGCGCCATTTGCCAGCCGCACAGCACGATGCCCGCGAGCTTGAGATACGGCACGCTGCCCGCGAACACCGCGTTCGGGTCGCGCTTGACGTTCGCAACCACGTAATCGACGACATTCGCCAGTGCGCGCGCGCCCTTCTCCAGCTGCGCGCGCATCGATGCCGCCGCCGCGCCGCCGGTCTGGCCCAGTTCCTCAGCAGTCCGAGCGATCTCGCCAAGCAGCGCCTTCGCAACCGCGCCGCCGTCGCGCACCGTCTTGCGGCCCACCAGGTCGTTCGCCTGGATCGCCGTGGTGCCTTCATAGATGGCGAGAATGCGCGCATCGCGGTAGTACTGAGCCGCACCCGTTTCCTCGATGAAGCCCATGCCGCCATGCACCTGGACGCCGAGGCTCGTCACCTCGTTGACCATCTCGGTGCTCCAGCCCTTCACGATCGGCACGAGGAATTCGTAGATCGCGAGATTGCGCGCGCGCACTTCCGGGTCGGCGTGGTAGTGAGCGTGGTCGCTATAGGCGGCGGCGACATAGGCGAGCGCTCGTGCGCCCTCGGTCATCGCGCGCATCGAGGCGAGCATGCGGCGCACGTCCGGATGATGGATGATGGTCGCCGACTGCTTGAGCGAGCCGTCCACGGGGCGGCTCTGCACACGCTCCTTCGCGTACGCCACGGCCTTCTGGTACGCGCTCTCGGCCACGCCGACGCCTTGCATGCCCACACCGAAGCGCGCCGCGTTCATCATGATGAACATGTATTCGAGTCCGCGATTCTCCTCGCCCACCAGATAGCCGATCGCGCCGCCGTGATCGCCGTACTGGAGCACGGCCGTCGGGCTCGCCTTGATGCCGAGCTTGTGTTCGATCGACACGCAATGCACGTCGTTGCGCGCGCCGAGCGAGCCGTCTTCGTTGACGAGGAACTTCGGCACGACGAACAGCGAGATGCCTTTCACGCCTTCCGGCGCGTTGGGCGTGCGCGCCAGCACGAGGTGAACGATGTTCTCCGCCATGTCGTGCTCGCCCCACGTGATGAAGATCTTCGTGCCGAAGACCTTGTACGTGCCGTCGCCCTGCGGTTCGGCGCGCGAGCGCACCAGCGCGAGGTCGGAGCCGGCCTGCGGCTCGGTGAGGTTCATCGTGCCGGTCCAGTCGCCGGAGATGAGCTTCGGCACATAGCGCGCCTTCAGCTCGTCGCTGCCCGCGGTGAGCAGCGCCTCGATGGCGCCGTCGGTGAGCAGCGGGCACAGCGCGAACGAGAGGTTTGCCGCGTTGAGCATTTCGATGCAAGGCGTCGCGATCAGCTTGGGCAGCGCCTGGCCGCCGAATTCGGACGGATGCTGCAGACCCTGCCAGCCGCCCTCGACGTACTGGCGGAACGCCCCGGCGAAGCCCGGCGTCGCCGTGACCTCGCCGTCGCGCCAGCTGCTGGGCGCGCGGTCGCCTTCGACGTTCAGCGGCGCGATGACTTCGCCGGAGAGCTTCGCGCACTCGTCGAGCACGGCCTGCGCAGTGTCGAAACCGGCGTCTTCGAAACCCGGCAGGGTTGCGACGGCGTCGATGCCGGCCAGCTCTTTCAGCACGAACAGCATGTCCTTGACGGGGGCGTTGTAGCTCATGATCGGTCCTTCCAGTACTCAGGGGTCAAAATGGATGCGCCGCCGGGCCAGGGTTACCTGGGTGGCCACCTTGCGGCAGTACAGGACGGATCGTAGCGTCAATGGGTCGCAAAACCACTGTCCAAACCGGACCACATGGTGACAATTCTGGCCACGCCGTCGGTCGCTGTGCCCACCCGTCATGGATGGGCATCGCCACTTCGTGCCGGGCGACGCTCAAGCGCCCAGCCGCTCAGCCGCGCCGGCGGTAGGTGCCGGGCGTGCTGCCTGTCCAGTGCCGAAAGGCGCGGTGAAAGGCGCTGGGGTCGTCGAAACCCAGATCGCCGCCAATGGCCGCAATCGTGTCCTGGGTGTCGGTGAGGCGCTGGATCGCCACGTCGCGGCGCAGTTCGTCCTTGAGCGCCTGGAAGGTGGTCTCCTCCGCGGCGAGGCGCCGGCACAGCGTGCGCACCGAGCAGTGCAGGCTGTCGGCCGCCGCTTCGATGGTCGGCAGATCGGGCAGTTGCGCGGCCAGGTACTGGCGCACATTGTGGCTCACGAGCTGCTCGCTGAAGGTCTCGAAGATCCAGTCGCCGGGCGAGCGCGCGAGAAACGCGCGCAGGTTGCGCTTGCTCTGCCGGATCGGCATGTCGAGATAGGCCGCGCTGAAGCGCATCAGCGTGGCCTCGCAGCCAAAGCGCACGGGCCCTGAGAAGAAGTAACGATGATCGAGCGCGTGCGGCGGCTGCGCGCAGGCGAAATCGACTTGCAGGAGTGGAATGCGCTGGCCGATCAGCCAGGAGCACACGCCATGCGCGAGCTTGAGCGTCAGCTCCTGGCCGAGCGGCCCGATCGCGCCATACGCCGGATTGGCGCGTAATGCCACCTGGGCCACGAGCCCCTGGCGGCGCGACTCGAGCCGGAAATCGTCGAGCACGATGTGGAAGAACTGGTCGAAGCGATGCAGGGCCGTTTCGAGGTTGCGCGCATCGAGCAGGCTCAGGCAGAGAAACTTGAGCGTGCCGCTGCGCAGCGGCCGGCTGAAGATGCCGGGCATCTCGTCGTCGAGTTCGATGGCGAGCGTCTGGTAGAGCGTGGAGAACTGCTCTTCCGTCACACGGCCACCCGGCTTGGCGAGCAGTTCCAGCGCGATGCCCGCCTCGTTGAGATAGCGGCGGATCACGGCGGACTCGGCGCCCGCGCCGGCCAGAAAGCCGTTGACGAGCGAGATGGGAACGGTGGCGCTAGGCGATGGCATGCGTTGACGATGGAAGGCCGCGTAAACGGACAGACATCGGCGTCGGTCCGCGCGCCATTTTAAATCGGCGCGGCAGGAATCACGCTGCCCCGCCCCTCGTCCGCGCAAACGCCGCAAACCACGCGAGGCTTTCCGGGTTGGCCATGGTGTCCGGATTGGCCACCTTATCGAGCGGTTGGCCCAGCAGAAGCCGCTTGATCGGCACCTCCATCTTCTTGCCCGAGAGCGTGCGCGGTACGGCCTGAACCTGATGGATCTCGTCGGGCACATGGCGCGCCGAGAGCGCCTCGCGCACGCGCGCACGAATGCGCTGCGCGAGCGCGTCGCCCAGATCGACACCGGGGCGCAGCACCACGAAGAGCGGCATCGACGAGTTGCGCCCCAGGTACTCCAGATCGACCACGAGGCTGTCGAGCACCTCGGGCACCGACTCCACCGCGCGATACAGCTCGCTCGTGCCCATGCGGATGCCGTGGCGGTTGATGGTGGCGTCCGAGCGGCCGTAGATGACCGCGCCGCCGCGGGGCGTGATGCGCAGCCAGTCGCCGTGGCGCCAGATGCCAGGAAACATGTCGAAGTAGCTTTCGCGGTAGCGCCGGTGCGCTTCGTCGCGCCAGAAGTAAAGCGGCATCGAGGGCATGGGCGCGGTGCACACGAGTTCGCCGACTTCGTCGATGCGCGCGTGCCCGGCTTCATCGAATGCCTCGACGCGCGCGCCGAGGCACCGGCACTGCATTTCGCCGAGATAGACCGGCAAGGTCGGCACGCCGGCGAGGAAGCAGCCCGCGAAGTCAGCGCCGCCTGAAATCGCGTCGATCCAGACGGGCCCCACCTGCTCGAGTATCCACGCATACGCTTCGGGCGGCAGCGGCGAGCCGGTCGAGCCGACTGCGCGCAGGCGCGAGAGATCGGCCGCCGCACGCGGCTCGACCCCGGCCTTCAGGCACCCCTGGAAATACGCCGCCCCCGCGCCGAAGAACGTCACCCCCGTGTCGCCCACGAAGCGCCACAGCGCCTGCGCGTCGGGATAGGTGGGGCTGCCGTCGTAGAGGCAGAGCGTCGCGCCCGCGAGCAGGCCGCCTACCTGGCAGTTCCACATGATCCAGTTCGTGCTGGCGTACCAGTGGAACCGGTCGCCAGGGTTCAGGTCGAGATGCAGCGCGGTGAGCTTCACGTGCTCCACCACGATGCCGCCGTGTGAATGCACGATGGCCTTGGGCATGCCCGTCGTGCCCGACGAATAGACGATCCACAACGGATGATCGAACGGCACGGGTTCGATCTGCAGGGCGACGTTGCCAGCGATGGCGTCGCGCCATGCCGTGGCCTGCGGGTACGCGTTCGCGTCGGCGTCCGGGTCGAGTTGCGGGACGAATACGAGGTGCGCCACGCCCGGCAACTCGCGCAGCAGATGGTGAACCAGCTCGCTCCGGTCGTGCGGCTTGCCGCCGTAGCGATAGCCGTCCACGGCGAACAGCACCTTTGGCTCGATCTGCCGGAAGCGGTCGAGCACCGCGAGCGGCCCCATGTCGGGCGAGCACACCGACCAGATCGCGCCCACGCTTGCCGTGGCGAGAAATGCCACGACCGTCTCGGGCGTGTTCGGCATGAAGGCCGCCACACGGTCGCCGCGCGTCACGCCCATGCGCCGCAGCGTGGCCGCGCAAGCCGCGACCTGGCGGCGCAGCTCCGTCCAGCTCAATTCGCGAGTGCGCCCGGCCATGGGGCCGCTCTCGCTGCGCGAAACGATCGCGGGCCGCGCGTCGTTCGCGAGCTGAAAGGCCCGCTCGACGTAGTTCGATTCGACACCCGGAAACCAGCGTGCACCGGGCATTGCCGCATCGGCGAGCGCCACGCCGCGCGCCTCGCGCGAGGGAATCTGCGCCCAGTCCCACAGCGCGCACCAGAAAGCGTCGATGTCGTCGACGGACCAGCGCCATAGCGCGTCGTAGTCGTCGAACGCGAGACCGCGCGTCTCGCCGAGCCACTTCACGAACTGGGTGATGCGCGCTGATTCGACCTGCTGCGGTGCCGGCGTCCAGGCCGGAGTGGATGCGGGAGCGGTTTCGTTCATCGGGTTGCGTGGGCTCGTGCGGGTTCGTCTGAGCTAATGGTGCCGGAGCCGGTGCGCCTCGAACAATTCAGGGAAAACCAGTGGAAGGTTTCCAACCGCATTGGCTGACGACGATGTCCGCTAACGTCGTGCGCAATAACATGTCACGCCGTGATTATTTCCAGTATTTCGAATAAAAGTGGTAATTGAACATTTACGCGCGATCAATATTTTGCTTCCCGATTTAATCTAAGATAAATCGAAATTCACATGCCGGTTGTCCTGTACAAATAGATCGAACCGCTAATTTACCTTGCGCTGCGCAACGCCATTTTTACCGGGAAAGTCCGGCATACGGCCTGTTCCGTACGCAATTGGCATAAGGCCCGTCATAAAACTGCAATCCACTGGCGCCTTTAATTTTGCTAATTCCCGCCGGTTTGCCTCTCCCTATCGGACCAAGGTCTTATTGTCATTTTGCGCGCCCCCTATCAGATTGAGCGCGTAGCGGCACGGGTTCCGCTCTCGCGGCATGCGATCCGCGCCGCAGATTCAGGCACAAGCATGTTGATGGGCTCGCGCGCAGCGCGAGATTTGCAACCCAGCCGGCTCGTCCAGGAGATCGCGCATGTCCGAATCGACGTCTTCGTCTCACCCCGCTGCCAAGCCCGATAGCGCCGCCACCCCAGCCTCTGCCAACAAGCTGCGCCTCGGCGCGCTCACGGCCCTCGTCGTGGGCTCGATGGTGGGCGGCGGTATCTTTTCCCTGCCGCAAAACATGGCGGCCAGCGCCGACGCCGGCGCCGTGCTGATCGGCTGGGCGATCACCGCGGTCGGCATGCTCATGCTGGCGTTCGTGTTCCAGTCGCTGGCCATCCGCAAGCCCGAACTCGACGGCGGGGTCTACGCCTTCGCGAAAGCCGGCTTCGGCGACTACATGGGCTTCGGCTCGGCCTGGGGCTACTGGATCAGCGCGTGGCTCGGCAACGTCGGCTACTTCGTTCTCCTGTTCAGTACGCTCGGCTACTTCTTCCCGGTGTTCGGCGAGGGCAACACGCCGATCTCCATCATCTGCGCCTCGGTGCTGCTCTGGGCGCTGCACTTTCTCGTGCTGCGGGGCATCAAGGAAGCCGCAATCGTCAACCAGATCACCACGGTCGCGAAGCTGGTGCCGCTGTGCCTCTTCATCATCATCTGCGCGTTTGCGTTCCGCTCCAGCATCTTCACGGCCGACTTCTGGGGACAAATGAATCCCAAGCTCGGCAGCGTGACGAACCAGGTGCGCGGCATGATGCTCGTGACCGTGTGGGTGTTCATCGGCATCGAAGGCGCGAGCATTTTCTCCGCGCGCGCGGAAAAGCGCAGCGATGTGGGCAAGGCCACGGTCATCGGTTTCGTCGGCGTGCTGCTCCTGCTCGTGCTCGTCAACGTGCTGTCGCTCGGCGTGCTCACGCAGCCCAGGCTCGCGGCCCTGCAGAACCCCTCGATGGCGGGCGTGCTCGAAAACGTGGTCGGCCACTGGGGCGCGATTCTCATCAGCGTGGGGCTCGTCGTGTCGCTCGCGGGCGCGCTGCTCTCATGGGTGCTGCTATGCGCCGAAATCATCTTTTCGGCCGCGCGCGACCACACGATGCCAAACTTCCTGCGCAAGGAAAACGCGAAGCACGTGCCGGCCAACGCGCTGTGGCTCACGAACGGCATGGTGCAGATCTTCCTCGTCATCACGCTGTTCTCGAAAGGCACGTATCTCTCGCTCATCTATCTCGCGACCTCGATGATCCTGCTGCCCTACTTCTGGTCGGCAGCCTACGCATTCCTGCTCGCGCTGCGCGGCGAAACGTACGAGGCCGACAGCGGCGAGCGCAACAAGGACCTCGTCATCGCGGGCATCGCTGTGATCTATGCGGTCTGGCTCATCTACGCCGGCGGCCTCAAATACGTGCTGCTCTCCGCGTTGCTCTATGCGCCGGGCGTCGTGCTGTTCGCACGCGCAAAACGCGAGGTCGGCCAGCCCGTGTTCACCAACATCGAGAAGTTCGTTTTCGCCGCTGTGCTGATTGGCGCATTGCTGGCGGCTTTCGGCCTGTACAAGGGCTTTCTCACCCTCTGATTCGAGGAGTCTCATGATGAGTACGGACACTGTCGCCTTCGGCGTCAATTCCGAGGCAGGCAAGCTGCGCAAGGTCATGGTGTGCGCGCCGGGTCTCGCGCATCAACGCCTCACTCCCAGCAACTGCGATGAGCTGCTTTACGACGACGTGATCTGGGTCAGCCAGGCAAAGCGCGACCACTTCGACTTCGTAACGAAGATGCGCGAGCGCGGCGTGGACGTCCTCGAAATGCACAATCTGCTCACGGAAACGGTGCAACACCCCGAGGCGCTCAAGTACATCCTCGACCGCAAGGTTCGCCCCGAGACCGTGGGCGTGTCGCTGGCCGGCGAGGTGCGCAGCTGGCTCGAAGGGCTCGAGCCGCGCAAGACCGCGGAATTCCTCATTGGCGGCGTGGTTGCCGAAGATATTCCGGATACCGAACAAAGCAAGATCCTCAAGGAATTTCGCCGCTATCTGGGCTATTCGAGCTTCGTGCTCGCGCCGCTGCCCAACAGCACCTTCACGCGCGACACGACCTGCTGGATCTACGGCGGCGTAACGCTGAACCCGATGTACTGGCCGGCGCGCCGGCAGGAAACGCTGCTCACCACGGCCATCTACCGTTATCACCCCGAGTTCGCGGGCAAGGACTTCCAGGTGTGGTACGGCGACCCCGACGAGGACCATGGCGCAGCCACGCTCGAAGGCGGCGACGTGATGCCGATCGGCAACGGCGTCGTGCTGATCGGCATGGGCGAGCGCACGAGCCGCCAGGCGATCGGCCGTCTCGCGCAGAACATCTTCGCCAAGGGCGGTGCCAAGCGCATCGTCGTGGCGGGCCTGCCCAAATCGCGCGCGGCCATGCACCTCGACACGGTGTTCAGCTTCTGCGACCGCGACCTCGTGACAATCTTCCCCGAAGTGGTCAACGAGATCGTGCCGTTCTCGGTTCGCCCCGACGACAAGAGCCCCTCGAAGCTCGACCTGCGCCGCGAGGAAAAGCCCTTCGTGGACGTCGTGGCCGAAGCGATGGGCTTGAAGAGCCTGCGCATCGTCGAGACCGGCGGCAACGCGTTCGCGGCGGAGCGCGAGCAATGGGACGACGGCAACAACGTGGTGTGCGTCGAGCCCGGCGTCGTGATCGGCTACGACCGCAACACCTATACGAATACGCTGCTGCGCAAGGCCGGCGTGGAAGTCATCACGATCACGGCGAGCGAACTGGGCCGCGGGCGCGGCGGCGGCCACTGCATGACTTGCCCGATCGTGCGCGACGCCGTCGAACTCTGAGCGTCGCCCCTATTCGCATTCCCACTGCATTCGCAACGGAGAAACGACATGGCTTTCAACCTGCGCAACCGCAGCCTGCTTAGTCTGATGCACCACAGCACCCGCGAGCTGCGTTATCTGCTCGACCTCTCGCGCGACCTCAAGCGCGCCAAATACACGGGGACCGAGCAGCAGCACCTCAAGGGCGTCAACATTGCGCTGATTTTCGAAAAGACTTCCACGCGCACGCGCTGCGCGTTCGAAGTCGCGGCCTACGACCAGGGCGCGAACGTCACCTATATCGATCCGACCTCCTCGCAGATCGGCCACAAGGAAAGCATGAAGGACACGGCGCGCGTGCTTGGCCGCATGTACGACGCGATCGAGTATCGCGGCTTTAAGCAGGATATCGTCGAGGAACTGGCGAAGTTCGCGGGCGTGCCGGTGTTCAACGGCCTCACCGACGAATACCACCCCACGCAGATGCTCGCCGACGTGCTCACCATGCGCGAGCATTCGGACAAGCCGCTCACGCAGATCAGCTACGCGTATCTCGGCGACGCCCGCAACAACATGGGCAACTCGTTGCTGCTGATTGGCGCGAAGCTCGGCATGGACGTGCGCATCGCGGCGCCGAAGTCGCTCTGGCCGCACGACGATCTCGTGGCGGACTGCAAGAAGTTCGCCGAGGAAAGCGGCGCGCGCATCCTGCTGACCGAGGACCCCAAGGCCGCCGTCAAGGACGTGGATTTCGTGCACACCGACGTGTGGGTCTCGATGGGCGAGCCCATGGAAGCGTGGGGCGAACGCATCAAGGCGCTGCTGCCCTATCAGGTGAACATGCCGCTCATGAGGGCGAGCGGCACGCCGCATACGCGCTTCATGCATTGCCTGCCCGCCTTCCACAACAGCGAGACGGTGATCGGCAAGCAGATCGCCGACAAGTATCCTGAGCTCAGGGGCGGCGTCGAGGTCACGGAGGAAGTGTTCGAGTCGCCGCTGAACCTGGCCTTCGAGCAGGCGGAAAACCGCATGCACACGATCAAGGCGATCCTCGTTTCGACGCTCGCCGACATTTGAGCCGCATCGCTCGACGGCGCGCGTGCATCGCGCAGATCGCACAGGGCAACGAACTGGTGATCGCCCACGGCAACGGGCCGCAGGTCGGCCTGCTCGCGCTGCAGGGCGAGGCCTACAAGGACGTGCCCGGCTACCCGCTCGACGTGCTCGGCGCGCAGACCGAGGGCATGATCGGCTACATGATCGAGCAGGAACTCGGCAATCTCCTGCCGTACGAGGTGCCGTTCGCGACCATCCTCACCCAGGTCGAAGTGGACGCGAACGATCCGGCGTTCCAGCATCCGAGCAAGCCGATCGGCCCGGTCTACACGAAGGAACAGGCAGAGAAGCTCGCCGCCGAGCGCGGCTGGGCCATCGCCCCGGACGGCGACAAGTTCCGCCGTGTCGTGGCGAGCCCGCGGCCGAAGCACATCTTCGAGATCCGCCCCGTGAAATGGCTGCTGGAGCGCGGCACGATCGTGATTTGCGCGGGCGGCGGCGGCATTCCGACGCTCTATGGCGAAGGCCACAAGCTGGGCGGCGTGGAGGCGGTGATCGACAAGGATCTGTGCTCCGCTCTGCTCGCGCAGGAGCTGGAGGCCGACATGCTCATCATCGCCACCGACGTGAACGCCACGTACGTCGACTGGAGCAAGCCGTCACAAAAGGCGATTGCGAGCGCGCATCCCGACGAACTGGAGAAGCTGGGCTTCGCGGCCGGGTCGATGGGTCCGAAGGTCATGGCGGCCGCGGAGTTCGCGCGCAACACCGGCAAGGATGCGGTGATCGGCGCGCTGGCCGATATCGTGGCGATCACCCAGGGCAAGGCGGGCACGCGCGTGAGCACGCAGCGGCCGGGTTTGATCTTCTATTGAGGCCGGCCTGTTCGGCCTGAGAACGGCCGCCTCGAAACGGCGCCTGAAAATGCAGGGCGCGCACCGCAGCTGGCGTAGCCGCGGTGCGCGCCCTGTTGTGTTTTTGCGTGCGCCTATTCCTCGCGTGCGGGCGGCATGACCTGGGCGCTGATGGTGTGCTCGCGCCAGAACAGGTTGTTAATGCGGCCCTGCAAGCGGCGCAACCCCTCCTCGCTCGCGGCGTGGAAGGTGAGCAGCGCGCCGGGACGGCCCGCCCCCTCGATGCGCTGAATCGCGTCGTACGGCGGAAAACCGTAGCGCTCCAGAAACTCGTTGATTTCGGCGTCCGTGACGTGTTCGTCGATATTACCCAGCAGCAGCTCGGCCATGGTCTAACCCCTCGTGAGCGTTCAATCGTGATGATAGTGTGGTTTGATCCGGCGCGACGACAAGCTGCGCCGGATCGGACGCGATGCCGCTCAGTACTTCTCCTGCACGTAGCGGTAAGGATAGTCCGGGTCGCGGTAGCCTTGTGGCTTCTGGCGCTCGGGCAGCGTGACCTTCTCGCGCGGCAGCGCCTTGTACGCAATGGTGTTCAGAATATGGCTGATGACGTTCAGGCGCGCGCGTTTCTTGTCATCGGATCGGACAACGAACCATGGGGATTCCGGCGTATCCGTCATGTCGAACATCTCGTCGCGCGCGCGTGAATAGTCGTACCAGCGGCTATACGACAGGAGGTCCATGGGCGAAAGCTTCCAGATCTTGCGCGGATCGTTGATGCGCCCTTCGAGGCGCCGGGTCTGCTCTTTCTGGCTCACTTCGAGCCAGAACTTGATGAGGATCGTGCCCGAGTCGATGATGGCGCGCTCGATGAGCGGCACGCCGCGCAGGAATTCCGTGGCCTGTTCCGGCGTGCAAAAGCCCATCACGCGCTCGACGCCCGCACGGTTGTACCAGCTGCGGTCGAACACCACGATTTCGCCCGCGGCGGGCAGCAGCGGCAGGTAGCGCTGGAAGTACATTTGCGACTTCTCGCGTTCCGTGGGCGCGGGCAGCGCGAATACGCGAAATACGCGCGGGCTCACGCGTTCGGTGAGCGCCTTGATCGTGCCGCCCTTGCCTGCGCCGTCGCGGCCTTCAAACAGGATGCAGACCCTGAGGCGCTTCTGGACCACCCACTCCTGCAAGCGAACGAGTTCGCCATGCAGGCGTTCGAGTTCCTTCTGATAGGCCTTTTCGCTGAGTTTTTCCGCCGGCTCGGCTGCGCTCGCGGCCTTGACTTCCTCTTTCTTCGCCATTGAATCGCTCCCCGCTTCAGACGCCTCACACGAGGCATCCATCCACTATGGTGGGTGGACGAGGGACGCGCAATAGGACTTTGGACTCAGGCCCTGGCCGTCTTGACCTCCGGCAATCACGCTCATCTACGAGCGCGTCATTCGTGCGCGTAGTTGAATTCGGGCATGGCCTTCAGCTGGTCCTTGTCGGCCGGCAGCACGATCTGTTTGCTGTCGATGCGCAGGTCGTTGAACGGCACGGCCACGAGATGCTTGCCCAGACCGAGGAAGCCGCCCACGGAGAGAATCGCGAAGGCACCCTGGTTAGGCGACTCGAGCACGATGTCGTCGATCGCGCCGATCTTGCTGCCACTATTGTCGTAGACGTCGGAGCCCACGAGCTTCGAGGCGCGAAAGCCGGTGCCCGACTGCACCGTCGCCATGCGCTGCACGGCGATCGATTGCGGCGCGCCCTGGGCGAGCACGGCAGACGGCACGCCCAGCGCACAGCCGAACGAGCACCCGAACGCGACGACGAGTGCAGAGGCGCGACGGCAAACCAGCTCACGCAGATTCAGCGGCAAATTCAGCGGGCGATTCGATTGCGTCGTCATGGTATCCCCCTCTCCCTTGTGCGAATGCACGGCGAATACCGCGTGAATGCAAGCGCTGTGCCCGGCGCGTCACTCACGCCTGCGCGAGCCAGTGCTCGATCAGCGGCCCACGTTCGCCGTAGAGGGGATCGCTCGCGGGATACGGCAGCGCCTGCATCGCGCGCAACTCCGCCGACGTGAGCGCGTCGCGGCGGATGTCCCACTGCTGCCCGCGCGGATAGCCGCCCGCTACGCGGAAGCCGCCGGCCAGCGATAGCAGGCAATGACCGGTGCCGGCCGGCAGCAGCAGCGCGTCGCCGGCATGCACGCGCAGCACACGCCCGCCCGGGCCGCCGAGAATCAATTCGGCCGTGCCGGCGAACACGCCCAGCACCTCGTGCGCCGTGGAGTGGAAATGGTGATAGTCGAAGACGCCGTCGAGCCATTGCACCGGCCAGCCGTTCGCCTCGAAGCGTTCGTTGAACGCGCGTGCCAGGTCCTGTGCACCCGGCGCCAGCGCGCGCCGATAGACGATGACGGGAAGCCGGGCGTTGTTCGGCACCCATCCGTGTGCGGCCAGCAGGAAAGTTTCGACGCCGCTAGCGCGTTGGCCCGGGCGGCTTTCGCGCAGATGGCGCGGCAAATGAAAAGCGCGATTTTCGTGCATCGTCTTACTCCCTCGCATCGCTGCCGCCCGCCGCGGCCGACGCGCTCGCCGCGCGGTTCGTCGTTGCTTTTGCCGCGCCCTTTACCGGTTGTTTCGCGTGATGCGGTTTGTGTTTCGAGGAATGCGTCGTTCGCGTGGCCTGTGCGCCTTTGCTGGCGGGCACGCCCTGTTCGACGCCCTGGGTGGGCGCCGGATACACGCCGTTGGCCTTCGCCCCGCTCGATTCCGTGGCGGGCGCCGTGGTCGGCCGATCCGCGCCGGTGTTGTCCTGCGCGAGCGCCCCGCCCGCCGCTGCTCCTTCCAGGACGAGAGCCAGCGCGAGCGCGCCGGCCATGAAACCCTTCGTCGGTGGGGTGTGCATGGTCATCGGTCCTCCTTCGGTACGTTGCGAGCCCGGATGCGAGGCCCTCGCAGCGTCGAAGCGAGTTGACCGCGCAGGTCCCTGCTTGATAAGCAGCAACCCGCGTACCGGCCCGGGCAGCCCCCGGTGCCTCGCGGGGCACGACATTTGCGCCCAGCCGGGCAAATCGATTCGCGCGAAAGCGAGGCCGAGGTGCTGCGGCGCCCCATCTGGCGCACGCTTCGCGAATCCCGGAGAGGTCTATGCGTTCGAATTTCCTGCTCGCCGCTGGTGTTCGCCGCGGTCACGAGGCTCATCTGCCGACCGAGGAGCCCGACGATCCACATCGTCCGCCGCCTCCGCCAGTGCCGGACACCGAGCCGCCGCCCGTGCCGGAAGGCGATCCGCCGCCTGAATCGCCACCGGAGCGCCTGCGCTAGTGCCAGCGCTCTCGCGCCGCTCTGGATGCGGCAGCAGCGCTCAGCTGCCCGCCTGCAAGCGGCGCAACAGGCCCGCCTTCACCTCGGGCCATTCGTCCTCGATGATGCTAAAGCGCACGGAGTCGCGCTTGCGGCCGTCCGGCATGATGCGTTCGCGCCGCACCACCCCCTCTTCCTTTGCGCCGAGCCGAAGGATCGCCGCGCGCGACTTCGCGTTGAGCACGTCGGTCGTGAACTGCACGCGCACGCAGCCGAGTGTTTCGAAGGCGTAGCCCAGCATCAGAAACTTCGCCTCCGTGTTCACGATGGAGCGCTGCACCGACGCCGCGAGCCAGGTTGAGCCGATCTCCAGCTTGCGGTTCTCCCGGTCGACCTTCCAGAAGCGCGTGCTGCCCACCACGCGATCGCGCTCGCGCAGGCGGATCGTGAACGGGATCACGGTGCCGGCGCGCACGCCGTCGAGCGCCCTGGCGATCCAGGCGTCGACGGTCGCGGGACCGGGCACCACCGTCACCTTGAGGTCCCAGAGTTCGCCGTCCGCCGCCGCGGCGACGAGGCGCGGCGCGTCCTGCGCGCGCAACGGGTGCAGCGCGATCGTGCTGCCGTTCAGCGTGGGCAGGTCGTGCGGCGCGGGGGTGGCATCGGCGGCGGTTCGGGATGCGGGGCCGGGCATGTCGGTCATGGCGGGAATCGATGCAATGTGGCAGTGCGTGGGGGCAACGCGCCGGGCCGCTTTGGGGGCAAAACGCTCACGCATTCTAGCGCCGGGCTGGCGCCGGCGGCGGCGCGCCTCCCGTTACAATCGGGCCCGGCGCCCACGCCGTGCAAGCCCGATGGCGCCGCCCGTCCCCAATTTTTCGCATCGCATCATGGCCCGCATCGAGCTCCACTTTCCCGAAGACCAGTTCTATTACTCGACGCACCTCACGGTGCGCGTCACCGACATCAACTCGGCCAATCACCTCGCCAACGATTCGATGATCTCGATGATTTCCGAGGCGCGCGCGCGTTTTCTGTTCGACGCGGGCATCGAGGACATGAAGGACGCGCACACGAGCATCATCGTCACCGACCTCGCCACGACCTATCGCGCCGAAGCCTACGCGCGCGACGCGCTGTGCTTCGAGGTGGGCATCATGGATTTCAACAAGTACGGCGGCGACATCATCTTCCGCATCACGCGGCCCGCCGATGGCGCGCTCATCGCCATGGCGAAATCGGGCTTCGTGTTCTTCGACTACGAAGCGAAAAAGGTCGTGCCGATGCCGCAGGCCTTCCGCGACAAGTTTCCGCACGTCAATACGCTCGCCTGAGTCCGGGTGCGCTCAGCGCGGCTGGAACATGATGAGCGCCATGCCGGCGAGCGTGAAGCCGATGCCGGCCCAGTCCCAGGGGCTCGGCCGGATCGCCTCGACGGCCCAGAGCCAGAGAATCGCGACGCAGACATACACGCCGCCGTAGGCCGCATAGGTGCGTCCGGCGGCCGTGGGGTGCAGAGTGAGCAGCCAGGCGAAGAGCGCGAGCGAGGCCGCGGCGGGCACGAGGAGCCACGCGCTCGCGCCTTCGCGCAGCCAGCGGTAAGGCAGATAGCAGCCGATGATCTCGGCGAACGCGGTCACGACGAAAAGCACAAACGTCTTCATGGGCGGCGGCTGGTGGCTGGGGCGCCCATGGTAACGCAAGCGGCGAGGCCGCCTGCGTGTTGTTCGCAACCTGCCCCTCAGTTGCCTTCCGGTTGCCTCAGGGCCGCTCGCCGCGGGCCAGCCGCGCTTCGATCTCGTTCACCACGGGCAGCAGATCGGCGACGCTGTCGATCACGTAGTGCGCGCCCGCCGCGCGCAGGCGTTCCGCGGCCGCGGCGCGGCGGCGCGCGAATTCTTCGGGCGCGAGCGCGCGAACTTCTTCTTCGGTCAGGCCGAACGCGTTGCCGCTCACCGCGACGCCCACCGCCCACGTCCCGCCGTTGATGCCCTCTTCGATGCCGACTTCGGTGTCGTCCACCTTGATCGCGTCGCGCGCGAGCCACACGCCGAGTTCCGGCAGCGTGCGGTAGATCATGTACGGCGAAGGCCGGCCCTCGGGCGTGTCGCCCGTGCAAACGATGCTGTCGGGATCGAAACCCTGAGCCTTTGCGCCCGGCACGATCTGGTCGATGATTTCGCGCGTGTAGCCCGTGGTCGAGCCGATGCGTACGCCATCGGCACGCAGCGCGGCGGTCACGGCGGCCACGCCCGGAATCACGTCGCTGTACTGCGCGGCCACGGCGACGTTCTTCGGCACGAAGACGTCGTACACGGCGTCGATATCGGCTTCGCCCGGCGCGTGGCCGTAGCGCGTTTCCCATGCCGCCGCGACGCGCGGCAGCGCCATCAGCGCCGCGATGTGCGGACGCTTGGCCATGCCCATCGGCCCGCGCGCCTCGTCGATCGTGATCGGCACGCCGAATTGCTCGAAGGTCTCGACGAAGGCGCCCATTGGCGCGCGCGAGCCGTAGTCGACCACGGTACCGGCCCAGTCGAAAATCACTGCCTTGACGTGTTTCATTGCATGCGTCCTGCTAAAAAATCGATGATGTGGAGTCTTGACGGTATGCGTGCATCAAGCGGCGAGCGCTTCGCGTGCGCCGAGGTCGACCGGCGCGGGCGCGGCACTTGTCACGCCGAGCGTGCGCAGCGCTTCGCCGCACGCGGCCACGACGCGGCGCATGACGGTCTCGTCGAGTGCGCCGATGCAGCCGATGCGGAAGCTCTCCACGCTCGTCAGCTTGCCCGGATAGATGATGAAACCCTGCGACTTCATCAGTTCGTAGAAGCGCGTGAAGTCGAATGCGGGATCGGCCGGCGAAAAGAACGTGACGATGATGGGCGAGCGCCAGGCTTCGGTCAGCAGCGGCTCGAAACCGAGCTCGCGCATGCCCTCGACGAGCGCGTCGCGGTTGCGCGCATAGCGCGCGAGGCGCCCTGGCTGGCCGCCTTCGAGCGCATGCAGGCGCAGCGCCTCGATGAACGCGGCCACCGCGTGCGTGGGCGGCGTGAAGCGCCACTGGCCGGTGCGGTTCATGACGTCCCACTGGTCGTGGATATCGAGCGCGAGCGAGTGGCTCACGCCCTTTGCGTTGTGCAGGACTGCTTTTTTCGCGATCACGAAGCCGAAGCCCGGCACGCCCTCGATGCACTTGTTGGCCGAGGAAACGAACGCGTCGCAAGGCAGCGTGCGCACGTCGAGCGGCACCGCGCCGAACGCGCTCATCGAGTCGACCAGCAGGCGCCGCCCCTGGCGAGCCGTCACGGCCGCGATCGCTTCGATCGGGTTCAGAATGCCCGAGCTGGTCTCGCAATGGACGACGACGACATGTGTGATGTCCGGGTTCGCGATCAGCAGCTGTTCGACGTCTTCTGCGCGCGGCGGCAGGTAGTCGCCGGTGTCGTGCACGGTGTGCTGGCGGCCCAGGTAGCGCAGCGTCGTGGCGATGCGCTTGCCATACGCGCCGTTGGCGAGCACGAGCGCGTGGCCGTTGCGCGGCACGAAGCTGCCGAGCATCGCCTCGACGCAATAGCTGCCGCTGCCCTGCAACGGCACGCAGTCGTATTCACCCTGCTCGTCGCCCGCGATCTGAAGCAGCGCGGTGCGCAATTGCGCGGTCATGGCGCGAAAGTCGGCGTCCCACGAGCCCCAGTCGCGCTGCATCGCGGCCTTGGTCGAGGCCGCGGTAGTCAGCGGTCCGGGGGTCAGGAGATACGGCTCGGCGGGGGTGGTCATGCGGGCTCCAAGTGGGCGTCGGGACTGTCAATCCCGACACGTTAACGTAGTGCTGGCCATCGGTAAAATCGATATAATCGATGCAGATATAAGTTTCGCTTATCCCCTGTTTTACCCCTGTCGCCGGAGTGCTTCGAGATGCAATACGCGCAGTTGCGGGCTTTTCACGCGGTCGCCGAACACGGCGGGTTCTCACGCGCCGCGCAGGCGCTCTCCCTCACGCAGCCGGCGGTATCGGACCATGTGCGGCGGCTCGAACAGGATTTCGGGGTCAAACTCTTCGAGCGCGGGCCTCGCGGTGTGGAACTCACCGAACTCGGGCGACGACTCTTCGCGGTGACGCGTCAGATGGTGGGGTGTGAGCGCGACGCGCGGCGGCTGCTCGAAGCGGCGGGCGCGCTCGAATCGGGCGAACTCGCCCTCGCCGCCGACGCGCCCGACCTCGCCATCAAGCTGATCGGCACGTTCAGGCGGCGCTATCCGGGGGTGGTGATCAAGCTGTCGATCGCGAACGCGACCGAATGCATGCGCCGCGTCCTCGCGAGCGAAGCCGACGCCGCCATCACGGCCGCGCGTCAGGTGCACAGCCGGCTGCAGGCCCGCGTGCTGCGCGAGGAACCGCTGGTCGCGGTCGTGCCCGCCGAGAGCCCCGCCGCGAAAAAGCGCCGTATGACGTACGAGGAGCTCGTGCGCGAGCCCATGGTGTTTCGCGAAACGCATTCGGTCACGCAGCAGTTGCTCGAAGCCGAACTCGTGCGTAAAGGGCTGCAGGTCCAGCCCGTGCTCTACGTGGACGGCCGCGAGGCCTTGCAAACGGCCATTGCGCAGGGCGTGGGTGTGGGCGTGATCGCGCATGCGGAATTCGGCGAGTCGCGGCGCATTCGCATGCTGCCGCTCGTGGACTGCCAGGTGCGCATGGTCGAATCGCTCACGCGCCTCGCCGACACGTCCTCGTCGAATCTGCTCGACGCGCTCTTTGCCACCCCGCTCGATTGAGCGGCGGGAGGGCCGTCAGGACACCACGATCGCGGTGCCGACGGCATGGAGCAGATCGCGCAGCGTTTCGGCCTGCTCCATGCGCGCGCCGTGGCGCAGGTGAATGCGCAGCGCCCGGCCCGCGATGCCGTCGACCGGGCGCGCGAGCCACAGCTCGACGGCGAGGCCGAGGCCGTCGGGTGCATCGGGCACGACCGGTTCGACGACGCGCGGCTTGAAGGAGGCGGATTCGGACATGGCGAGACCTCGTCGGTGGCGGGATCGAACTTCATCGTAGCGAGGCGACGCGCGCGCGCCAAACGAGAAATCCGCGTATGCAAATGAGCGCCGCACCGCATTGGATCGCGCGGGCAGTGGCATGCACCCTCGCTCGCGCCGCACGCCGCTTCGTGGGGACCTGCGGGGGTGGCTCTTTTGCCAGCAGCGTGTGGCCGCGAGTGGCAAACTGAACGGATCGCTGCGCGGCCATTTGCCGGCAACGAGATGGGAGGACCTCTTCATGGAACGCCCCTTTACCGATCGCCGCGAGGCGGGCCGCTCGCTCGCCGGCCCGCTCTCGGCCTACGCGGGCAGACGCGACGTCATCGTGCTCGCGCTCCCGCGCGGCGGCGTGCCGGTAGCCTACGAAGTCGCGAAGGCGCTGCAGGTGCCGCTCGATGTCTTGCCCGTGTGCAAGCTCGGCCTCCCCTGGCAGCCGGAACTCGCCATGGGCGCGCTGTCGTCGAACGGCGCGCAGTACGTGGACAGCGCGCTCGTGCGCAGCGCCGGCGTGAGCGAGGCCCAGTTGCAGAGCGCCATGGCGCTTGCACGCATCGAGCTTGGCCGGCGCGAGGCGCGCTATCGCGGCGAGCGTGCGCCGCTCGCGGTGGCCGGCCGTGTGGCGGTCATCGTCGACGACGGCATGGCCACGGGCGCGTCGCTCAAGGCAGCGGCGCTCGCGCTCGCCACGCTCGGCCCCGCGCGTATCGTCGCGGCGCTGCCGGTCGCGCCCGCGGGCTCGCAGGGCCGGCTCGGCGGGACCGTGGACGAATTCGTCTGTGCGCGCACGCCCGAGGCGTTCTACAGCGTCGGCCAGTTCTATCTGGACTTCGATCAGGTCAGCGACGACACCGTGCGCGAGCTGCTGGCTCAAGCGGCGGCTGACGACGCGAACGGCGAGGCACCGGTCTAGGCCGCGCCGGTCGTGCCGCCGCTGTCACAACCGCTGCCCCCGCGCCCTATCGCACTGGATTCGATGCCGCTTCGCCCACCACCGTTTGCCAAGGCCGCACGCGCCAATGCTTCACGAGCCCCGAGAGCACATACGGGTCGGCGCGCGCGAACGCCTCGGCCGCGGCCGGACTGTCGCCCTGGAATAGCAGCAGCGCGTTGTCGACGGGATCGGCTATCGCCCCCGCTAGCAGCAACTCGCCGCGCTCGACGGCGGCCCATGCCAGCTGCAGATGCGCGCTGCGATGTTCGGGACGGCGTTCGAGGTAGTCGTCTGCGAGTTCGTACATCAAGAGGTAATGCATGCGCGTTCTCCGTGTCGTTGCGGCCACGCCGGACGGGTCGACGGCCGATAGCGAACATTGTGCAGCAGCGCGCGCGTCAACCGAACACGTCGCTGCGTCGTTTTAATGGCGGCTTTGCCATAATGGCGGCGCGCGCGAGGCGCACCGGCTATGCACGGCGGGCCGCACGTCAACTGAGAACGTCCAAAGTCAAGGGAGTGAACGATGAAGATGCAATCCGTCATTGCTGCAATCGTGCTGGGCGGCGTGCTGGCCGCGCCGGCGTTCGCACAGACCGCCGCACCCGCTTCCGCACCGGCGGCGAACAGCCAGCAGAACAAGATGAAGGCCTGCAACGCCCAGGCCGGCGACAAGAAAGGCGACGACCGCAAGGCATTCATGAAGCAATGCCTTTCGGCTGCCGGCGCCCCCGCTCCGACCATGACCCAGCAAGAGCGCATGAAGGCGTGCAACACCCAGGCCGGCGACAAGAAGGGCGACGACCGCAAGGCATTCATGAAGACCTGCCTGTCGACGAAGAGCTGAGCGAAGCGGGTCTGGGCACCCTCCCGCACCCGCAGGAACCGCGCGCCGCAGCACACGCTGCGGCGCGTTTTTTTATGCGCCGGTTTTGTGCGCTGCAGCGGTGCCTCGGTCGCCGCGCGCCCGTGTCTTCGGTTGTGCGAATCATCGTCGACGCAGGCGAAATCGTGCCGGTTTGCGCGGATTTGCGTCATCGCCCGCATTCGGATGCGCCGTTTTTCTCCTATGATGGCTGCAGCGGCGGCCCCTCCCCGCGAAATCACCCATTAGCCATCGGGCTGCCGCGTTGACGTTGATGCCAATGGCATCGAACGGAGGCGCAGATGGCATGGAGACACAAGAACCGCTGGTTTCGCCGCTGGCTCATGGTGATCACCTTCTGGCTCGTGCCGGTGATGATCGTCGTGGTGCGCGAGGTTCAGGACGAGATGGCGTATAACCGCGCGGATCTGCAGCGCGCGCTGACCTCCTGGACCTTCACCGACGCCGAGCGCGACGCCGGCGCCCCGTTGCGCTGCCACGGCACGCCCGAATCCGCGCGTGCGGCCGGCTGCCCCGCCGGGGTGCTCGCGGCGAACGCGCAGCGCCAGCAGGAAGCGCGCGACGAATACGCCGTGCGGCGCACGACGCTCGCGGGCTATCTGTGGCACGCGTTCGTCGGTTACTGGGTTGTGCCCGCTGCGGTGCTGCTCGCGCTCGGCGTGCTGATCGGCGGCGTGAAGCGCGCCCTGCGGCGGCCCACGGCCAAGCCCGTGCCGGAGCGCTAGCGCTTTTCGCGCGTGCCCCAGCGCGCAGCGTTTGTGCTGCGCAGCCTCAAAGTGCGGGTCGGGACGTTCGGGTATAACGACTGGACGCCGCGACATTGCGGCGCCCGGCAACAAGAACGGAGAACAAGATGACCGCATCTCGCATTCTTTTGAAGGCTTCTGTCGCAATCGCCGTCGGCGCCGCGGCACTCTCGGGCTGCACGACCACCAGCAGCGAGGCACCCAACGCCGCGACCAACGCGTCGCGCGCGCAGTCGATCAACTCCGACGTCGACGCCACCCTGTCGCGCCTCTATCAGACCGTGCCGGGCTCGCGCGAGCTGGTCGGCAAGGCCCGCGGCATTCTCGTGTTTCCGCGTGTGATCCAGGCCGGCATCGGCGTCGGTGGCGAACACGGCGACGGCGCGCTGCGCGTGGGCGGCAGCACGGTTGGCTTCTACAGCACGTCGTCGGCTTCGGTCGGCGCAACGCTCGGCGTGCAGTCGAAGTCCGTCATCTATCTCTTCATGACCGAAGACGCGCTGGCGAAATTCCGCAATTCGAGCGGCTGGTCGGCAGGCGGCGACGCATCGGTCGCGCTCGTGAAGGTCGGCGCGAACGGCTCGATCGACACCACCACGGCCACCAACCCCGTGCAGGTCTTCGTGCTCACCAACAGCGGGCTGATCGGCGACCTCTCGCTCGGCGGCACGAAGATCACGAAACTCGACCTCTAGCAGGTTGCGGAAATACCCCTCGACGGGCAGCGGCCTTCCACGATTTACGCGCCCACTGCCGCTAAATCTTTCGCATTGTGCAATTTCAACGCGAATCAACCTTTTTAAAGCGCTGTGAGGCCG
>NZ_JBFRCL010000081.1:0-33947 GCF_040965695.1 Paraburkholderia sp. BR10937
GCATGGAAAATAAACTCTCGGTGAATGTGTCGGCGCCGCGCATGATCTTCGGGGGCAAGTGGGGGCCTTCTATCAACGCTTCATTGGTCTTCCGCGATGACGTGGCCGCCGGTACTTCAGCAGCCTGCTAGGCGCACCGCGAACGTCCGCGCGCTCAGCTCGCGGACGTATCGATCACCTTGAAGCGCGAGCGCTTGTTCGCGCGAATCACCGCCTCATACGCCTGCACGTACTCCTGCGCCATGCGGTGCGAGGTGAAGCGCTCTTCGAAGCGGCGCCGCACGCCGGCGCGCGGAACACGCGCGATGCGGTTCACCGCCGCCACGGCGCCGATCTCGTCCTCGACGATAAAGCCCGTCACGCCCTCTTCCACCACCTCCGGCACCGCGCCGCGATTGAACGCGATCACGGGCGTGCCGCACGCCATCGCCTCGATCATCACGAGGCCGAACGGCTCCGGCCAGTCGATCGGGAACAGCAGCGCATGGGCGCCGGAGAGGAATTCGGCCTTCTGGCCGTCGTTGATCTCGCCCACGTACTCGACGTGCGGCAGCGCAAGCAACGGCTTGATGTCGCGCTCGAAATACTCGCGGTCGGCTTCGTCGACCTTCGCGGCGATGCGGATGGGCAGCCCGCAGCGCCCGGCAATCCGTATCGCCGTGTCGACGCGTTTTTCCGGCGAAATGCGGCCGAGAAACGCCAGATAGCGCTGCTCGACGGGCTGCGGCGTGTAGAGCGTCTCGGGCAGGCCGTGGTAGACCGTACGCAGCCAGCGCGCCTGCGGCATCGGCTGGCGCTGTGCGTTCGAGATCGAGATCACGGGCGCGGTGTTGAACGTATCGAAGACCGGCTGCTGCTCGGGCAGGTCGAGACGGCCGTGCAGCGTCGTCACGAACGGCGTTTCCTGGCGCTTGAACACCGAAAACGAGTAGTAGTCCATATGGAAATGCAACACGTCGAACTGGTCGGCCTGGCGGCGCACCATTTCCATCAGCAGCATGTGCGGTGCGATGCGGTCGCGGATGCCGGGGTCGAGCCGCAGCGCACGTGGCCACACGGGCTCGAGCTTCGCGCTCGTGAGCGAATCGCCGCTCGCGAACAGCGTGACGTCGTGCCCGAGTTCGACCAGCGCTTCGGTGATATACGACACGGCGCGCTCGGTGCCGCCATAGAGCTTCGGCGGGACCGATTCGGTCAGCGGGGCGATCTGCGCAATTCTCATCGTGTGTCTCCAGGAAACGGGGCCACGTTGCCCGTTCTTGCGGTGCCGGTCATTCTAAGCCAGGTCCGGGCGGCATCGGCGACGCAGCAGTTGTCCCATTATTCGGCAAGCCGGGCGCGCGCGCCGCCAGTCTTTCAATTTCTATACGGTGTTACACGCCGAAACAACCCCTGCGTTTGCCCTACCGGCTTACCTGGCGGGCCATTTCCAGGCCGGCACGTCGAGCGTGTCGGGTTCGGCGAACCCGGTTGCGCCGAGGCGCCGTTCGAGCACGACCGACTGGCTGCCGGCCTCGCGCGCCAGCGCCGCCACGAGCCGCGCCGCGTGCGAGACGACGATGACCTGCGAGTGCCGCGACGCCCGCGCGATGAGCCGCGCGAGCGACGGCAGCAGGTCCGGATGCAGGCTCGTCTCGGGCTCGTCGAGCACCAGCAGGCCGGGCGGCCGCGGGCTCAGCAGCGCCGCCGCGAGCAGCAGGTAGCGCAAGGTGCCGTCCGAGAGTTCCGCGCCGCGCAGCGGCCGCAATAGCCCCTCCTGGCGCAGCGCTACCTCGAAGCGCCCTTCGTGATTGACGATTTCGACGCGCGCGCCGGGAAAGGCGTCGCCGATGGCGGTATCGAGCGCCTCGCCGTCGCCGATCTCGCGGATCGTCTGCAGCGCGGCGGCGAGGTTGGCGCCGTCGTCGGCGAGTACCGGCGAATGCGTGCCGATCTGCACCTGGCGCGCGCTCGCGTGCTCGTCGGTGCGGAAGTGGTCGTAGAAACGCCACGAGCGAATCTGCTCGCGCACGGCGATCATTTCGGGCGCGCTGCGCGGGTCGGCGTACTCGGTCATCATGCTGTCGAAGCTCGCCACGGGCTGCGCGAGCGTCGTCCACTCGCCCGCGGCGTCGCGGATGCGGATCATCGGCCCATGGCGGTCCACGAGCAACGCCGAGGGCCGCAGGATTGGCCCGCTCCAGATGCATTCGCGCTTGATCACCGGGTCGAGCGAAAACTGCGAAGTGGATGAAGGCAGCGGCAATCCCAGATCGATTGCGTAGCCGAACGCGTCGCCCGCGAAGCCAAGGCGCAGGCTCACCGCATCCTTGCGCAGCGTGCCCTGCACCGCGTATTCCCCTGCGGCGACGGCGCGCGAGAAGCGCTCCGGGCCCGCCCACAGCGTGGATTGCAGGCCGCCCTCGCGCGCCAGCGACGGAATCACGCCGCCGCGCGCGGTGAGCGCGAGCAGACGCAACGCGCGATAGAGATTCGACTTGCCACTGCCGTTCGGACCGGTCACGACATTGAGCGCGCCGAGCGGCGCGATGAGCTCGCGCAGCGAGCGGTAGTTGGCGATGGCGAGCGTAGTCAGCATGGAAGTGCGCGGGATTGCGTGGCAGTTGCGTGGCGGGCGCCTCGATCAGCCACGCATCATACGCAATCGTGCCGGTGCGCGAACCGCCTGTGCCCCGTATCGGTCAGCGCGGCTGGGGCACCGCCGCGAGGTCGCGCAGGAAGGTGTCTCGCCACACGCCGAGATCGTTGCGTCTGAGCGCCTCCATGTTGGTCTGGTAGCGCGCCTGACGCTCTTCGAGCGGCATCGAGAGCGCGCGTTCCAGCGCTTCCGACATGCCGGTCGCATCGTGAGGATTCACGAGCAACGCGCCCGTGAGTTCGGCCGCCGCGCCCGCGAAGATCGACAGCACGAGCACGCCCGGATCGTTGGGATTCTGCGCGGCCACGTATTCCTTGGCGACGAGGTTCATGCCGTCGTGCAACGGCGTCACATAGCCGATCTGCGACTCGCGAAACAGCGACATCAGCTTCCAGCGGTCGTACTGCTGGCTCAGATAGCGGATCGGCGTGTAATCGAGGCCCGAGTAGCGGCCGTTGATGCGCCCGGCTTCGCGCTCCAGCTCCTCGCGTATGACCTTGTAGCTCGCGACATCCGAGCGTGTGGGCGGCGCGATCTGCACGAGCGTGACCTTGCCGCGCCATTCGGGCGACGTTTCCAGCAACTGCTCGAACGCATGGAAACGCTCGACGAGACCCTTCGAATAGTCGAGCCGGTCCACGCTCATGATGAGCTTGCGCCCTTCCAGACTCTGCTTGAGGTCGAGCACGTGCTGGCGGCTTTCGTAGCGCGCGGCCTGCTCGGCGATCTCGTCCGGAAACACGCCGATGCGGTAGACCCCCGTGCGCAGCTTGCGGCCATACGCCTCGACTTCGCCATGCTCCGGATTCTCTGCGCGCTCGCGGATCTTGCCGCGCGCCTCGCGCGCGATGTAGTCGTGGAACGCCTGCTGGTCGTTCTGCGTCTGGAAGCCCAGCAGGTCGTAACAGCACAGCGACCTGACGAGTTCGTCGTGCGGCGGAATGGTCTGCAGCACCTGCGGCGAAGGAAACGGAATATGCAGGAAGAAGCCGATGCGGTTGCGCACGCCTTCCGAGCGCAGCGCCTCGGCGAACGGAATCAGGTGGTAGTCGTGGACCCAGACGTTGTCGTCCGGGTGGATCAGCTTCATGAGCTTGTGCGCGAGCCACGCGTTCACGCGGCGATAGCCCGCGTATTCGTCGCGCTCGTAGCGCGCGAGGTCGTTGCGGTAGTGGAAGACCGGCCAGAGCGTGGCGTTCGAGAATCCGCGGTAATACTGATCGTAGTCCTTGCGCGTGAGGCCGACGGTCGCAAAGGTGACGTGGCCTTCTTCGACGAGCGTCGGCCCCGCGTTCGCCACCGTCTCGCTCACCACGTCGCCGCTCCAGCCGAACCACACGCCGCCCGCGTCCTTCAGCGCGCCGAATACGCCGACCGCGAGGCCGCCTGCCGAGCCCTTGGTCTCCGTCGGCGTCGCCACGCGGTTCGAGACGACTATCAGTCTGCCCATCTTGCTGTTCCTCCTCCTTTCTCTTTCGACCGCTAGCAGCGGTTATCAACCATTGTCGCGGCGGCTTTCAGTCTCAGGCTCGCGGGCGCCGTTGGCTCCCGCTGTCTCCGCTCCTTTCGCCGCTTCTACCGCTTTGGCGTCCGTCGCCGCGTCCGGGCGCGCCGGGCGGTGCGTCTCCAGCTCCTCGCCGTGCCCCGGCACGCGCGTACCCGTCACGGGATCCGCCTCGGTATGAGCTGCCGTGCTCGCCGCCGCCTGCGGCGCCGGGCGGCGCACGAAGGACGGCAGTTCACCGGTGCTGCTTTCGAGTTCCGCCGACACCTCGGCGCGCGCGCGGGGCAGGAACTGCGGATAGTGCTCGTTGACGAAATCGAGCAGCCCTTCGCGCACGCGGCAGCGCAAATCGAAGTTCAGGCCGGAGTCGCGCGAACTCACCAGCACGCGCACCTGCATCGCGCGCTCGTTGGCGTCGGTGACCTGTAAAACCTGCACGCGGCGGTCCCATTCGGGTGCACCGTCGACGATGCGCGCGAGCGCCTCGCGCAGCGGCGCGAGCGGCATGCGATAGTCGAGCCACAGAAACACCGTGCCGATGATCTGCGAGCTGCTGCGCGTCCAGTTCGCGAACGGATTCTCGATGAACCACTGCAGCGGCACGATGAGCCGCCGCTGGTCCCAGATCCGCACCGAAACATAGGTGCCGGTAATTTCCTCGATGCGCCCCCACTCGCCCTGGATCACGACCACGTCGTCGAGCCGGATCGGCTGCGAGAGCGCGATCTGCAAACCGGCAATCAGATTCCCTAGCACGGGGCGTGCCGCGATACCGGCGACGAGACCGGCAACCCCGGCCGAAGCCAGCAGGCTCGCGCCGATCTGTCTCACGTTCGGGAAGGTCATGAGCGCCGCGCCCACGCCAACGATGATGATGAGGACCATCACCGTGCGCGCGAGCACGCGGGCCTGGGTGTGGATGCGGCGGGCCTGGAGGTTGTCGGCGATGTCGAGTGGATGGGCGGCGATGATGGCCTCGCCGATCGCCGCCGCGCAGCGCACCGAAAGCCAGGTGATCGCCGCGATCAGCGCGAACGCGCACAGTTCGCGCAGGCCGCTGATGTGCCGAAGCGTGTCGGGCGCCTGCCACCAGACGAATTCGATCGCGAGGATCGCGAGCACGGCGAGCGCCGGCTTGCGGATATAGCGCAGAAACACGCTGACCCGCGGATACGGGCGCGCGATGCGCAGCAACACGCGTCCGCCGACCCAGTGCAGGCCGAACGCGAAAACGAGCGCGAGCGCGCTCATGAACAACGTGCCGAGCCAGTCGTGCAGCGGCGCGTCGGTGAAACGGGAGAGATCGTCGAGTGTCGGCATCTGCGGCCAGTTCCTCCTGAGCATCCTGAGCAATAAGGCGACTCTTGGAAACGGCACGGGCGCAGGCCCGCGGACGGCCACGGCGATGGTGACAGCTGGCCTCGCTGCGGCCTCGAAGATGAACGGCGCGGCGGTGGTCGTCGCGCCGTGTTCCTGGCTACATCTATCTACGCGTTACGAGGTTACGACTCGAACCGGCCGGCTTCAACTGCCGTTGCCGGTCTTGCAGGGAAACGCCTTGCCGAGCCCGAGCGAAATGGCGGTACTGGCGTTGTAGCCGGCCACGTTCGGGTTGTCGGCGATGTACTTGCGCACCGCGTCGGTGAGTTGCGCCGAGCGCGCATCGGGCGGCAGGCAGAAGTATTGACCCACGCGCGGCCCGGTAGTGCCGCCGATGGCGTCGATGGTGTTGAAGATGCCGTCCGCGGCACCTTCGATATAGGCAGCGCACGCGCTGCGCGAAGCCACGTCGGTCTTCGTGCAGAGCCGGTTGAGGTCGCTTGCCGTGAACGCGAAAGCGGAGAGCGGAAACGCCATCGCGCCCGCACAGATCAGAACCCGCAGCATGGTTCTCCTTGAGTTGTCGTGGGGAGCGGCGTTTCGAACGCCGCCGGGCGGCCGCGTTGGTCCAGTGCGGCCGTCTTTATCCCCATTATTTTGCACTGTTTTGCGGCGCTGCCGGGCTCGCCGTGGAGAGGCCAGCCTGGGTCATGCGCGCCGTGAGGTCCTTGATCGCGTCCGGCGCCTTGTACTGGCGCGCGAAATCGAGCGCCGTCATGCCGATCTGGTTCTTCGCGCCAAGCGTCGCGCCGTGCTCGAGCAGCATCTGGAGCGTCGTGAGATGGTCGCCGCGCGCGGCCATCATGAGCGGCGTCGTGCCGTTGGGCGACAGCGCATTGACGTCGGCCGAATAGCCGATCAGCAGTTTCGCGACATCGTCGTTGCCGTTCGCGGCGGCGTAGTGCAGCGGCGTCCAGCCCTTCTTGTTGACCTCGGCGCCCTTGGTGATGAGGAGCTTCACGAAGTCCACGTCGCCGTTGAGCGAGGCGAGCATCAGTGCGTTTTCGCCTGCGCGGTCTTCGGCGGCGATGTTCGTCTTCGGGTTGTCGAGCAACAGCGCCCCGACTTTGTCGGACTTCTCGCGCGCGGCCAGCACGAGGAGCGGCATGCCCTGGTCGTCGGTGGCGTTCGGGTCCATGCCTTGAGCGAGCGCCTTTTGCACGCCCTTGTCGTCGTCGAACTTGACGCTCTTGATGAGCGAGTCGATCGGAGCGGCATGCGCCGCGGCGCCGAACAGCGTGGCGGCGACGCCGAGCACGAGCGCGGCGGCAGTACGGCGAACAGGGTTGGTGGCGTGCGGAAGCGGTTTCGAGTTCATGTCAAGCCTTAACGTTATCTGCTATCTCGTTGATATTTAACACCATTGACAGCATGCGGTTCGCGATTCAGGCCTGCGACTGGATCTTGAAGAGCCGGAAAAAATTCTGCGTGGTGACAGCGCCAAGTTCGGCGTCCGGCAATCCGCGTTGCTGCGCAATGAATCTTCCGACATGGCTCACGTACGCAGGTTCATTGGGTTTGCCACGAAATGGCACGGGCGCGAGGTACGGCGAATCGGTTTCGATCAAAAGGCGCTCGATCGGCACGCGGCGCGACACTTCCTGCACATCGGTCGCATTCTTGAACGTCACGATGCCCGAAAGCGAGATGTAAAAATTCTGCGCGAGCGCACGCTCGGCAATCGCCCAAGGCTCCGTGAAGCAATGCATCACGCCGCCCGGTTCGCCCGCGCGCTCTTCTTCCATGATGCGCAGGGTGTCGTCCGAAGCGGCTCGCGTATGAACGATGAGAGGCTTGCCCGTGGCGTGCGCCGCGCGAATGTGCGTGCGAAAGCGCTCGCGCTGCCATTCCATGTCGGCGATCGTGCGCTCGCCCAGGCGATAGTAATCGAGCCCCGTTTCACCGATCGCCACCACTTTCGGGTGCTCGGCCAGTTCGACCAGCTCGGCCACCGTCGGCTCGCGCATGTGCTCGTGGTCGGGATGCACACCGACCGATGCGTAGACGTTCTCGTAACGGCTCGCGATGTCGAGCACCGAAGGCAGCGTCTCGAGGTCCACCGACACGCACAGCGCGTGCGTGACGGCGTTCGCGCGCATGTTCTCGAGCACCTGCGGGAGGCGGTCGCCGAGGCCCTCGAAGTTGATGTGGCAATGCGAATCGACAAACATGGATGGTCCTGCGATGGAAGATTCGGGCCTGATCGGGTACGTCAGCGCCCGTCAGGCGAACAGTTCACGATAGCCGAGAAAGAGTTCCTCGAACACGAGGCGCGCATTCAGCGGATGGTTTTCCACGGCGCGCTGGCGCGTGACCGTCTTCAGGTAGCGCGCCAGCGCCGCGGCGTCGAGCTTCGCGGCGCAGCGCGCGAGGCCGCCGGCGGCCTGCGGAAAGTAGCGCGGGCGGCCCGCCGTGCGTTCGGCGAGCAGGGCGTAGACCCAACGCTGCAGCCAGCCGAGTACGAGCGGCACCGGCAGCTTCTGCAGCGTCTCGCCACAGGCAAAGGCGTCGCAGGCGGGGCCCGCCGCGAGCTGGGCCAGGGTCCAGTCGCGCAACGTGCGGTTTTCGTCGTGCGCGAGCGCGAGCGCCGCGAGGGGCGCGCCGCCGGCTTCGGCGAGCAGCGCCGGCGCGTCGTCCACGCCCTGCTGCGCGAGCCAGGCCGCGGCGGCTGCGGGCGCGGGCGTGCCCATGGGCCACTGGCGGCAACGGCTGATGATGGTCGGCAGCAGGCGGTCGATGCGCGCCGAGACCACGAGGAACACCACGCCTGCGGGCGGTTCTTCGAGCGTCTTGAGCAGCGCGTTCGCGGCTGCGACGTTGAGCGCCTCGGCCGGATACAGCACGACCACGCGCAGGCCGCCGCGATGCGAGCCCACGCCCGTGAAGTCGAGCAGTGCCCGCACCTGCTCGATGCGGATTTCCTTGCTCGGCGCGCGGCCCTTCTTGCCTTCTTCACCGTCTGCCTTGTCAGCCTTGTCGGCTTTGGCGTCATCGTCGCCCGCCGGGCCGATTTCGCCTGCCAATGCCTCGGGCACGACGATGCGGTAATCCGGATGATTGCCCTGGACGAACCAGTTGCAGGCCGCACAGGCGCCGCACGGCTCGCCATTGGCCTGCGGCGCTTCGCAGAGCAGCCCCTTCGCCAGATGCTGCGCGAACTGGAGCTTGCCGATGCCCGCCTGGCCATGCAGCAGCAGCGCATGCGGCCAGTGGCTGCGCAGTTGCTGCAGGCGTTGCCAGTCATCGGTTTGCCAGGGATAGATCATCTTCGGAATCAATCGGTTAAGCGGTCTTCAGTGGAATTCACATGAGGATCGCGCAGCCCTATAAGAACGCCAGATATCGGCTTGAAATCAAAGCGCTGCGATCACATGCTCGAGTTTTTTGCGAATCGCGTCGATGCCCTGCGACGAATCGACGATCGCGAAACGATACGGCGCCTCTTCCGCGCGGCGCAGGTATTCGGTGCGCGTGCGCTTGAAGAACGCGTCGGATTCGCTTTCGAAGCGATCGGGTTCGCGCGCCGCGCCGCGCCGCTCGCTCGCCGTGTCGGGCGGCAGGTCGAACAGCACCGTCAGATCCGGCTGGAAACCGCCCTGCACCCAGCGCTCCAGCGTTTCGAGCTTGTCGCGCGGCAGCCCGCGGCCGCCGCCCTGGTAGGCGAAGGTGGCGTCGCTGAAACGGTCGGACAGCACCCAGTCGCCGCGCGCGAGCGCGGGCTCGATCACCTTGGCGAGGTGCTCGCGGCGCGCCGCGAACATCAGGAGCGCCTCGGTTTCGAGATCCATCGGCTGATGCAGCACGAGTTCCCGGATCGACTCGCCAAGCGGCGTGCCGCCGGGTTCGCGCGTCATGACGACCGTACGGCCCGTCGGCGCGAGTTTCTGCGCGAGCTGATCGCAAAACCAGGCGAGATGCGTGGTCTTGCCCGCGCCGTCGATGCCCTCGAACGTGATGAATCGGCCCCGCGCCATTTAATTTCCCCGGATGTATTTGTCGACGGCCTTGTTGTGGTCGACAAGATTGTCAGAAAAGACGCTGCTGCCGTCGCCGCGCGCCACGAAGTACAGCGCGGCCGTCGAAGCCGGATTGAGCGCCGCCTGGATCGCCGCGACGCCGGGCAGCGCAATGGGCGTTGGCGGCAACCCGAGGCGCAGGTAGGTATTGTAAAGAGTGTCCGACTGCAGATCGCGCTTGCGCAAATGCCCCGCGTAGGTGTCGCCCAGTCCGTAGATCACGGCCGGATCGGTCTGCAGCGGCATGCCAACTTTCAGGCGGTTCGAGAACACGGCCGCCACGAGCGCGCGGTCGGCGGCGCGGCCCGTCTCCTTTTCGACGAGCGACGCGAGCGTCAGCGCCTCGTAGGGCGACTTCAACGGCAGGCCGGGCGCGCGTGCGGTCCACGCTTCGTTCAGACGCGTCTGCATCAGGTGGTACGCACGCCGGTACACGTCGAGATCGCTCGAGCCCTTGTCGAACAGATAGGTGTCGGGGAAAAACAACCCCTCGCCGCTGCCGTTCGGCGCGGGCGGCGCGCCGATCGCGGCGAGCAGCTCGGCGTCGCTCATGCCGGCCGTGTCGTGGCGCAGCGCGGGGTTCGCGTCGAGTTCGGCGCGCATGTGCTTGAAGGTCCAGCCTTCGATGATGGTGGCGACGGACTCGTTCACGTCGCCGAGCGCCATCTTCTGCAGCACCTCATAGGGCGTGATGCCCGCCTTGAACTCGTAGTTGCCCGATTTGAGCTGGCTCTGCAAGCCGAGCACGCGCGTCATGAGCACGAAAAGTTGCGTCTGCACGGGCACGCCGCCGCGCCGCAATTGCAGCGTGACGCTGCGCACGGTGCTGTGCGGCTTGATGGTGACGTCGAGCTGTGGGGCGGCCAGTTCGAGCGGCGTGGTGGCCCAGCGCCATACGCCGCCTGCCGCGGCGGCGCCAATCACGACTAGCGCGGCGCCGGCAACAAGGCATTTCTTCAGAAGGGACATGGAAACACGACTCAGGGGGACCTCATATAATAACTGCTTGCCTTCGCTAAAGTCAGGATTGACTGTTCCCCGAATCCATGAACTCACCGCTCGATCCCGCTTCCACGCTTTGCGTTCCTGAATCCACGGCCGACTTCGATGCCGTTCTGAAAGGCGGCGCCTACGCGATCCTGCCGCAGTTCGGCGTGATCGACGCCAATGGCGACGACGCCGCGACCTTCCTGCACAGCCAGCTCACCAACGACGTCCAGCATCTCGACGTGGCCGGCGCGCGCCTCGCGGGCTACTGCTCGCCCAAGGGCCGTCTGCTCGCCTCGTTCCTCACGTGGAAGACCGGCGACACGATCCGTCTCCTGATCTCGAAGGATGTGCAGGCCGCGGTGCAAAAACGCCTGTCGATGTTCGTGCTGCGCTCCAAGGCCAGGCTCACCGACGACAGCGACAAGCTGCTCGTGGTGGGCCTCGCTGGCGACGTGCGCGGCGCGCTCGCGAGCGTGTTCGACGCGCTGCCCGACGGCGTGCACGTGAAGGTCGACGACCCCGCGGGCACGCTGATCCGCGTGCCCGACGCGGCCGGCGTGCTGCGTTATCTGTGGGTCGGCCCGAAGGAAGCGGTGCAGGAGCGCCTCACGAAGCTCGACGGTACGCTCAAGCGCGTGTCGCCGGCGGTGTGGGACTGGCTCGACATTCGTGCGGGCGAGCCGCGCATCACGCAGGCCGTGAGCGAGCAGTTTGTGCCGCAGATGGTCAACTACGACGTGCTGGGCGGTGTGAACTTCCGCAAGGGCTGCTACCCTGGCCAGGAAATCGTCGCGCGCAGCCAGTATCGCGGCACGATCAAGCGCCGCACCGCGCTCGCCAATGTGGCCGCGAGTCTGGACGCCGCGCATGCGGGCGTCGAGCTTTTCCATTCGGACGACCCGAGCCAGCCGTGCGGCATGGTCGTGAACGCCGCCGCCGCGCCCGAGGGCGGCGTCGATCTGCTCGCCGAAATCAAGCTGGCCGCGCTCGAAACGGGCAGCGTGCATCTCGGCGCCGCCGACGGCCCCGCGCTGCGCGTGCTGCCGCTGCCGTACGCGTTGCCGGCCGAAATTTGACGCCGCGCACCGCGTCCATCGCACGTGAGGCGCCCGGCGCCTCGCGTTGCCTGGGCGCGGCCCCAGACCCGACCCTGCAAGGGCCAGCTCCATGTGCCTGATCGTGTTCGACTGGCGTCCACGCGCGAGCGCCGGCGTGCTATTCACGCTCGCGGCGAACCGCGACGAGTTCCTGCGCCGCACCGCCGACCCGCTGCACTGGTGGAACGCTTCGGACGACGTCACGTCGCCGGGCAGTACGGCAACGGGCGTGCTGGCGGGCCGCGATCTCGTCGGCGGCGGCACGTGGCTCGGGATGACGCGCAGCGGGCGCTTCGCCGCGCTCACGAACTATCGCGCGCCGAACGACATGCGCCCCGACGCGCCCACGCGCGGCACGCTCGTCTCGCGCTGGCTCACCGGCGCGCAAGGTCTGCCCGATACGCCGCTCGGCTATCTCGACGAGATCGCGCGCTCGGGCGATCTCTATAACGGCTTCAACCTGATCGTCGGTGACTGGACGCGGCGCGAGCTGGCGTGGTACTGCAATCGCGCGGACCGTGCGCCGGCCTTGCTGCCCGAAGGCACGCACGGCATTTCGAACGCCGTGCTCGACACGCCGTGGCCCAAGCTCGTGCGCAAGCGCGCGGAACTCGCGCAGCTCGCGACGGGTGACGCGCAAGTCCCCCTCGCGCGGTTCGTGGACATGATGCGCGACCCGCAGGTCGCACCGGACCGCGACTTGCCCGCCACCGGCATTTCGCTGGAACGCGAACGCGCGCTTTCCGCGGCATTCATCGAAACGCCCGACTACGGGACGCGCGGCACCACGGCGCTGCGCGTGACGCTGCGCGGCACCCTGCTGGATGTGGAAGCGCTGGAGCGCAGCGACGACGACGGCGCGCATCGCGTCGTCCGCCCGGGCGCCTTCGAGCGCCACGAGACCTACACCGTCGAAAGAGGCTGAGCGCCTTTCAGTCGCCCGTGCCGAACGCCACGCGCAACGCATGGGCGGCCTGCTGCTGCGCACGGCCCGATTCGGCCACGCCGATCCACACGGGCGCGAGGCCGCGATAATCCGGCTCGCCGCGCGTGCCGTCGAGCGGCGCGAAGCGCCAGTCGTCGCCTGCGCCGTCTGCTCGTGGTAAGGCGCGCGGCCCGTGCGGGCCACCATGTCGAGCACGAGTGCGATCTTCGCGGTGAGTGGCATGGCACGGACCCCGTGCGCCGCTTTTATTGCGGCGCTTTCTTGACTTCAGGTTTGAGCGAGAGCGGATCGGTCGGGTTGCGCAATGTTTCGATATCCTCATGGCGCAGCTTCACCGATGGCAGAATCTGCGGATGCGTGAGGATATAGAAGCGCCCTTCGCGCACGGCGTCGAAGGTCGCCTTCGCGACGTCGGCGGGCGTGAGCCTGCCGGAACGCACCGCGCGCTGCAACTGCAGATCGGCGGCTTGCTGCGAGCGCGTGGGCGGTTCTTCGTTGCGCAGATCGTCAGGGCGGCTGCGCTCGGCGTTCGCGATGCCGGTCGACACGAAGGCCGGACACAGCAGCGAGCAGCTCACCTTGTCGGTCACGTTCTTCAGGTCGTGATAGAGCGTTTCGGTGAGCGAGACCACTGCATGCTTCGACGCGTTGTACACGCCCATGGCGGGCGGCGAAAGCAGCCCCGCCACCGAAGCCGTGTTGACGATATGCGCGCGCTCGCCCTGTGCGAGCATGGCTGGCGTGAAGCTGCGCACGCCATTGGCCACGCCCATCACGTTCACGCCGAACACCCAGTCCCAGTCCTTCGCGCTGCTCTCCCACACGAAGCCGCCGGTGCCGACGCCTGCGTTGTTGAACAGCAGATGAACCTTGCCATAGGTGTCGAGCGCGGCCTTCGCGAGTGCGTCGACCTGCGTGGCATCGCGCACGTCGGTGCGCACGCCGATGGCCTGTGCGCCATCTTCGCGCAATGCATCGACGGTTTCGTCGAGCAGCGCCTGATCGACGTCGGCAAGCACGAGCTTCATGCCGAGCGCTGCGGCCTGTTGCGCGAACGCGCGGCCAAAGCCGCTTGCCGCGCCCGTGATGACGGCCACGCGGCCGTCGAACTCAAACGGTTCGGACATTGCGAATCCTGCGGTGAAGGTTATGGTAAATCCTGCGCACGGAAAAGCGAAGCGCCCTTCCAGGGCGCTTCGCTCACACTCAGATAGTTAGATCAGCTTGACGAGCTGCTTGCCGAAGTTCTGGCCTTTGAGCATGCCGAGGAACGCGCTCGGCGCGTTCTCGAGCCCGTCGGCCACCGTCTCGCGATACGCGAGCTGCTGCTTCGCGACCAGCGTGCCCAGCTCCGTCAGCGCCTGCGGCCACACTTCCATGTGCTCGCTCACGATGAAGCCCTGCACGAGCAGGCGCTGCGTGAGCAGCAGTTGCGGATACTTGAGCGGCATCGGCTCGCCGTCGTAGCCGGCGATCATCCCGCACAGCGCGATGCGCCCGAACGCGTTCATGCGCGCGAGCGTAGCGTCGAGCACCGCGCCGCCGACGTTCTCGAAGTAGCCGTCCACGCCGTCCGGCGTCGCGGCCTTGAGGTCCTGATAGAGATTGCCGGCCTTGTAATCGACGCATGCGTCGAAGCCGAGCGTCTCCACGACATAGCGGCATTTGTCCGCGCCGCCTGCGATACCGACCGCGCGGCAACCTGCGCGCTTCGCAAGCTGGCCGACCACGCTGCCCACCGCGCCGCTCGCCGCGCTCACGACGACGGTTTGCCCCGCCTTCGGTTCGATGATGCGGTTCAGGCCGTACCACGCGGTGACGCCCGGCATGCCCACGGGCCCGAGGTACGCGGAAAGCGGCACATGCGTCGTATCGACGACATGCAGGTCGCTGCCGTTCGAGGTGCCGAACTCCTGCCAGCCGAACATGCCCACGACCTTGTCGCCGACCTTGAACTTCGGGTTGCGCGACTCGACCACCTCGCCCGCCGTGCCGCCGATCATCACCGAGTCGAGCGGCTGCGGCGCTGCATACGACTTGCTGTCGTTCATGCGCCCGCGCATGTACGGATCGAGCGAGAGATAGTGGTTGCGCACGCGCAGCTGGCCCTCTTCGAGCGGTGCGAGCGGCGTTTTGACGAGGCGGAAGTTATCGACGCTCGCGGCGCCTTCCGGGCGCGAAGCGAGCAGGATCTGGCGATTGGTCTGGGTCATGGCGTCCGTGTTGCTTCGTTGGGCGCGGCGAGGCGTTGCCCGCCTGCCGCGCAAGAGAACCGCAATCGGGTACGCACGAGCAAAGCCCTCGCACGCGCCCGATCGCGCGTTTAACCGTCGCTCGGGCCCGGCCGCGCGCTGGGGTCGCTGCGCAGACGCTGACGCGTCACGTCGCGGCCCACCGCAAGCCGGCGCATGTACTTGAAGGTGCCGAGCGCCTTGGCGACGAAATGGCCTTCGCTGTCGCGAATCTCGCCTTCGCAATAGGCCATCGTGGTGGAACGGTGCAGCACGCGGCCCGTGGCGCGCAACTCGCCGCGCCCCGGCTGCATGAAGTTCACTTTCATTTCGACGGTGACGACGCCCACGCCGTCGGCGGCAACGCTGCGCGCCGCCATGGCGAGCGCGATGTCGGCGAGCGTCATCGTGACGCCGCCGTGCGCGACGTCCCACGTATTCAGATGCCGCTCGGCGAGCGGCAGCACGACTTCGCTCGCGCCGTCACGCGCGCTCACGAGTTGCGCGCCGAGATGCTCGACGAAGGGACTCTCGATGATCGTGAGCGACGGTTGCGCTGGTTGTGCGTTAGCGCCTTTTGGCGCGCCGCCGCTCTGCGATTGATCTGCGGTACCGGTCATGATGCGCTTCAGGCCACGTAATCCACGCACTGGCGCGACTCGACCACGAGCTTCGCGAACTGCTTCACGACGAGATGCTCGGGGTGATCCTGATAGCCATCGAGCGCGGCCTGATCGGCGAAGTCGGAAACGAGCACGAGGTCGAACGTGGAAGCGAGGCCCGGCTCGGCCACACCGACTTCGAGGTGCAGCGTGCCCGGCACGAGATCGCGGCAGCCTTCGAGCAGCGCCTTGAACTTGACGACGTTCTCGGCACGCGTCGCGCCTTCGGCCGACTCCTTGAGCTTCCACATCACGATATGACGAATCACGAACTCACCCCTTTCTGTCTGCATGGGAACAGGCGCCGCACCGTGCGCGCGCCGACAGCCGTCATGATACCCGCAGCGGCTCGGGCGCGAGGGTGGCCCGACGCGCGCAAAGCCGTGGGAAAGCGGTGAAATCGTGAGTGCGGCAGCGGGCTGTCCACTGCCGCGCCCTGGCGTCAGACGACTTCGAAGAGGCCGGCAGCGCCCTGCCCGCCGCCGATGCACATCGTCACCACGACGAACTTCGCGCCGCGGCGCTTGCCTTCGATGAGCGCGTGGCCCGTGAGGCGCGCGCCCGACACGCCGTACGGGTGACCGACGGCAATCGCGCCGCCATTCACGTTCAGGCGGTCGGCGGCAATGCCGAGCTTGTCGCGGCAGTACAGCACCTGCACGGCGAACGCTTCGTTCAGCTCCCACAGGTCGATGTCCTCGACCTTCAGGCCCGTCTGCCTGAGCAGCTTGGGCACCGCGAAGACAGGACCGATGCCCATCTCGTCCGGCTCGCAGCCCGCCACCGCGAAGCCGCGGAAAATGCCGAGCGGCTGCAGGCCTTCGCGCTCCGCGACTTTCGCGTTCATCACGACGCAGGCGCTCGCACCGTCCGAGAACTGGCTCGCGTTGCCGGCCGTGATGACGCCGCCCGGCATCGCCGTGCGGATCTTCGCAACGCCTTCGAGCGTGGTGTCGGCGCGAATGCCTTCGTCGGCGGCGATCGTCACTTCCTTCGTGACGAGCTGTCCCGTGGCCTTGTCGGCCACACCGGCGAGCACCGTCATCGGCACGATTTCGTCGTTGAAGAGACCCGCGGCCTGCGCGGCCGCCGCGCGCAGCTGCGACTGCACGCCGTATTCGTCCTGGCGATCCTTCGAGATTTCATAGCGCTTCGCGACGTTCTCGGCCGTTTGCAGCATGCTCCAGTAGATTTCGGGCTTGTGCTGGTTCAGCCAGCCTTCGGCCACCATGTGGCGGTTCATCTCGTTCTGCACGCACGAGATCGATTCCACCCCGCCTGCGACGAACACGTCGCCTTCGCCCGCGATCACGCGTTGCGCGGCAAGCGCGATCGTCTGGAGTCCGGATGAACAGAAGCGGTTCACCGTCATGCCCGGCACGCTCACGGGCAGGCCCGCACGCAGCGCGATCTGGCGCGCGATATTCGCGCCCGTGGCGCCCTCAGGGTTTGCGCAGCCCATGATCACGTCTTCCACGCGGGCGGGGTCGATCTTCGCGCGCTCGACGGCGGCTTGCGTCACGTGCCCGCCGAGCGTGGCGCCGTGCGTCATGTTGAAGGCGCCCTTCCAGGATTTGGCGAGGCCCGTGCGGGCGGTCGATACGATTACGGCGTCAGTCATGCGATGTCTCCCACTACGAAGATTGAATCCAGAGGATGTCTTTGATTGGACGTTCAGGCGGACGCTGCCAGCACCTCGGCCGATTGCACGCGCTTCACACCGGCGGCCAGCAACTGCTGCCACGCGGCGACGAGCGAGCCGTTCAGGTCGATGGCGCGCGAGGCATCTTCGATCAGCACGGCTTCGAAGCCCGCGGCGCGCGCGTCGAGCGCGGACCACGCCACGCAATAGTCGGTCGCGAGGCCGCAGCAGTACACGCGCTTCACGCCCACGTCGCGCAGATAGCCCGCGAGTCCGGTGGGCGTCTTGCGGTCGGCCTCGAGAAACGCCGAGTAGCTGTCCACGTCGGCGTGATGGCCCTTGCGGATCACCGCGCGCGCATGCGGCACGTCCAGGTCGCGATGCAGCGCGGCGCCTTCGGTGCCCTGCACGCAATGCACGGGCCACAGCACCTGCTCGCCGTAAGGCAGCGTCGTCGTTTCGAACGGCGCACGTCCCGCATGATTGGCCGCAAACGAGACGTGCTGCGCAGGGTGCCAGTCCTGCGTGAGCACCACATGGCTGAAGCCCTGCGCGAGCCGGTTCGCGACCGGCACGACTTCATCGCCATGGGCGACGGCAAGCGCGCCGCCCGGCATGAAGTCGTATTGCAGGTCGATCAGCAGGAGCACGTCGTCTGCGCTTCTCATGATGTTCGTCCGCCTGTTCGTCCGCTATTGCGTCCGCAAGTGATGTTTAGTTGAACGTACCGCCGCTGGCAGCCAGCTCGACGATCGAAGGCGCGACTTCCCACGCCTCGCCATTGCGCTGCTGCGCGTAGCGGCGAATCGCACGTTCGACGTTGTAGAGGCCGACCGTGTCGGCGTACAGCATCGGGCCGCCGCGCCACAGCGGGAAGCCGTAGCCCGTGAGATAGACCATGTCGACGTCCGACGCCTTCGAAGCGATGCCCTCTTCGAGAATCTTCGCGCCTTCGTTGACGAGCGAGAACACGAGACGCTCGACGATTTCCTCGTCGCTGATCTTGCGGCGTTCCACACCCGCTTCCTTCGAGTACGCCACGATCATCTCGTCGACGAGTTTCGACGGCAGCGCGTTGCGCTCGCCCGCCTTGTAGTCGTACCATCCCGCGCCGGTCTTCTGCCCGAAGCGGCCGGTCTCGCACAGACGGTCGGCGATTTTCGAGTACTTCATGTCCGGGTGTTCCTGATAACGGCGCTTGCGAATGGCCCAGCCGATATCGTTGCCGGCCAGATCGCTCATGCGAAACGGGCCCATCGCGAAGCCGAACTTCTCGATCGCCCGGTCCACTTGCGCGGGCAGCGCGCCTTCTTCGAGCATATAGAGCGCCTGACGCACGTACTGCTCGATCATGCGGTTGCCGATGAAGCCGTCGCACACGCCCGAAACCACGGCCGTCTTGCGGATCTTCTTCGCGACCTGCATGACAGTGGCGAGCACGTCCTTGGCCGTTTCCTTGCCGCGCACGACTTCGAGCAGCTTCATCACGTTGGCAGGACTAAAGAAGTGCAGACCCACCACGTCCTGCGGACGCTTCGTGAACGCCGCGATCTTGTCGACGTCGAGCGTCGAGGTGTTCGAGGCGAGGATCGCGCCGGCCTTGGCGACTTCGTCGAGGCGCTTGAACACCTGCTCCTTCACGCCGAGTTCTTCGAACACCGCTTCGATGATGAGATCGGCTTGCTTGAGGTCGTCGTAGGAAAGCGTCGGGCTGATGAGAGCCATGCGCGCTTCCACCTTCTCCTGCGTGAGCTTGCCCTTCTTGACCTGCGCCTCGTAGTTCTTGCGGATCGTGGCGAGGCCGCGGTCGAGCGCTTCCTGCTTCGTTTCCAGCAGCGTGACCGGCACGCCCGCGTTGAGGAAGTTCATCGTGATGCCGCCGCCCATCGTGCCCGCGCCGATCACCGCGACCTTCTGGATGTCGCGCGTGGGCGTGCTAGACGGCACATCGGGAATCTTGCTCGCAGCGCGCTCGCCGAAGAACGCATGGCGCAGCGCGCGGCTTTCCGGCGTCTGCACGAGTTCGAGGAAGCATTCGCGCTCGAACACGAGACCCTTGTCGAAGCCCTGCTTCACCCCCGCCGCGATGGCGTCGACGCACTTGACCGGCGCGGGATAGTTCTTCGCCATCGCGCCAACGGTGTTGCGCGAGAACTGCAGGAAGCCTTCGGCGTTCGCGTGTTCGATCTTGCGGTTGCGCACGAGTGGATGCGGGCCCGGCTTGTCGGCGGCCTTGCGCGCGAATGCGATCGCCTCTTCGAGCAGATCGCCTTGCGCCATGGCGTCGAAGAGCCCCGAAGTCGCGAGCTTTTCGCTCATCACCGGCGCGCCCGTGACGATCATGTTGAGCGCGGCTTCGAGGCCGATCGCGCGCGGCAGACGCTGCGTGCCGCCCGCGCCCGGCAGAATGCCGAGCTTCACTTCGGGCAGCGCGATCTGCGCGCCGGCAGCGGCGATCCGGTAGTGCGCGCCGAGCGCCAGTTCGAGACCGCCGCCCATGGCCACGCTATGGATCGCGGCCACGACCGGCTTCGCGCTCTTTTCAACTTCCTTGATGACGGTGTGGAGCGTGGGCTCCTGCATCGCCTTGGGCGTGTTGAATTCGGTGATGTCCGCGCCGCCCGAGAACGCCTTGCCGGCACCCGTGATCACGATGGCCGCAACGGCCGGATCACTCGCGGCGCGCGCGAGGCCCTCGACAATGCCTGCGCGGGTCGAATGCCCGAGGCCGTTGACGGGCGGATTATTGAGCGTGATGACGGCGACGCCGTCGCGAGTCGTGTAGTCCACTGCCATTTGCCTGCCTCCATGCTTGCGGGCCGCGATGTGCGTCGTCGGTTTCATTGTCCGACATTCCCGGTCAGCAGGCAGAATACCCAAAAAAGAACGTTCGTTCAATTTTTTGCTGCGCTGCAGACGCCAGGGTTTGTACTGAACGCACGAATCCGGCGGGTCGGCGGGCAAAAGTCGGAAGAAAAAAACGCAGCCAGATGGCTGCGCCGGAGAACCTTGCGCGGCTGCGCGGGGGGACTCGGGGTGGCTTATCCGCGCTTCGCGGCGTCTTGCGCCGGATCGATCGGACACCCCTCCACGGCGAGCGCAGTCGGCAACACATAGGCGCGGAACTGCTCGCGCAGCTTGAGCTTTTGCAGCTTGCCCGTTGCCGTATGCGGCAATTCATCGACGAACACGGCGTCGTCGGGTAGCCACCATTTCGCGACCTTGCCTTCGAAGTGCGCGAGGAGTTCTTCACGCGTGATCGCGGCGCCGGGCTTCTTCACCGCGACGATGAGCGGCCGCTCGGTCCAGCGCGGATGCGCGCAGGCAATGCACGCGGCCTCCGCGATAGCCGGATGCGCCACGGCGATGTTCTCCAGCTCGATCGAGCTGATCCACTCGCCGCCCGACTTGATCACGTCCTTGCTGCGGTCGGTGATGTGCAGGAAGCCGTCGGGGTCGATCGTGGCGACGTCGCCCGTGGGGAACCAGCCGTCCACGAGCGGCGAGCCGCTTTCCTGGCGGAAATAACGGTCGATCACCCACGGCCCGCGCACGTGCAGGTCGCCGAACGTCACGCCATCCCACGGCAGTTCCCGCCCGTCTTCGCCCACGATCTTCATGTCCACGCCGAAGATCACGCGCCCCTGCTTTTCGAGTAGTGCCTGCTGCGCTTCGCGCGGACGCTCCGACTGCTCCCAGTTGAGCCTCGAGAGCGTGCCGAGCGGCGACATCTCCGTCATGCCCCAAGCGTGGATGGTCTGCACGCCGTAGTCGTCCTCGAAGGCGCGCTGGATCGCCGGCGGGCAGGCCGAGCCGCCCACCACCGTGCGCTGCAGCGTGGTAAAACGCACGCCCGCGCTGCGCACATACGCCAGCAAGCCGAGCCAGACCGTGGGCACGCCGGCCGAGGCGGTGACGCCTTCCGCTTCCATGAGTTCGTAGAGCGACTTGCCGTCGAGGTCCTTGCCGGGCATCACGAGCTTTGCGCCCGTGAGCGGCGCCGCATGCGGAATGCCCCATGCGTTCACATGGAACATCGGCACGACCGGCAGGATCGCATCGCGCGCGGAAAGCCCCATGGCGTCGGGCAGCGACGCGCCATACGCGTGCAGCACCGACGAGCGGTGCGTGTAGAGCGCCCCTTTCGGGTTGCCCGTGGTGCCGGACGTGTAGCAAAGGTTCGAGGCGCTGCGCTCGTCGAGTTCGGGCCACGCGTAGCTGCCATCCTGCGCGGCGAGCAGCGTTTCGTAGCCGAGCACTTCCGTGCGCATGGCCGGCCGGTGCGACTCGTCGCACAGCGCGATCCAGCCGCGCACGTTCGGGCATTGCGGCGCGAGCGTGTCGACGAGCGCGGCGAACGTGATGTCGAACAGCACGTAGCGGTCGTCGGCGTGATTGACGATCCAGGCGATCTGTTCGGGAAAGAGCCGCGGATTGATGGTGTGGCACACGGCGCCGAAGCCGGTCACGCCGAAATAGGCTTCGAGATGCCGGTAGCCGTTCCAGGCCAGCGTGCCGACGCGCTCGCCGGGCGCCACGCCCAGCGCCATGAGCGCCTGGGCAAGCTGCTTCGAGCGCGTCTCGCACTCGCGGTACGTGTAACGATGAATATCGCCCTCGACGCGGCGCGAGACGATCTGCGCGCTGCCATGATGGCGCGCCGCATGCGCAATCAACGACGGGAGCGTGAGCGGCACATCCATCATCTGTCCCAGCAGCGGCGCACTCATCGGTGGCGGTCTCCTCGCGTTGGATCGGCGTTCGGTGTCGTTGTCTTTCGCGTTTTGCTTTCGCATCTCTGGCTGGCGCGCCGGCAAGCTTCGAACGTGCCCCAGCACGCCGGCGGGTGCGGACTTACAATATCGACTATTCAACAGGCCCTCAATATGTCGTTTTCACCAGGCACTACCGACTCTCAAGGCGGCTCGTCCGCTCCGCTCATGCCCGCCACCGGTCCGCTCGCCGACTTCGAACGCGCATTGATCGTGCCGCGCGACGACGCGTTCGCCGCACTCGGCGCCCGCTTTTACACGCGGCTGCCCGGCGCGCCGCTGCCTGCGCCTTACGTTGTCGGCTTCTCACAGGCCATGGCGGCGCAACTCGGGCTCGATGCATCGGCTGTTGCCGATCCCGCGTTCGCCGGGTTCTTCAGCGGGAATTTCACGCGCGAGCGCTCGCCTTCGGCCATGTCGTACGCAACGGTCTACTCCGGCCACCAGTTCGGCGTATGGGCGGGCCAACTCGGCGACGGCCGCGCGCTCACGCTCGGCGAGGTCGAACACGAGGGCAGGCGCAACGAGGTTCAGCTCAAAGGCGCGGGCCGCACGCCCTATTCGCGCATGGGCGACGGCCGCGCCGTGCTGCGCTCGTCGATCCGCGAGTTCCTGTGCTCGGAGGCCATGCATCATCTCGGCATTCCGACCACGCGCGCCCTCACGGTGACCGGCTCCGACCAGCCCGTGCGCCGCGAAGAGATGGAAACGGCGGCGGTCGTCACGCGCGTGTCGCCGAGCTTCGTGCGCTTCGGCCACTTCGAGCATTTCTATTCTCGCGACGACGTGGACGCGCTGCGCGCACTCGCCGACCACGTGATCGCGCGCTTCTATCCGCAACTGCGCGAAGCCGACGACCCCTACCTCGCCCTGCTCGACGAAGCGGTGCGCAGCACGGCGGCGCTGATAGTCGAGTGGCAGGCCGTGGGCTTCTGCCACGGCGTGATGAACACCGACAACATGTCGATCCTCGGCCTCACGATCGACTACGGTCCGTTCGGCTTCATGGACGGCTTCGACGCCAACCACATCTGCAATCACTCGGATTCGCAGGGCCGCTACGCGTACCGCATGCAGCCGCAGATCGCGTACTGGAATCTCTTCTGCCTCGCGCAGGCGCTCGTGCCGCTGTTCGGCGCGCACTACGACATCGCCGACGAGAAGAAGCGCGGCGAGCGCGTGGTGGCCGATGCGCAAGGCGTGCTCGAACGCTTCAAGGGGCACTTCGCGCCCGCGCTCGAATCGCGCATGCGCGCGAAGCTCGGCCTCGAACACGCGCGCGAAGGCGACGACGCGCTCGCGAACAAGCTGTTCGAAATCATGCATGCCAACCGTGCCGATTTCACGCTCACGTATCGCCATCTCTCGCGTGTCTCGAAGCATGACGCGAGCGGCGACACGTCGGTGCGCGATCTCTTTCTCGATCGCCCCGCCTTCGACGCCTGGGCCGCCGACTACCGCGCGCGCCTCGCGCACGAAACACGCGACGACGCCGCGCGCGCGGAGGCAATGAACCGCACCAATCCGAAATACGTGCTGCGCAATCACCTCGCGCAAACGGCGATCGAGCGCGCCGCGCAAAAAGACTTCAGCGAAGTCGAGCGGCTCGCGAAGGTGCTGGAGCGGCCATTCGACGAGCAGCCCGAGAACGCGTCGTACGCGGGGCTGCCGCCCGACTGGGCGAGTTCGCTCGAAGTCAGTTGCTCTTCGTGAGCGCGCCCCCATCTACGTGATCCTTGTTTCCCACCCGACAGGAACCCGACATGAGCCAGGACGACCACAACTCCCCCTCCTACCCCGGCTACAAGTCCGACGAGCAATGGCGCGAGCAGCTCGACGAAGGCCAGTACCAGGTCACGCGCCATGCGGCCACCGAGCGCGCCTTCACGGGCAAGTACTGGGATCATTTCGATCGCGGCGTGTATGACTGTGTGTGTTGCGGCACGCCGCTCTTCGAGTCCGACACGAAATTCGACGCCGGTTGCGGCTGGCCGAGCTACTTCCGCCCGATCAACGGCGAAGTGATCGAGGAGAAAACCGACCGCACGCACGGCATGCTGCGCATCGAGGTGCGCTGCAAGAACTGCGGCGCACACCTCGGCCACGTGTTCGAGGATGGTCCGGCCCCGACGGGCCTTCGGTATTGCATCAATTCGGCTGCGCTACAATTCGAGCCCAAGTGAACGCTGGCAAGGCAGCCCCGCGCGGGGCGCCGCTGGGTAAAACCGGGCCTTGAAAGCGTCGTGCCCTCTTTTGCCGGGCTCAATTCGTCAACTCTCAGGCCGATAATGAAATTTCTGTTTGATCTGTTCCCGATCATCCTCTTTTTCGTCGCCTTCAAGCTGTGGGGCATCTTTACGGCTACGGCCGTGGCGATTGGAGCTACGCTCGTGCAGATCGCGTGGGTCGCGTTCCGTCACCGCAAGGTCGACCCGATGCTGTGGCTTTCGCTCGGCATCGTCGTCGTGTTCGGCGGCGCGACGCTGATGCTGCACGACGAAACCTTCATCAAGTGGAAACCCACCGTGCTCTACTGGGCGTTCTCGGTCGTGTTGCTCGTCTCGCAAATGGCATTCGGCAAGAACCTCATCGAAGCGATGATGGGCAAGCAGATCACCCTGCCGCCGCGCATCTGGACGCAGCTGAACTTCGTCTGGTCGATCTTCTTCGCGCTGCTCGGCATTCTCAATCTCTTCGTGGCGTTCCACTTCTCCACCGACGCGTGGGTCGACTTCAAGCTGTTCGGCGCGACCGGCATCCTCGTGGTGTTCATCGTCGGCCAGAGCCTGTGGCTGTCGCGTTACATGAAGGAAGAAGAATGAGCGACGTCTTTCTCAACGCTAGCCCGGCGGAGCGCATGGCGCTGATCGAAACGCGCCTCACCGCGGCGCTCGCCCCCGTTTCCATCGACGTGCGCGACGACAGCGCGCAGCATGCCGGACACGCCGGCGCCGCTGCCGGCGGTCACTATCATGTCACGATCGTTGCGGGCGCATTCGCGGGGAAAGCCCGCGTGGCAAGGCATCGCATGGTGTATGATGCGCTGGCCGAGGCCATGCAGCGCGGCATCCACGCACTCGCGATCACGGCGCTCACGCCCGAAGAAGCCGCGGCGCTGCGCCGGTAGCCCACGCTAGATTTCGACCTGCTTGATCCTTTTGTTCGCCATTTTGGTTCGCCCCGTTAGGACTTTCCGATGACCTTGAAGAAAACCCATCTTTGGGTGTTGCTGGCTGCATGCGCGGCGGCTCCCGCCTTTGCGCAGAACATCGCCGTCGTGAACGGCACGCCGATTCCCAAAGCGCGCGCCGATGCGCTGGTCGAGCAGCTCGTGCATCAAGGCCAGCAGGATTCGCCGCAGCTGCAGATGGCCGTGCGCGAAGAGCTCGTGAATCGCGAAATCCTCATGCAGGAAGCCATTCGCGAAGGCATTCCGAACAAGCCGGACGTGAAGGCGCAGATCGCCGTGGCACAGCAGACCGTCGTGCTGCGCGCGCTGATCGAGAACTTCGTGAAGAACAACCAGCCGAGCGACGCCGAAGTCAAGGCGCGCTACGACCAGTTGACCAAGGACGCGGGCGGCAGCGAATTCCACCTGCATCACATCCTCGTGGACAACGAGCAGCAGGCCAAGGACCTGATCGCGAAGATCAAGGCCGGCGCCAGCTTCGAAGACCTCGCGAAGCAGTATTCGAAGGACCCTGGTTCGGCCAAGAACGGCGGCGACCTCGACTGGTCCGATCCGAAGGCCTACGTGCCGGAGTTCGCGACGGCGGCCACGCATCTGCAGAAAGGCCAGATGACCGATACGCCGGTGCACACGCAGTTCGGCTGGCACATCATCCGCGTGGACGACATCCGCCCGGTCACGCCGCCGCCGCTCGAGCAGGTGCGCCCGCAGATCGTCCAGCAGATCCAGCAGGAAAAGCTGCAGGCGTTCGAAGAGAATCTGCGCAAGCAAGCGAAGATTCAGTAAGGCTGCACGCGGCTCTGCGTGCTGCAAAAAGCCCCGCGACCTGCAAAGGCGCGGGGTTTTGTTTGTGGCTACGCGTCGAGCTCGTAGCTCGTGCTGCGCCCGCCACCCTCCGCCTTGCGCAGCACGCCGCGCGCCACCAGGTCGTTGATATCGCGTAACGCCGTATCGGACGAGCATTTGGCGATGGCTGCCCACTTGCCGCTCGTGAGCTTGCCGTCGAAGCCGTCGAGCAGGCGGTTCAGGAGCTTGACCTGGCGCTCGTTGAACGGCGTCGTGGCCCACTCGCGCCAGAAGCGCGCCTTGGCAAGCACGGCGTCCAGCGTGATTTGTGCCTGATCGACCGCGCGATGCAGCGCGTCGAAGAACCAGGCGAGCCACAGCGTGACATCCATCGAGCCGCGCTGCGTGCGCTCCAGAATCTCGTAATAGCCTTTGCGCTCCCGCTGAATCTGCGCGGAGAGGCTGTAAAAGCGCTGCGCACTGCCGTCCGCGCGCGCGAGCAGCAAGTCGCCGATGGCTCTTGCCACGCGGCCGTTGCCGTCGTCGAACGGGTGCAGCGTGACGAACCACAGGTGGCCCAGAGCGGCCTTGATCAGCGGCGGCTCTTGCGCCGGGCCGTTGAGCCAGTCGAGAAAGCGCCGCGTTCCGGCTTCCAGCCGGTTCGCGGGCGGCGCTTCGAAATGCACGCGTTGACGGCCGATCGGCCCCGAGATCACCTGCATGGGCCCGTTCGCATCGTCGCGCCATGCCCCGACGTTGATGCGCGACAGGCCCGCGTAGCCCGTAGGAAACAGCGCGGCGTGCCAGCCGAACAGGCGCTCGCGCGTGACCGGCGCGCGGCTGTTGGTGGTCGCGTCGAGCACCATCTCCACCACGCCTTCCACGTGGCGGTCCACCGGCGCGAGCGCCCCGATGTCCACGCCCATGCGGCGCGCGATCGACGAACGCACGGAGGCGACGTCGAGTTGCTCGCCCTCGATCTCGCTGGTCTTGAGCACGTCCTCCGTCAGGGCCGCCAGACTCGCCTGATCGCGCAGCGCGAGACCGACATCGGCCAGCCTGCCCACCAGCAGGCCCTGGGCACGGCTGACCTCGGCCATGGGCTCGGCGAGCGCTGCCAGATCGAAGCGCCACTGAGGCCAGTCGCCGGCCTGCCAGATGTAGGTGTATTCGCCGCTATTCATGCGGCGATTATGAGCCGTATTCGCCGCATGCACAAGTTAATCCCCGCAAAATATGCGGCGATTAACGTCGCTATTCACCGCAAAACCGCGCCGGGCGGCGCCCAAAAAGCAAAAACCCCGGTCCGCACTCGCAGTCGAGGCATGACCGGGGTTTTCCGCCAGAGCGGGTTGCCCTGCCCTGGCGTCAACCGTCCGCGAAGTTCGCGTGGTTCGCGAAGCGCGTTAGCCCACCCACTTGCGCGCGTTCTGGAACGCACGCATCCACGGGCTCGCCTCACCCCAGGCTTCGGGGTGCCAGCTCATCGTCACCGTGCGCTGCACGCGCTCGGTGTGCGGCATCAGCACCGTGAAGCGGCCGTCGGGCGTCGTGACCGAGGTGATGCCTTGCGGCGAGCCGTTCGGATTGAACGGGTAGGCCTCGGTCGCCTGGGCGCGATGGTCGACGTAGCGCATCGCCACCGCAACCTTCGAGATGTCGCCCTGCTGCGAGAAGTCCGCGAAACCTTCGCCGTGCGCGACCGCCACCGGAATGCGCGAGCCTTCCATGCCGGCGAAGAAGATCGACGGCGAGCCCTGCACTTCCACCAGCGAGAAGCGCGCTTCGAACTGCTCAGACTTGTTGCGCGTGAACTTCGGCCAGGCTTCGGCGCCCGGGATCATCGAGGCGAGGCTCGACATCATCTGGCAGCCGTTGCAGATGCCGAGCGCAAACGTGTCCTGACGCGCGAAGAACGCCGCGAACATGTCCGCGAGCTTCGCGTTGAAGCGGATCGTCTTGGCCCAGCCTTCGCCCGCACCCAGCACGTCGCCGTACGAGAAGCCGCCGCAGGCCACCGCACCCGCGAAGTCGGCGAGCGTGGCGCGGCCTTCGAGCAGGTCGCTCATGTGCACGTCGTGCGCGTCGAAGCCGGCGCGGTCGAACGCGTACGCGGTTTCGAGGTGCGAATTCACGCCCTGTTCGCGCAGGATCGCCACACGCGGACGCGCACCCTGGCCGATGAACGGCGCAGCGATGTCCTCGGCCGGATCGAAGGTGAGATGCGGTTGCATGCCCGGATCGGCGGCGTCGAGCAGCGCGTCGTATTCGGAATCGGCGCACGCGGGGTTGTCGCGCAGACGCGCAATGCGCCAGCTCACTTCGCTCCACACGCGTTGCAGCTCCGCACGCGGCGCTTCGTAGATGCGCTTTGCGTCACGGTAGATTTCGATCGAGTCGCGGTTGTTCAGCGTGCCGATCACGTGTGAGCACACCGAGAGGCCATGCTGACGCAGCACGCCCATCACGACGTCGCGCTGCTGTGCGGGCACCTGGATCACGGCGCCCAGTTCTTCGGAGAAGAGCGCGCGCAGCGTGCGGTCTTCGCGGCGGCCGCTCGTCTGCTTCGCCCAGTCCTTGGCGTCGCCGTAGTCGGACTCGTGCTCGTTGTCGAGCGTGAGCATGTCCACGTTCAGCGACACGCCCGTATGACCCGCGAAGGCCATTTCGCAGACCGTCGCCCACAGGCCGCCGTCCGAGCGGTCGTGGTACGCGAGCAGTTGCTCGTTCGCGTTCAGTTGCTGGATGGCCGTGAAGAACTGCTTGAGGTCTTCGGCGCTGTCCACGTCGGGCACCGCGTCGCCGACCTGCTGCGTGACCTGCGCGAAGATGCTGCCCCCCATGCGGTTCTTGCCGCGGCCCAGATCGATTGCGATCAGCACCGACTCGCCCGCCTCGTCGACGCGGCGCAGTTGCGGCGTGAGATGGCGGCGCACGTCGTCGACCGGCGCGAACGCCGAGATGATGAGCGACACCGGCGCGACCACTTCCTTCGCCACGCCTTCCTCGTTCCACTTCGTGCGCATGGAGAGCGAATCCTTGCCCACTGGAATGCCGATGCCCAGCGCAGGGCACAGCTCCATGCCGATCGCCTTCACGGTGTCGTACAGCGCGGCGTCCTCGCCCGGAGCGCCGCACGCGGCCATCCAGTTCGCGGAGAGCTTGAGCTTGTCGAGCGACAGAATGGGCGCGCTGGCGATGTTGGTGATCGCCTCGCCCACGGCCATGCGGCCCGATGCGGGCGCATCGATCACGGCGAGCGGCGTGCGCTCGGCCATCGTCATCGCTTCGCCCTTGTAGCCCGCGTAGTCGAGCGCGGTGATCGCGCAGTCGGCCACCGGCACCTGCCACGGGCCGACCATCTGGTCGCGCACCGTCGTGCCGCCCACCGAGCGGTCGCCGATGGTGATGAGGAACGACTTGCTGCCCACGGTCGGGTGGCGCAGCACGCTCTTCGCGACTTCGTCGAGCGATACGCCCGTGACTTCGACCGGCGCGAGCGGCATGCTCGCGTGCTCGACGTTGCGGTGCATGCGCGGGGGCTTGCCGAGCAGGATGTCCATCGGCATGTCGACGGGCTGGTGGCCGCCGTTGGCGGCGAGCGCCTGCTCGTCGGTGTCGATGAGCTTCAGGTCGCGCGCGTCGGTCGCGACGCCCACGACGGCGAACGGGCAGCGCTCACGCTCGCAGATCGCCTGGAACCCCGCCAGATCGGCGGGCGCGATCGCGAGAACGTAGCGTTCCTGCGATTCGTTCGACCAGATTTCGCGCGGCGAAAGACCCGACTCTTCGAGCTGCACCTTGCGCAGTTCGAAGCGCGCGCCCTTGTCGGCGCCGTCGACGAGTTCCGGGAAGGCGTTGGAAAGACCGCCCGCGCCCACGTCATGAATGCTCAGGATCGGGTTGCGCTCGCCCAGCTGCCAGCACGAGTTGATGACTTCCTGCGCGCGACGTTCGATTTCCGGGTTGCCGCGCTGGACCGAGTCGAAGTCGAGTTCTGCGGTGTTGGTGCCGGTGGCCATCGAGCTGGCCGCGCCGCCGCCCATGCCGATGCGCATGCCCGGGCCGCCGATCTGGATCAGCAGCGTGCCGGCCGGCAGGTCGTGCTTGTGCGTGTGCTGCGCGCTGATGTTGCCGAGGCCGCCTGCGATCATGATCGGCTTGTGATAGCCGCGCACGGTGCCTGCCACGTTCTGCTCGTAGGTGCGGAAATAGCCGCCGAGGTTCGGGCGGCCGAATTCGTTGTTGAACGCGGCGCCGCCGAGCGGGCCGTCGATCATGATCTGCAGCGGCGATGCGATGCGGTCCGGGCGGCCGTAGGCGCCCTGCGTGTCGGCGGGGTTGCGCAGCGCGAGCGGCACGGCCGCGTCGCGGGCGTCTTCCCATGCTTCGCGCGCATCGGGCAGGTCGAGGTTCGAAACCGTGAAGCCCGTGAGGCCGGCCTTCGGACGCGCGCCGCGGCCCGTTGCGCCTTCGTCGCGGATTTCGCCGCCCGAGCCCGTGGCCGCGCCCGCGAACGGCGAGATCGCCGTGGGGTGATTGTGCGTCTCCACCTTCATCAGCGTGTGCGTGAGTTCGGTGTGGCGGCCATATTGCTCGCCAGGCGTGCCGTCGGCGTGGTTCTTGCGCGGGAACCAGCGCTCCGCGACCGCGCCTTCCATGATCGACGAGTTGTCCGAGTAGGCAACGATCGTGCCCTGCGGGCTGATCTTCTCGGTGTTGCGGATCATCGCGAAGAGCGACATATCCTGATCCTGGCCGTCGATCGTCCAGCTCGCGTTGAAGATCTTGTGGCGGCAATGCTCGCTGTTGGCCTGCGCGAACATCATCAGCTCGACGTCGGTCGGGTTGCGCTCGAGCTTCTTGAAGTTTTCGACCAGATAGTCGATTTCATCGTCGGCAAGCGCGAGGCCCAGTTCACCGTTGGCCGTTTCCAGCGCCGCACGGCCGTGGCCGAGCACGTCGACGGTCTGCATCGGGCGGGCCGGCAGTTCGTCGAACAGATGCAGCGCCGCGTCGCGCGAAGGCGCCACGCTTTCCGTCATGCGGTCGTGCAGCGCCGCGGCGACAGCGGCGTGCGCCTCATCCGACAGCGTCTTCTTGCCGCCGAGCAGGCCCGACTTGAGCACCACGGTGTATTCGACGCCGCGCTCGATGCGGCGCACCTGCTCGAGGCCGCAATGGTGCGCGATGTCCGTGGCCTTGCTCGCCCACGGCGACACCGTGCCGAAGCGGGGCACGACGAGGAACGTGAGCGCGCTGCCGCGCTCCTGCGGGGCCGCGAACGGCGCGCCGTAGTGCATCAGCGCTTCGATCTTCGCCCTGTCGTCGGCGGAGAGCTGCGCGGCCGAATTGACGAAGTGCAGATACTGGCCGTGCACGCCGACGATGTTGGCGTCGATACGCTGAAGCGTCTCGAGCAGGCGGGTCTGACGGAAGTCGGAAAGGGCCGAAGCGCCGGGGAAACACGAGAAGTGGGCCATGGACTGGGGCGTTGCGTCGAGGTTGCGTCAGAGTTACGTCGCGGCTTCGCCTCGCGCGAAACACGTCGCAAGGTGGCGATGCGTCGCGCGGGGGGATGGCGACGGTCAGGCGAAGGGAGACCGCGATTATAACCCGGAAGACCTGTCCTGACCGCCCCGGCGGCCACGCGCAACGCGTGTGGCAAGCCGGCCTCGCGCATGGCGATGCGGACGCTTTCGCTGCTATGATTGCGCGTTTCGTCTGATCGGCGCACCCGGGCATGGCTTCGGCGCGCCGCACGCCCCACCTTCGGCAGGACGCCCTCACCCGAGCGAGCGCCACCTGCCTGCAGATCGTATCGTCATGGATGTCATCGTCATCGGCGGCGGAATCGCCGGCATCGCTACCGCCTGGCAGCTGCGCGCGGCCGGGCATCGCGTCTGCGTAATCGAACGCCACGCCACCGTTGCGCAAGGCGCGACCTACGGGCATAGCGGCATTGCGCTGCCCACGCCGCTCGACGTCTGGTTCGGCCCCACCTTCCTGCGCAATGGCCGTCAATCGTCCGGTGGCGTGATCAGCAAGACGGGCTGGCGCGGCCACGCACACGGTTTCGTCAAGCGCCTCGCCACGCTGCACGGCTCCGAGGCGTTCGCCGGGCGCTATGCGCTGCTGCGCCCGCTCATCGACTCGGCGCAAGCGGCGCTCGCCGACATCGACGCGCGCTTCCAGCTCGACTACGAGCAGCGCGACGGTCTGCTCTACCTCGTGCGCGGCAACGACGAATGGTCGCTCACGCAACCGGCCCTCGAACTGCTGCGGCGCTTCGAGACGCCTCATCACGCGTTGTCGCCCGCCGAATGCGTGGCTTTCGACCATGCGATCCCCGCCGATCCGCCGTTTGCGGGCGGCGTGCGCTTCGAGACCGGCCGGGTGGCCAACTGCCCGCTCTTCGTGAAGCTGCTCAAGCAGGTGCTCGACGCCCAGGGCGGCGTGCAGTTCGAGATGAGCCGCGAGGTCAATGCGATTCGCCTCGAAGACCGGCGCGCGGCCGTGGAGCTCGCGCCGCCTGCGCACGAAGCGGGCCGCTCGCGCGACGTCGAAGTGATCTCGGGCGATGCCGTCGTGGTCGCCGCGGGCGCGCAAACGCCGCGCCTCCTCGCGCCGCTCGGCCTCAAGATGCCGTTCTATCCGCTGCGCATGCACACGCTCAATTCCCCGGTGGCGCACGAGGAATGCGTGCCGCAGACCACGATCGTCGACGCCGGCAAGCGCATCGCCATTGCGCGCATGAATCACCGGCTGCGCATATCGGGCGCCGCCGTGCTGCTGCGCGCACAGGAAGTCGATGACGCGCTGCCCGAGGCGCTCACCGAAGACGCCCTCGCGCTGCTCGGCGAGGCGTCGCGCGACTGGGCGCCGGGCGCCGCGCGCATTTCGGCCGCGCTTGCCTGGGAGGGCATGAAGCTGCTGTCCGCCGACGGCCTGCCCGCGGTCGGCAACGTGAACCATCCGCGCCTGTACGTCAACGCGGGCCACGGGCCGGCAGGCTGGGCGCTTTCGCTCGGCTCGGCGCGGCTCATCGCGCAGCAGATTTCGAACACGGCGCCCGACCTGCCGACCGATACGATCAAGGCGCTCTCGCCGGGCCGCGATTGAGCGGCGGGCGGCGTTGCCGCGCCGCCGTGCCGGTCACCGCGCTTCTCGGGCGTGCCGTCCGAGGGCGCGCTCGGGTATCGTTGCGATGTCGCCTCTGAGGACCGCATCGTCATGACGCACGCTCCCCACTCCTCTGGCGCCGGGCAACCGGTGCTCGTCTACCCGCACGACCGTGCGATCCCGCTGCTTACCGTCGAACAGCTGCGCAAGGCCGAAGTCGCCGCGCAATCGGCCCTGCCTGCCCACACGCTGATGGCGCGCGCGGGCGCCGCTGCCGCGCACTTGCTCAGCGAGCAGTTCGCGCATGCGCCCTCGTCGGCGAGCGACAAGCCGGTCTGGTTCGCCGCCGGGCCCGGCAACAACGGCGGCGACGCCCTCGTCGTCGCCACGGAACTGCATCGCGCGGGCGTCGCCGTGGAAGTCTGCATGCCCGTCGAGGTCAAGCCCGACGACGCACGCTGGGCGCTCGCCGCGGCGCGTGCGGCGGGCGTGCCCATCGCCGCGTCGGCGCCCGCGTCGTTCGACGCCTACGGCTGGCTCGTCGACGGGATGTTCGGCATCGGTCTCGCGCGCGGGCTCGAGGGCGTGTTCGCCGAACTCGCCGAAGCCCTCTCGGCACGCGCGCGCAGCCACGGCCACGTGCTCGCGCTCGACGTGCCGAGCGGCCTCGACAGCGACACCGGCAACGTGGTCGGCAGCGGCCCCGCCGTGCGCGCGACCCATACCGTGACGTTCATCGCCGCCAAGCCCGGCCTGTACACGGGCGTCGGGCGCGACTATGCAGGCGCCGTCGCGGTCGCGCCGATCGGCATCGACACCGAAGGCACGCCGGGCGTCGTGCGCCTGAACGCCCCCGCGCTCTTCGCCGCCGCGCTGCCCGCACGCGACTTCGCCACCCACAAGGGCACGTTCGGCACGCTCGCCGTCGTGGGCGGCGACACGGGCATGTGCGGCGCGCCCATTCTCGCGGC
>NZ_JBFRCL010000082.1:0-32833 GCF_040965695.1 Paraburkholderia sp. BR10937
CCTCACGGAACTCACCCAGACCGAGGTGCGCGACTTCTATCGGCCGAACTTCTTCGTCAACACGCCCGACATCAACCCGCGCCATTTGCAGACCGGCGCGCGCTCGAGCTTCCTGATCCGCGCCGCGCTGGCCGCGACGCTCTCCGGGCTGTGGGGCGTGTATTGCGGCTTCGAACTGTGCGAAGGGCGCGCCATGCCCAATTCGGAGGAATATCTGGACTCCGAAAAGTATCAGTTGCGTGCATGGGACTGGCAGCGCCCCGGCAACATCGTCGCGGAGATCGCCGCGCTCAACCGCATCCGGCGCGCCAACCCGGCGCTGCACACGCATCTCGGCATCACGTTCCTCGATGCGCGCAACGACTCGCTGCTCTGCTTCGAGAAGGCCACGCCCGCGCGCGACAACGTGCTCGTCGTGGCGATCAATCTCGATGCCTTCAACGAGCAGGGCGCCGACTTCGAACTTTCGTGGGCGACGTTCCAGCGCTGGCACCTCGACGACCACGCCCCCCTCAATGTGATCGACGAAATGACGGGCGAGCGCTTCGAGTGGCGTGGGCGCTGGCAGCACGTGCGGCTCGACCCGCATGCGCGCCCGTTTGCGATCTGGCGCATCGAGCCCGCGAAGGGCCTGCCGCGTGAAGAACCGCTGCCTGAACACGCCGATGAGCACATCGAGGGCCATCCCGAACTGGACGCGGACTTCCCGCCCGGAGGAGCGACATGAAACGCGACCCCGCTACGCACGAGCCTGTGGCAACGAACGTGCAGACCGTCACGCGAGACTCGACCGCACACGATCCACACCAGGAGGAACGCGGCACGCAACGGCGCGGCAAGCCGTCGATTTTGTCCGACGACCCGCTCTGGTACAAGGACGCGATCATCTACCAGGTGCATGTGAAATCGTTCTTCGATGCGAACAACGATGGCGTGGGCGACTTCCCTGGCCTGCTCGCGAAGCTCGACTACATTGCGAGCCTCGGGGTCACGGCGATCTGGCTGCTGCCGTTCTATCCCTCGCCGCGCCGCGACGACGGCTACGACATCGCCGACTATCGCAACGTTCACCCGGACTACGGCCAGCTCGCCGACGTGCGCCGCTTCATTCAGGAAGCGCATGCGCGCGGCATGCGTGTGATCACCGAACTGGTCATCAACCATACCTCGGACCAGCACCCGTGGTTCCAGCGCGCGCGGCGCGCCAAGCCCGGCTCGAATCATCGCAACTACTACGTGTGGTCCGACACCGACCAGAAGTACCAGGGCACGCGCATCATCTTCATCGACACGGAGCCGTCCAACTGGACGCACGACCCGGTGGCCGGCGCGTACTACTGGCACCGCTTCTATTCACACCAGCCCGACCTGAACTTCGACAATCCGGCCGTGCTGCGCGAAGTGCTGCAGGTCATGCGCTTCTGGCTCGACATGGGCATCGACGGGCTGCGTCTGGACGCCGTGCCCTATCTCGTCGAGCGTGAAGGCACGAACAACGAGAACCTGCCCGAGACGCACGGCATTCTCAAACGCATACGCGCGGCCATCGACGAGCACTACCCGAACCGCATGCTGCTGGCCGAAGCGAACCAGTGGCCGGAAGATGTGCAGGAGTACTTCGGCAACGAAGACGAATGCCACATGGCATTCCACTTCCCGCTCATGCCGCGCCTCTACATGGCGATTGCGAGCGAGGACCGCTTCCCGATTCTCGACATCATGAAGCAGACGCCTGACTTGCTGCCGAGCTGCCAGTGGGCGATTTTCCTGCGCAATCACGACGAACTCACGCTCGAAATGGTGACGGACTCCGAGCGCGATTACCTCTGGAACACCTACGCGAGCGACCGGCGCGCGCGCCTGAACCTCGGTATTCGCCGGCGTCTCGCGCCGCTCATGGAGCGCGACCGCCGCCGCATCGAACTCATCAACTCGCTGCTGCTCTCCATGCCCGGCACGCCCGTGATCTATTACGGCGACGAACTCGGCATGGGCGACAACATTCACCTGGGCGACCGCGACGGCGTGCGCACGCCGATGCAGTGGTCGTCGGACCGCAATGGCGGCTTCTCGCGCGCCGACCCCGAACAGCTCGTACTGCCGCCGCTCATGGGCTCGCTCTACGGCTACGACGCCATCAACGTCGAAGCGCAAAGCCGCGACCCGCATTCGCTGCTCAACTGGACGCGCCGCATGCTCGCCACGCGCCGCGCCAAACAGGCGTTCGGGCGCGGCACGATCCGCTTCCTGCGGCCCGCGAACCGCAAGATTCTCGCGTACCTGCGCGAAATGCCCGACGAAGCGCCGATCCTGTGCGTGGCGAACCTGTCGCGCGCGCCGCAGGCGGTGGAACTCGATCTTTCCGAATTCGCAGGCATGTCCCCCGTCGAAATGACGGCCGACTCCGTGTTTCCGGCCATCGGGCAGTTGCCTTATCTGCTGACTTTCCCGCCCTACGGCTTCCTGTGGTTCCTCCTGAGCGCCGGCGATCAGCGGCCTTCGTGGAGCCAGCCGGCCTCCGAGCAATTGCCCGAGTTCGTGACCGTGGTGATCCGCGAAGGGCAAACCGGTGCGACGCCCGAAAACGTGCGGCTGCTCGAATCGGAAGTGCTGCCTTCGTGGCTCTCGCGTCGCCGCTGGTTCGCCTCCAAGGACAAGCCGCTGCGCGCCGTGCGCCTCGCGGCACTGACGACGATCTACGGCGCGGGCTTCGCGTTCACGGAGATCGAGGCCGAGCTGGCGGATGGCACGAGCGAGCGCTACGTCCTGCCGATCGCCATTACGTGGGGCACCGAAATCACCACGCCGCTGCACATTCAGCTCGCGCTCTCGCGCGTGCGGCGCGGCCGCACGGTGGGCTATCTCACGGATGCGTTCTCGCTGCCGTGGTTCGCCTATGGCGTGCTGCGCAAACTGCGCGAGCGCGCTACGGTGCCCACCGTGCAGCAGAGCACGATCCGCTTCGAGCCGACGGAGCGCCTCGACGAGCTCGACCTTGGCGAGACGCCGGAAGTGCGCTGGCTCGCGGCTGAGCAGAGCAACAGCTCGCTCGTGATCGCGGAAACCCTCGTGCTCAAGATCGTGCGCCGGCTGATGGCGGGCGTGCACCCCGAAGCGGAAATGAGCCGCTACCTCACGAAGCTCGGCTACGCGAACACGGCGCCGCTCTATGGCGAAGTGGTGCGCGTCGATCCCGCGGGTGTGCCGCATACGCTCATCATCGTGCAGGGTTTCATCGACAATCAGGGCAATGCGTGGGACTGGGCGCTCGACTATCAGCGCCGCACGATCGACGAACTCGCGCTCGCCGTCGACGACGACACGAGCGTCGACCAGGCGCACGAGGAGGAAGCCGTGCAGGGCTACTGCGCGGTGATCGGCGCCATCGGCAAGCGCCTGGGCGAGCTGCACGCAATGCTCTCCCAACCCAGCGACGACGAAGCCTTTGCGCCCGTTGCCGCCACACCGGACGACGTGCGCAACTGGATTGCCGACACGAAGACCATGCTCAACCAAGCACTCGACATCGTCGCGCAGCATACGGGCGAAGACGAACAAATGCTCGACGAAGACGCACGCGACCTCGCGCGCAGTCTGATCGATCGCCGCAAGGCGCTCGTCGCGAAGGTCGACGAACTCGTGCCCGACGACACGAAGGCCGCGCGCATTCGCATCCACGGCGATTTCCACCTGGGCCAGGTGCTGCTGTCCCAGGGCGACGCGTATCTGATCGACTTCGAAGGCGAGCCCGCGCGAGCGCTCGAATACCGGCGCGCCAAGGCCTCGCCGCTGCGCGACGTGGCGGGCCTGTTGCGTTCGCTCTCGTATGCGGGCGCCGCCGCGCAATCGACGCTCGAAAGCGCGCCGCAGCAAGTCGTCGATCGCAAGCGCGCCCTGTTCGAACGCTTCCGCGGCTATGCGGCCGAAGCGTTCCTGAGCCAGTACCGGGCAGCCGTGGCCGAAGGTCCGCTCACGCTCGTCAGCGCTTCGCACGAGCAGGCGCTGCTCGACCTGTTCCTGATCGAGAAGGCGGCTTACGAGATCCGCTACGAGGCGGCCAACCGCCCCACCTGGCTCGCGCTGCCGGTACGCGGTCTCGCGGCGCTGGCGGCACGCGTGCTCGGACTCACGCCCACACAGTCCACGCAATCGCATTCCGGCGGAGGTGGCCATGGTTGAACGCGCACCCCAGGCCGGCCTGAATCCTCACGACGCCGACGCACTCGCCGGCGCGCACCACTCCGATCCCTTCTCCGTGCTCGGGCTGCACTGGGTGGACGGCGCCCCCTATGTGCGCGCATGGCTGCCCAACGCCTCGGGCGCGAGCGTGGTGGCGCGCGACCGCGCCCACACGCTCGGCGAACTCTCGCTCGTGCATCCCGCAGGACTCTACGCGGGACCGCTCGCGGAGGCGGTGCCCTACCGGCTCGTGGTCGACTGGCAGGGCGTGAGCCAGGAAATCGAGGATACCTATTCATTCGGCCCGCAGCTCTCGCACGAAGCGCTGGTGCGTCTCGCAGACGGCGACCCCTACGCGGTGCTCGAATGCCTCGGCGCGCGACCCTTGACGTGCGATGGCGTGCCGGGCGTGCGCGTCGCGGTCTGGGCGCCGAACGCGAAGCGCGTCTCCGTGGTGGGCGACTTCAACGCGTGGGACGGGCGGCGTCACCCCATGCGGCTGCGCCACGAAGCCGGCGTCTGGGAGCTGTTCATTCCGCGTGTGGCGCCCGGCGCGCGCTACAAGTACGAGATACTCGGCGCGCGCGGCGCGGTCCTGCCGCTCAAGGCCGATCCCTGTGCGCTGCAGACGGAATGCCCGCCGGGCACGGCTTCGATCGTCGCGCCCGTGGAAGCGATCGACCACTACGCGTGGCGCGATCAGGAGTGGCTGCAAACGCGCGCCGAACGGCAGAACGCGCGCGCGGCCATGTCGGTCTACGAGGTCCATGCGCCTTCGTGGCTGCCCACGCAAGGCGCCGACGCCCCGGCGCCCGACTGGGGCGCGCTCGCCGAGCGCCTGATCCCCTACGCGCAGGGCATGGGCTTCACGCACATCGAATTGCTGCCCGTGGCGGAACACCCGTTTGGCGGCTCGTGGGGCTATCAGCCGCTCTCGCAGTTCGCGCCCACCGCGCGTCTTGGCGCGCCGGTGGACTTCGCGGCGTTCGTCGACCGCGCGCACGAGGCGGGGCTGGGCGTGATTCTCGACTGGGTGCCCGCGCACTTCCCGAACGACGCGCACGGTCTCGTCGATTTCGACGGCACGGCGCTCTACGAGCATGCCGACCCGCGCGAGGGCTATCACCCCGACTGGAACACGATGATCTACAACCTGGGACGCCGCGAAGTGAGCGCGTTCCTCGTCGCGTCGGGTCTTGCGTGGCTCACGCGCTATCACGTGGATGCGCTGCGCGTGGACGCGGTCGCCTCGATGCTCTACCGCGACTATTCGCGCGCGCAAGGCGAGTGGGTGCCCAACATTTATGGCGGCCGCGAGAATCTCGAATCGATTGCGTTTCTCAAGCGCCTCAATCACGAAACGCAATATGTTCCGCAACGCCCCGGCGTCATCACCATTGCCGAGGAATCCACAGCATGGCCGGGCGTCACGGCGCGCCCCGAGGATGGCGGCCTCGGCTTCCAGTTCAAGTGGAACATGGGCTGGATGCACGACACGCTGCACTACATGCACGAAGACCCCGTCTATCGCCGCTATCACCATCACCTGATGACGTTCGCGATGGTCTACGCGTGGTCCGAACGCTTCGTGCTGCCGCTATCGCACGACGAAGTGGTGCACGGCAAGGGGTCGCTGCTCGGCAAGATGCCGGGCGACCGCTGGCAGAAGTTCGCGAACCTGCGTGCGTACTTCGGCTTCATGTGGGCGCACCCCGGCAAGAAGCTGCTGTTCATGGGCGGCGAGTTCGGGCAGATGGCCGAGTTCGATCACGACGGCACGCCGCACTGGAACCTGCTCGACGACCCGCTGCACCGCGGCGTGCAAACACTCGTGCGCGACCTCAACCGTCTCTACGCAAGCGAGCCCGCGCTCTACACGCTCGACTCGGAACCCGGCGGCTTCGAATGGCTGGTTTCCGACGACAATGAAAACAGCGTGCTCGCATGGCGCCGCGTGGACGGCTCGGGCCGCGAGATCGTGGTGATCTGCAACTTCACGCCGGTGCCGCGCCACGGCTACCGCATCGGCATGCCCCAGCCGGGACAGTGGGAAGAAGCGCTCAACACCGACGCCGAAGTGTACGGCGGCTCGAACATGGGCAACGGGGGCCTCGTCACTACGGAGAGCGTGGCGAGCCACGGCAAGCCGCAGTCGGCCGCACTCGTCCTGCCGCCGCTCGGCACGCTGATCCTGCGCCTGTGCCGCTGAGCCGGCGCAGCGGCGGGATTTGATCAGGAACCCGATGCAATACGAAGAACAACAGATGGAGCATCGTCATGGCAAACGGTCCGCCTGAGCGCCTGCTGCCCGGCTCCCCCTGGCCGCTCGGGGCGACGTGGGACGGACTCGGCACCAACTTCGCCGTGTTCTCGGCCCACGCGTGGCGCATCGAGCTGTGCCTGTTCGACCCCACCGGCCGCAAGGAACGCACTCGCTACACCTTGCCCGAATGCACCGATGAGGTATGGCACGGCTATCTGCCGGGCGCGCATCCCGGCACCGTCTACGGCCTGCGCGCGCATGGGCCCTATCAGCCGCATCTCGGGCACCGCTTCAATCCGCACAAGCTGCTGCTGGACCCCTACGCGAAGCAACTCCTCGGCCAGTTCCGCTGGTCGGACACGCTCTATGGCTACCGCGCGCATTCGAACCGCGTGGACCTGTCGATCGACCGGCGCGATTCGGCACCGGCCATGCCCAAGTGCGTGGTCGTGAACGACAACTTCGACTGGTCGCGCGACCGGCGCCCCAACACGCCGTGGGGCGACACCGTCATCTACGAGGCGCATCTGCGCGGTCTTTCGATGCAGCGGTACGATTTGCGCACGCACATGCGCGGCACGTTCGCCGGGCTGGCGGCGCCACGTTTCATCGAGCATCTGCACAATCTCGGCGTGACGGCCATCGAGATCCTGCCGATGCACGCGTTTCTCTCGGAGCGCTTTCTGATCGATCGCGGACTGCGCAACTACTGGGGCTACAACTCCGCCGCGTTCTTCGCGCCCGAGCCCAGCTACCTCGTGGGCTACGACACCGACGAAATGCGCATTGCCGTGCGGCAGCTTCATGCGGCGGGTATCGAGGTCTTGCTCGACGTGGTCTACAACCACACCTGCGAAGGCGGCGAAATGGGACCCACCGTCTCGTGGCGCGGCCTCGACAACGCCAGCTACTACCGCTGCGTGCCTGGCGACGAGCGCCACTTCATCAACGACACGGGCTGCGGCAACACGCTCGACCTTTCGCATCCGCGCGTGCTGCAGATGGTCGCCGACTCGCTGCGCCACTGGGTCACCTCATACGGCATCGACGGCTTTCGCTTCGACCTCGGCGTGACGCTCGGGCGCGAACCGGCAGGCTTCGACCCGAACGGCGGCTTCTTCGACGTGCTGCGCCAGGACCCCGTGCTGTCGCAATGCAAGCTGATTTCCGAGCCGTGGGACGTGGGCCCGGGCGGCTATCAGCTTGGCAACCACCCGCCCGGCTTTTCCGAATGGAACGATCGCTTTCGCGACAGCGTGCGGCGCTACTGGCGCGGCGCGCCGGGCCAGCGCGCCGACCTCGCGGCGCGCCTGACCGGCAGCGCGGACCTGTTCGACAAACGCAAGCGCCGGCCCTGGGCGTCGATCAATTTCATCACCTCGCACGACGGCTTCACGCTCGCCGACCTCGTTTCGTACGAGCGCAAGCACAACGAAGCGAACGGCGAAGAAAACCGCGACGGCCACAATGAAAACTGGAGCGCGAACTGGGGTGTAGAAGGTCCGACCGACGACCCCGCCATCCTCGCCACGCGTGCGCGGGTGGCCCGCTCGATGATGGCCACGCTCCTCATCGCGCTCGGCACACCGATGCTGCTCGCCGGCGACGAGGCCTGCCGCACGCAACGCGGCAACAACAACGCGTACTGCCAGGACAACGACATTTCGTGGTTCGACTGGGCGCTCGCCGAAACACCCCAGGGCAAGGCCATGACGCGTTTCGCCGCGCGCGTGATCGCGCTGCGCCGCGAACATCCGCTGCTGCACGAAACGCGCTTTCTGTTCGGCGAGCGCGAACTGATGCCCGGCATGCACGACATCGACTGGTTCGACGAACGCGGCGAGCCGCTCTCGCCCGAGGCCTGGCACGACCCGGAAGCGAGCGCGTTCACCATGCGGCGCGCGGGAGCGGGACTCCACGGCCAAATGGAAGTATTGTTAATGATGCTGAACGCCTCGCAGGGCGCGGTGACGTTCGTGGCGCCCGCGCCGCACATGGCATGGGAGGTGCTGCTCGATACCGCGCGGCCCGACGCGGCGCCCTACGCGCTGCCCGACACGACGTACGAGCTGGCTGCACGTGCGCTCGCCGTACTCTGCGCCCGTCCGGCGCGTGTCGACGCGCACCGGCCAGCGGGCACGCGCGGCGACGCGCCCACGCCGGACCCGCGCCGCACGCCGGGCGCGCCCGGCTCGGGTGCGCCCGCGGGCCCGGACGAAGCCGCCGCTGGATAGGAACAGGACGCAACCAGGAATCCATCATGTCCCCGCTTTCGCACGATCCGCACACCCGCCAGTACATGCATTGCCTGCCGTTCGGCGCGCAGCTGATCGGTGCGGCGCACGCGCAGCCGCATACGCGCTTTCGCTTCTGGGCGCCGTCGTGTCAAGCGGTGCAGGTCGTGTTCGAGAACGTGAGGGACGCGCCGCCGCTCGACATGGCGCCGACCGGCAACGGCTGGTTCGAAGCACAGGCGCCGTGCGGTCCGGGCACGCTGTACCGCTACTGCCTCGACGGCCAGCAACGCGTACCCGACCCCGCATCGCGCTTCCAGCCGCAGGGGGTGCACGGGCCGAGCGAAGTGCTCGACCCGCGCGCGTACGCCTGGCAGCATGCGCACTGGCAAGGACGCCCCTGGGAAGAGACCGTGATCTACGAGCTGCACGTGGGTGCGCTGGGCGGCTATCAGGGTGTAATGAAACGTCTGCCCGCGCTCGCGGCGCTCGGCGTGACGGCCGTCGAACTCATGCCGCTCAACGACTATCCGGGTGAGCGCGGCTGGGGCTACGACGTCGTGCTGCCTTACGCGCCGCACGCAGCCTATGGCAGTCCTGACGAACTGAAAGCGCTCGTCGATGCCGCGCACGGGCTGGGGCTGCAGATGTTCATCGACGTCGTGTACAACCACTTCGGCCCCGACGGGAACTGGCTCGGCCTCTACGCCAGGCCGTTTTTCCGCCAGGACGTGAAGACGCCGTGGGGCGAAGCGCTCGACTTCGACCGCTTCGAAGTGCGCGACTTCTACTGCGACAACGCGCTCTACTGGCTCACGGAATATCGCTTCGACGGTCTGCGCATCGACGCTGCGCACGCGATCGGCAACACCGACTGGCTGCGCGAGCTGGCCGACCACGTGAAGGCGCGTGTCGAGCCCGGCCGGCATGTGCACCTCGTGCTCGAAAACGAGCATAACGAAGCCAATCTGCTCGAATCGCACTTCAGCGCGCAATGGAACGACGACGCGCATCACTGCTTTCACGTGCTGCTGACCGGCGAGTCGGAAGGCTACTATCGCGCCTTCAAGGATTCGCCCATCGGCAAGCTCGCGCGCGTGCTCGGCGAAGGCTTCGTGTACCAGGGCGACCCGTCGCCGGTGCATGCGGGCAAGCCGCGCGGCGAACCGAGCGCGCACTTGCCGCCCACTGCGTTCGTGATGTTCCTGCAGAACCACGACCAGATCGGCAACCGCGCAATGGGCGACCGGCTGCGCACGCTGGCCGACGACGACGCCCTGCGCGCGGCCACGGCAATGCTGCTGCTGTCGCCGCAGATTCCGCTGCTCTTCATGGAAGAGGAATACGGCTCGACGCAGCCGTTCCAGTTCTTCACCGCCTTCACCGGCCAGCTCGCCGATGCGGTCCGCGAAGGGCGGCGCCGCGAATTCAAGGCATTCAGCGCGTTCAACGACGAAGCGAGCCGCGCAAGCATTCCCGATCCGAACGATCTGCAGACCTTCCTGAATTCGTCGCCGCTGGCCGATGCGCCGCTCGACGGCGAACGGCTCGAATGGATGCACTTCTACAAGTCGGCGCTGTGCGTGCGGGCGCATTTGCTGATGCCGCGCCTGCGCCACGCACGCGCGCTCGGCGCGACCGTGCTCGCCGACGACGCCGCGAACGGCCTCGCCGCGCTCGTCGCGCGCTGGTGCCTCGACGATGGCGAAACGCTCACGATCGCGCTGAACCTGGGCCGCGACGGCGTGCTGCTCGAGCCACGGCCCGAGGGTATGGTGATCTTCGAAACGCCACCGCGGGCGCGCGACCATGCCGACAATGGCGTGTTGCCGGAGAGCGCGTGCATTGCATGGCTCACCGGCGATGTCCCCGAGTATTCGAGCGAACACGACGCGCGCGTCGTGCATCGCGAGGAGCCCAACGCATGAGCACGGCGCGCCGCGGCGAAACGCTCGCGACCCTTGCCGCCCGCGCGGGCTTCGAGGTCGAATGGACCGACGCGCACGGCACCGTGCAGCGCGTGCCCGACAGCACGCTCGCTGCCCTGCTGGAATGCGCGGGCCTGCCTTGCGCCAACGCCACGCAAATCCGCCAGAGCACCTCCGCGCTCAACGCGGAACAGTCGGCGCGGCGACTGCCGCCACTCATCACCGCCGAATACGACAGCGCGATCGAGCTGCCGCCTTCGGCCGTACGCGCGGGCAGTCACTATCGGATCGACCTCGAAAGCGGCGAGCATATCGAGGGCCGCTTCACCTCGCCGCGCGGCGAGAGCGCGCTGCTCGCGCCGCTCGCTGAGCCGGGCTACCACACGCTCACCGTCAACGATCATCGCCTGACGATTGCGGTCGCGCCGCCGCACTGCCACACCGTCGCCGACGCCTGGCGCGCACGGCACGGCGACAGCAGCGCGGTGCCGCCGCTGTGGGGCCTCGCTGCGCAATTGTATGGACTCCGACACAACGGCGACGGCGGCATCGGCGACTACACCGCGCTCGCCACGCTTGCCGCGGAAAGCGCGCGGCGCGGCGCGCAGGCGCTCGCGGTGAGCCCGACCCATGCGATGTTCAGCGCCGAGCCGGGCCACTTCAGCCCCTATTCGCCGTCATCGCGCCTGTGGGTCAATGTCGCGCATATCGACCCCGCCGCGGAATTCGGCGCCAAGGCCGCGCACGACGCGAGCGTGGCCGCGAATGCGCTCGACGCGTGGCGCGAACTCGAAGCCGCGCCGCTCGTGGAGTGGCAGCGTGCGTTGCCGCTCAAGCTCAAGGTGCTGCGCGCGCTGTTCGAGCGCTTCGACGCGGAAGGGCGCGCGAGCGGCTCGCCGCGTGCCGCCGCCTTCGCCGCGTTCTGCGCGCAGGGCGGCGAGGCGCTCGAAGACCACGCGCGTTTCGAGGCGCTGCAGGAAGCCATGCTGCATGGCCCCGGCGGCGAGCGCCACTGGCGCGACTGGCCCGAACCGCTGCGCGACCCGCGCAGCGCCGACGTGGCGACATTCGCGCAGGAACACCGGCGCGAAGTCGACTTTCACCGCTTTCTGCAATGGCTCGCGGCGCTCGGGCTCGCGGGCGCGCAGCGCAGTGCGCACGAGGCCGGCATGGCGATCGGCCTCGTCGCCGATCTCGCCGTGGGCTGCGACGGCGCAGGCTCGCACGCGTGGTCGCTGCAGCAGGACATGCTGCAACGCGTCTCCGTCGGCGCGCCGCCCGACATCTTCAACCAGGCCGGGCAAAGCTGGGGCCTCACGACGTTCTCGCCGCGCGCCATGCACACCAACGGCTTTCGCGCGTTCATCGACATGCTGCGTGCGGCCTTCGCCCATGCGGGCGGCGTGCGCATCGACCATATCCTCGGGCTGCGCAGGCTCTGGCTCGTGCCCGAAGGCGAAAGCGCGCGCCACGGCGCGTATCTGCGCTACCCGTTCGACGACCTCGTGCGGCTCATCGCGCTCGAATCGTGGCGGCATCGCGCGATCGTGATCGGCGAAGACCTCGGCACCGTGCCGCCAGGGCTGCGCGAGCGGCTCGCCGCGCACGGGCTATATGGCATTCGCGTGCTGTGGTTCGAGCACGACGGCAAGGGCTTTCTCGCGCCCGCGCGCTGGGACCCGCACGGCATCGCGACGACCACCACGCACGATCTGCCGACCGTCGCGGGCTGGTGGAGCGGCGCGGATATCGACTGGCGCAACCGCATCGGCCAGACGCTCCCGCGTGCCGACGGGCGTGACCCCGTCGCGCTCGACCACGCGCGGCGCGCGACGGATCGCGTCGCGCTCTGGCATGCGCTGCAGCACAGCGGGCTTGCGGCGCGCGCCACCGAACCGCCGCCCACCGACGAGCCGCCCGTGAATGCCGCGCTCGCCTACGTCGCGACAACGCGCAGCCCGCTCGTCACCTGCCCGCTCGAAGACCTGCTCGCGTTGTCCGACCAGCCGAATCTGCCCGGCTCGATCGACGAGCATCCGAACTGGCGCCGCCGCCTGCCACTGCCCGTCGAGACGCTGTTCGCCGATCCGGCCGTCGCCGCGCGCGTCGAAGCCGTCGTACGCGCACGCGAGGCCGTCGCGCGCACGCAGGCCGACGCGAGCGCCGGTGCAGGCGCGAGCGACGCCAACCCAACCGCCAGCCCGGCGCCAGGTGCGACCGAAAAGAAGCCGACGCCATGACACACCCTCGCGCGACGCTGCGCCTGCAGCTCCATCACGGCTTCACGTTCGTCGACGCGCTCGCGCAGCTCGACTACTTCGCCGCGCTCGGCGTGAGCCATCTCTACCTGTCTCCCGTCACGACCGCGCAGCCCGGCTCGATGCACGGCTACGACACCGTCGACTACGGCACGGTGAGTGCGGAGCTGGGCGGCGAAGGCGCGCTGCGCCGCTTCGCCGCGAAAGTGCACGAGCGCGGCATGGGCATCATCGCCGACTTCGTGCCGAATCACATGGGCGTGGGCGGCGGCCACAACGCCTGGTGGCTGGACATCCTCGAATGGGGCCGTCACAGCGCGTATGCGCGCCACTTCGACGTGGACTGGCACTCGCCCGACCCCGCCCTGCGCGGCAAGGTGCTGATGCCATTTCTCGGCGCACAGTACGGCGAAGAACTCGCCGCGGGCCGCATCGAGCTGAAGTTCGACCCCGCCGCCGCGCGCTTTTACGTGCAGTACGGACCGCACGTGTGCCCGATCTGCCCGACCGATTACGCGACGCTCCTGCAGTCCGCGAACCGCGCCGATCTCAACACGCTCGCCGGACCATTCCAGGGCCTCACGACCCAGCCCGACGACCAGGCGCGCGCCAGCGCCGGTCGCGACGCGCTGCGCGCGTTCGTCGAGCGGGTCGGCACGGATCCCATCGACTTCGTTCTGGAATCCTATGCAAGCGGCGACCCGGTTCCGCGCGAGCGCCTGCACCGCCTGCTGGAGCGCCAGCACTTCCGGCTCGCGTGGTGGCGCACGGCCACCGACGAGATCAACTGGCGGCGCTTCTTCGACATCACCGCGCTCGCCGGCGTGCGTGTGGAACGCCACGACGTGTTCGAGGCCGTGCACAAGCTCGTGTTTCGCCTCTACGCCGACGGCGTGATCGACGGCCTGCGCATCGACCATATCGACGGGCTCGCGGACCCGCGCGAGTACTGCGAGCGTCTGCGGCAGCGGCTCGCCGCGCTGCGTGCCACGCCGCCCTTCATCGTGGTCGAGAAGATCCTCGCGCAAGGCGAAGCGCTGCGGGACGACTGGCCCGTGCAAGGCACGACCGGCTACGACTTCATGAACGACGTAGGCGCCTTGCTGCACGATCCTGCAGGCGCAGCGCCGCTCGCCGAGGCGTGGGCCGCCATCTCCGGCGACGACCGGCCGTTCGCAGCCTACGCGCTCGACGCGCGCCGCGAGATGCTGGCCGCCTATCTGCCTGCGGAACTCGACCACGTGACGCGCGCGCTGCACCGCATCGCGCGCGAGCTTCCGGGCACGCGCGACACCACCTATGCGTCGGTGCACCGCGTAGCCGCGCATCTGGCCATGTACTTCCCGATCTACCGGATCTATCCGGCGAACGGCTTGCGCAGCGCGCTCGACAACCGTTATTTCGACGTTGCGCTCGACGCCGCGCGACGCGCACTGCCGCGCGCAAGCCTCGCGGCGCTCGACCTCGTCGATGGCTGGCTAGGCGGGCGCACGCCCGAACCGGCCGCGAACAACGCCAGCAGCGGCAGCGGCAACAGTGGAGGCAGCGGCGCCAGGACGCCACGCGCCGCGCCAGCCGGCGCGAACGCGAGTGCGAGCGCCAACCCTGCGAATACGCCGCTGAGCCACGCGCTCATCGCGCAACGCACGGCGCTCGCACTGTTCTCGCAACTCACCGCGCCGCTCGCGGCGAAGGCCACGGAGGACACGGCGCTCTATCGCTACGGCCGCCTGCTCTCGCGTAACGAAGTGGGCGCGGATCCCGACGATTTCGCGCGCACGCCCCACAACTTTCATGCGACGAACCGGCTGCGCCAGCGGCGTCCTTATGGGCTGCTCGCCACGGCCACGCACGACCACAAGCGCGGCGAGGACGTGCGCGCGCGGCTTGCCGTATTAAGCGAGATTGCGCTCGACTGGAGCGCGACGCTGCGCGCCTGGTCGACGCTGAACCAGACGCATCGCCGCAACGACGGGACCGCCGGCGCGGCGTGGTCGCCGGGCCCGGCAGCCGAGGCGATGCTGTATCAAACGCTGGTGGGCTGCTGGCCGCCCGAACTGGACCCGGGCGACGAAGCGGGCGTGCGTGCGCTGGCGGAGCGCGTCTCGACGTGGCTGCTCAAGGCGTTGCGCGAAGCGAAGCTGCGCACGAACTGGCTTTCGCCCGACGAGACCTATGAATCGGACTGCCAGGCATTCATCTTCGATATCCTCGCGCCGCAACGGCGCGACGGCTTCCTGCAGGCGCTGGCCGAATTCGTCGCGCGTGTGGCACCCGCCGGGGCACTCAATACGCTGCTGCAGACAGTGCTGCGGCTGACCTCGCCGGGCGTGCCCGACCTCTATCAGGGCACCGAGCTATGGGACTTCAGCCTCGTCGATCCGGATAACCGGCGGCCCGTCGATTACGCCGCCCGCGCGGCCGCACTCGATGAGCAGGCGCCCGCCGCGAAGCTGAAGGACTGGCGCAACGCGCAGGTGAAGCTGGCCACCGTGCACCGTCTGCTCGCGCTGCGCTCGCGCGCGCCCGAACTGCTGCGCGAAGGCGACTACCTACCGCTCACGGTGAGCGGCGCGCAGGCCTCGCATGTGATCGCGTTCGCGCGCCATCACGGCAACGCGTGGGCCATTGTGATCGGCACACGCCTCGCGGCGGGCTTGCTGGATGACGACATCCCGCTCGTCGCGCCCGAACGCTGGGAAGATACGACCGTCGAGTTGCCCAAAGGGTGCCCGCAAGCCACGCTGCACGACTGGCTCAGCGACGCCACGCACACGGTGCGCGAAGGCGGCTCGTTCGCACTGCACGACATCCTGGGCGCGATGCCCGTAGCGGTGCTCGCCACACTCACGCGCAGCTAGGCGGCACGCGAGGCGCGCTCAGCCGCCCTCGTCCTCGAGATCTTTCGGATACACGCGCACGAGCACGATGCGCGGCCCCTTCATTTTCTTCACGACGATGTCGAAGCGGTCGAACTCCACGCGCTGCCCTTCGGTGGGCAGATCGTTGAGCGCATGAATCACGAGACCGCCCACCGACTCCGCGCGCCCTTCGTCGATGTCGATGCCGAGCGCCTGCTCCAGCGATACCACCGGCAGGCTGCCGCGGCCCATCAGCGTGCCGTCGTCCATCCGGGTCCAGTCGGTGTCGGCCTGGTGAAACTCGTCGTGAATCTGGCCCACGAGCGCGCCGAGCAGATTGTCGAGCGTGAGAAAGCCGACCGGGCGGGCGTTCTTGTGGCCCACCAGCGCGAAATGCGGCGCGCCCTTGCGAAAGCGGCGGAACAGTGCCAGCGCGGGCGTGTCGGGCCGCACGTACTGCACGGGGCGCACGAACTTGCCGAGATCGCTGAGGGCGTTGCCCGCCTCGCGGGCGAGCAGCAGGTCCTTCAAGTGGATGAGGCCCGCCACGCGCTCGCCCGCCGCATCCTCGAACAGCGGGTAGCGGCTGAAACGATGGCGCGCCACGATCTGCATGTTCTCGCGCAGCGACAGGTCGCGGCGCAGGCCCACCATCTCGTGCGTCGGCCGCATGAGGTCCGAAATGGTGAGGCGCGAGAAGTCGAGCGAATGGGCGAGCGTGTTCCATTCGTCGGCGCTATAGGCGTTCGCCGCAGGCGCGGGGAGTAGCGGCACCGCGCCGTTTGCACTTTTTGCGCCGCGCGGCTCGTGCGTCGCGTCATGCGCCTCGGCCTGGGCGGCGGCGCGGCGGCTGCGCAGGATCAGCTTGAGTTCGTCGGTCGAATAGTGCGTGTCGTGGCCGTGCTCCGACGAAAGGCCCGCGAGACGCAGCACCGCGTTCGCGCTCGTATTGAGCACCCAGATCGCGGGATACATGGTCCAGTAGAAGCCGTAGAGCGGCATGGCCGTCCACAGCGAAATCTTCTCGGCCTGGCGAATGGCGAGCGACTTCGGCGCTAGCTCGCCCACCACGATGTGCAGGAACGAAATGACCGTGAACGCGAACACCAGCGAGATGGCGTGCACGAGCTCCGCCGATTGCACGCCGAGCAGTTCGAACACCGGCGCGAGCAGCTGCGCGAAAGCCGGCTCGCCGATCCAGCCGAGGCCGAGCGAAGCGAGCGTGATGCCGAGCTGGCACGCGGAGAGATAGGCATCGAGCTGGCCATGAACCTTGGCGAGCAGGCGGCCGCGCAGGCCGTGCTGCTGCGCGAGGGCCTGCACGCGCGTGGCGCGCAGCTTGACGAGGCCGAACTCGGCCGCGACGAAGAAACCGTTGAGGGCAACGAGCAGGAACGCCCCGATGAGGGCGAGAAACTGGATCAAGACACTTGGCTCCGAGGGACGAAGCGCTCAGTATAAGGGTGCAAGGTGGATGAAAGGTGTGGCGGGCTCAATCCGGCCCGCCGCTCACGCGGCAGTCGTTCACGTGCGACCCGGCTCGATCCCGCTCACGCGCCGCTCAGCGGCACATTCAGCACCAGCACCATCTCCTCGCCCTCGCCCACCAGCGCCGGCGCCTCGAAGCGTCCGCCATGCGCCTCGGCCACACGGTGGCACAGCGCCAGCACCCAGGCGTAGCGCCCCGCTTCCTGCTGCTCGCTCGCCTGGGCACGCGCGAACGGTTCCAGCACGTGCGCCAGCGCGCCGTCGGTGAGCGCCGCGCGCGTGGCGCGCCATTGCACTTCCAGTTGGGCGGCGGTGGCGCTCGCGCTCGCCGCGAGCGTCACGCTGGCTCCCTGAGCACTCGTTTCCGCCGCGAACACCAGCATCAGCCACAGCGCCTGCGCAATGCGTTCGCGGTCGCCGTCGAGCGTCGCCGCGCCTGTCGAGTCGTGCACGGCGAAGGTCACGCCGCGCGCATCGCCGAGTGCGGCGCGGGCGTCGTCCACGGCCTCGCCGATCAGCGCCGCGACGGCGAACGGCGCGCGCTCGATGCGCAGCTTGCGCGTCTCGGCGCGCGTGGTATCGACGAGCGTTTCGAGCAGCCGAACCTGCTGCTCCACGCCCGTGCGAATGCCGCCCAGTGCACGTTGCGCGGAGGCGTCGGCGTTGTCGATCTTGCGTTCGAGCACGTAAGCCCAGCTATGGATTGCGTTGAGCGGACTGCGCAGATCATGCGAGACGCGCGAGAGCACGTGGTCGCGCATGAACAGCGCTGCCTCGGCGCACAGGCGCGCCGTGCGCTCGGTACGATTTTGCGAAGTCGACATCTGATTCCTCGTATTTCGCCACAAGCCGGGCGAGCGGTCCCCCATTATAGGCAGCGGCTAGCGAGCAACCGGCGTGCCCGACAAGGCGCTGCCCGCCCGGCCCGGCAAAGCGCCTACAATAACGGGTCCAACCTATCCGAATCAGGAGTTTTTCATGTCTATCGTGACCACCGAATCCGGCCTCAAGTACGAGGACCTGACCGAAGGCACCGGCGCCGAAGCCAAGGCCGGCCAGACCGTCAGCGTGCACTACACCGGCTGGCTGACGGACGGCCAGAAGTTCGATTCGAGCAAGGACCGCAACGACCCGTTCGCCTTCGTGCTGGGCGGCGGCATGGTCATCAAGGGCTGGGACGAAGGCGTGCAGGGTATGAAGGTGGGCGGCGTGCGCAAGCTGACGATTCCGCCGCAACTGGGCTACGGAGTGCGCGGCGCAGGCGGCGTGATTCCGCCGAACGCGACGCTCGTGTTCGAAGTCGAGCTGCTCGAAGTCTGACGCCCGCTTGACGCATCACGGCGCTCGCCTTAATTGCAATCGCAACCGGTCATCATGAATCCGCATCACCACACTCCCGTCACCGCGCCCGGCGTCGAACTGCGCCGCTACGGCGCGATCGAGGAAAGCGATCTGCACGATTTTCACCAGATCGTGCTCGGGCTCGACGGCGAGATGGAGATGACCGTGAACGGCCGGGGCGAGCGCATCGACAGTGGTTCCGCGTGGCTCATTCCGGCGGGCGCGCGGCACGACTACATGGGTATTGGCGATAACCGCCAGCTCGTGCTCGACCTGCCCGCGGCCACGCTCGCGGTGCCCGAACGGCTGTTCGACACCGCGCGCGCGGTGCGCCTCGACCCCGCGCTCACACAGCTCGTGAGCCAGATCGCGCAGCGCGCCGCCGCGGCCGCGCCGTCGCGCGACGGCGCCGACCTGCGCGCGCGCCGCTTTCACTGGGACGCCTCGGCGCGCCTGTGCGCGGCCTTCATCGCGCAAACCGGCGTGGCAGCCGGCGCCCAGCTCAGCGCGGCCGCCGGGCTGGACTTCGCCCGCATCGATCGTTGGCTGCGCACGCATCTCGCGCAGCCGCTGCGCATTGCCGATCTCGCCGCGCACTGCGGCTTCGGCATGCGGCGCTTTCATCAGCTTTTTATCGAGGCGTTCGGCGAAACGCCGCATCGCTACCTGCAGCGGCTGCGGCTCGACACGGCGCTCACGCTGCTTGCCGACCCGCGCGCTTCGCTCACCGACATCGCGCTCGAAGTGGGCTTCGGCGACCAGAGCGCGTTCACACACGCGTTCACGCGCCGCTTCGGGCTCGCGCCCGGCCAGTGGCGCGCGCTGCCGTCACACTGAGCGCGCAGCCGCGCCTCATTCGTCGAAGCGGTATTCCCACGCGGCGCGTGCGCCCACCGTCACGTGCTTGCCCGCGCCCGTCACGACCATCGCGTTCTGGCCGAACGTGAGGCCACCGTCCACGCGCGGATCGGCGCGAAATACGGCAAGCGTGTCGAGCGGTTCGGTGGGCCATTGCGCGTCGCGCTCGCCCGATAGCTGATCGATCGTCGTGATCGGGCAGCGCGCGCAGGGCTTCACGAAACGCAGCACGATCTCCTCGCCGCCCGTTGCCGATTCGATGGCGAGCGTGTCGATGAAGTCTTCCTCGAATGCGTCGTCAATGTCGCCGACGACGATGTTCGGACGAAAGCGCGCCATCGGCACGGGCGGCGCGCCCTTCGCCGCGAGGCGCGCATTGAGTTCCGCGAGCGACGCCTCGCTCGTCACGAGAAGCGGAAAACCGTCGGCGAATTGCGTGGGCGCGTCTTCGCCGTTCGTCCACTTCCTGCTCGCGAGACGCGTCACGTCCTGCGCGAAGCGCAGCAGGCTCACCGGCGCGCCTATCGCCTGGGTGAACCACTGCGCCGCGTGATCGCCTTCGTCGAGCGCCTCGAAATCGTCGTCCCAGACCGAGGCCGGCACGCGCGCTTCGCCGCCGCGCGGCGCGAACGGCAGATGGAGCGCTTCGTTCATGCCTGCCATGGTGAGCCGCACGCCGTCTTCGACGAACGTGGGCACGATGCGCGCCATGGCGGCGTACTGGCGCTGCGTGACGAGCCGGCCGTTCTCGTCGGCGACCATCCAGTGGCGGTCCCACTCGATGCCCTTCAGGCCGAGCTGTGCATCGTCGAGCGCGATCGCGCCGCACGACTTCACGGGATAGACGAACAACGCACGAACGATAGGCATGGCGAACTCACGGGAAAGAAAAAAGGAAGTGGGCCGGGCAGCGCCCGACCCACGATGATACAACTGCTGCTTAAAACCGCTTACTGCGCCGCATCGAGCCCGCGCGCGAGATCGTTGCGCACGTCCTGCGCGTTTTCGAGGCCAACGGCGAGGCGAATCAGCCCTTCGGTAATGCCGGCCGCCGCGCGTGCTTCAGGCGTGATACGGCCGTGTGTCGTCGTGGCCGGGTGCGTGATGGTCGTGCGCGTATCGCCGAGATTGCCGGTGATCGAACAGATTTTCGTGCCGTCGATCACGCGCCAGGCATTCGCGCGCTGCTGCTCCGGCGTGTCGCCCTTCACTTCGAACGAGACGATCGCGCCGCCCAGCTTCTGCTGCCGCATGGCGAGCGCATGCTGCGGATGCGACTCGAGGCCCGGATAGAAAACGCGCTTGATGGTCGGATGCGTCTCCAGCCAGCGCGCGATGTCGAGCGCGTTGGCCGCCTGCTTCTCCACGCGCAGCGACAGCGTTTCCATGCCCTTGAGCAGCACCCATGCGTTGAACGCGGAAAGCGTCGGGCCCGCGGTGCGCACGAACGGAAACACCTTCTCCATGATGAACGCCTTCGAGCCTACGAGCGCACCGCCCAGCACGCGACCCTGGCCGTCGAGGAACTTGGTGGCCGAATGCATCACCACGTCCGCGCCGAACTTGAGCGGCTGCTGGAGCGCCGGGCTGCAAAAACAGTTGTCGACCACGAAGAGCGCGCCCGCCGCGCGGGCGATCTTGCCCACCGCTTCGATGTCGGCAACTTCGGTTAAGGGGTTCGACGGCGTTTCGAGGAAAAACATCTTCGTTTCGGGGCGCACGGCGTTCTGCCACGCGCCGAGGTCGGTCGGATCGACGAAGGTGGTCGCGATGCCGAACCTGCTGAAAATCTGCGAGAACATGGCGAGCGTCGAGCCGAAAATGCTCTGCGAGCTGACGATGTGGTCGCCCGCCTGCAGCGCGGCCATCACCACCGACATGATCGCGGCCATGCCCGAGGCCGTGGCCATGCACGCCTCGCCGCCTTCGAGCGTGGCGAGGCGCTCCTGGAACATGGTGACGGTCGGATTCGAGAAACGCGCATACGTATAGGCACTCTCGGAGTTCTTGAAGCGCTCGGCGGCTTCCGCGGCGCTGCCGAAACAAAAGCTCGACGTGAGGTAGAGCGCTTCCGAATGTTCGTTGAACCCGCTGCGCAGCGTGCCCGAGCGAACGGCAAGCGTGTCGAAGTTGAAGGTGTCGTCCATGTTCGTGTTCTCCGTGTGCTGAACAATCAGGCTTCAATCCTGCACGCGCAGGCGCAAAAAAGCCCGCTTTTGCGTCGGCAGAAAGCGGGCTTGCGGATTCGGCGGGAACGCGAGCCTCACGCTCGCGTTTGCCGAAGAGATCACTCCACCGAGAGTTGCAGGTGCAACTGCGAGCGGGAGCCGCCGTCCATCGCGTCGCTGGCGGCGTCGCGGTCCGACTGCGCCTGGGGCGCGAGGCGCGCCGTCTCGATGTTGTCGAGGTAGGTGCTCGTGATGTCGCCGGTAATGTAGTCGCCGTCGAAGCACGAAGCCTCGAACTCCTTCAACTCCGGATTGATGTCGCGCACTGCCTGCTTGAGCGATTCCACGTCCTGATACACGAGGTAGTCCGCGCCGATGATGCGCGCCACTTCGTCGTCGGTGCGGCCGTGCGCGACGAGCTCGCCGCGCGTGGGCATGTCGATGCCGTAGACGTTCGGGTACTTCACGGGCGGCGCCGCCGAAGCGAAGATCACCTTGGTCGCGCCTGCGTCGCGCGCCATCTGCACGATTTCCTGCGAGGTGGTGCCGCGCACGATCGAGTCGTCGATGATCAGCACGTTCTTGCCCTTGAACTCGATGCCCATGGCGTTGAGCTTCTGGCGCACCGACTTCTTGCGCATGGCCTGGCCCGGCATGATGAAGGTGCGGCCCACGTAGCGGTTCTTGAAGAAGCCTTCGCGATACTCCACGCCGAGCTTGTTCGCGACCTGCATGGCCGCGGGGCGCGACGAATCGGGAATCGGCATGACCACGTCGATCTTCACGTCGGGCAGCTCGCGCTTGATCTTCTCGGCGAGATAGTCGCCCATGCGCAGACGCGCGTTGTACACGGGCACGCCGTCGAGCACCGAGTCCGGACGCGCGAGATACACGAGTTCGAAGATGCAGGGGTTGAGCGTCGGCGCCGTGGCGCATTGCTGCGAGTGGAAGTTGCCGTCGAAGTCGATGAACACCGCTTCGCCCGGGCGAACGTCGCGCACGAACTCGAAACCGATGCCTTCGAGCGCCACCGATTCCGATGCGACCATCCACTCGGTGCCTTCCGGCGTTTCCATCTTGCCGATGCACAGCGGGCGAATGCCGAACGGGTCGCGGAACGCGAGCAGGCCGTAGCCGGAGATCAGCGAGACGATCGCGTACGAGCCACGCAGGCGGCGGTGCACACCCGCAACCGCCTTGAAGAGCGCGGCCGGGTCGAGCTCGAGGCCCGAGGTCGCGAGCTGCACTTCGTGCGCGAGCACGTTGAGCAGCACTTCGGTGTCGGAATGCGTGTTGATGTGGCGGCGATCCACGCGGAACATCTCTTCCTTGAGCTGTTGCCAGTTCGTGAGATTGCCGTTGTGAGCGAGGACGATGCCGAACGGCGCGTTCACGTAGAACGGCTGGGCTTCTTCTTCGCTCGACGCCGAGCCGGCCGTCGGGTAGCGCACCTGGCCGATGCCGCTGGTGCCAGGGAGGCTGCGCATGTTGCGCGTGCGGAACACGTCGCGCACCATGCCGTTGGCCTTGTGCATGTGGAACGTGCTGCCGTTCGCGGTGGCAATGCCGGCCGCGTCCTGACCGCGGTGCTGCAGCAGCAGCAGCGCGTCATAGAGGAGCTGGTTGACGGGAGAGCGGGAAACTACGCCTACGATGCCGCACATGGCAGGTCCTTCAAAAAAGCGAAATCGGTCGCGGATCACCCGGCTTCATCAACACCGGTCGAGCGCCGCAAATGGGCAGTGTTGCCGGAAAGCTGCGCCTGGCATCCGATCAGTTTCTGATCAGACGTGAACGTAGGCCGCGAGCGCCTCGGGCAACAACGGTTTCAGTTCGAGCACACCCTGCACGGCATAGGGCCGCAGCAGCGCGTGGCGCCAGAAGTCCTGCTGGGGCAGCTCAGTCAGCCCGCCGAGGACGACGAGGATCAGCACCAGCACGACGCCTCGCACGAGGCCGAACATCATCCCGAGCGAACGGTCCACACCGGACAATCCGCTCACCTGCACCAGACGGCCGATCAGTGCGTTGCCCACGCCGGCCACGAGCACCACGGCAATGACGATCAGCGCGAAGGCGATCAGCCACTGAGTGAGCGCCCCGCCCGGCCAGTTCGCCGGAATCCAGGGCACCACGTGGTCCACGTAGCGGCAGGCCACGAGCAACGCCGCGATCCAGCCGATCAATCCAAAAATCTCGCCGATCAAGCCCCGCCATGCGCCGCGCAGCGCCGACAGGCCCATCACCGCCATTACAGCGTAGTCGAATGCGGTGAACATCGACGGCTTATTCCGCGTTGGCGTTCGAGCCCGCCATCAGGCCGGCGCCGCGCACCTTGGCGATCGCCGCCGTGGCCGAGGCGCGGTCCGGGAACGGGCCCGCGCGCAGCAGCGTGCGCGTCGTGCCGTCTGCTTCCTTACGCTGTTCGGTATATGCGGGCACCCCCGCCGCTTTCAACTTCGTTACCCAATTGTTCGCCGTCGTGCCGTTCGAGAACGCGCCGAGCTGCACCGCGAAACGCGCGCCCGGAGGCGCCGCCGGCTTGCCGGATTCGGTTTTCGCGCCGTTGCTGTCGCTGCTGTCAGCCGTGTCGTTTGCGGCCGTCGTCGGCTTGCTGTTCGCGGCGACGGCCGTGCTGGCCGGCGCGGCCGGTTTGGCAGCGGGCTTCGGCGTCTGGGCGGTTTGCGTCGACTGGGCGGGAGCGGCTGCCGCCTGAGCGGGCTTTTTGGCAGCCGTTGCCGGCGTGTTGTCCGTGCTTTGGGCGCTCTGCGCGGCCGCAGCGCCCGAAGCGGCCGCGAGACCCGACGCGCCAGGCGTCGCTTCAGCGGCTGCGGGATTGTCGGGGGCGACGCCGGCTTGCGTGTCTTCGGCGTCGCGCTGGCGCGCGGCGGCCTTGTCGGCCGGGCGGCTCGGAATGTCGATGGCGATGTCGTCGGTGACGGGCTTCGGGTGCGAATCGAGCACCATCGGCAGGATCACGATGGCCGCGAGCACCAGCGCGATCGCGCCGACGAGACGGCGGCGCGCGCGTTGCTTTTCAGGGAGTGTGGGGTCGAGCAGCATCGCCTCGGCGTCGCCCGACCGGTCCGGCCGGCGGCTGCGCCGCTCCACGCGCGCGCTTTGATTGCTGCGCCGGCTGGAGCCGGACTCGGTGCCGCGCCGGCGGGGCGCGTCAGCTTCATCTTTCTTGCCGAACGAGAAAATTCCCATGTATGGCTTGCTGTTGGCCTACCTGGCCTGTCTTACGTGGGCGGCGTGCGGGTGCCGGGCGGTCAGTGTTGCTGCGACTTTCGCCAGGCCATGACCCCGGCAACCGTCAGAAAACTTCCGAAAACAAGAATTCTATCATTTTCGGTCGCACGTTTTAGCGCATCTTGGAAGCCGGCAGCGGGATTTTCGTAGCGCGTGACACTGCTATCGGCGCCGTCCGTCACGCCCGCTTCGCGCAGCACTTCTTCGAGCTGCCCGGCCGTGGCCGCGCGCGGCAGCGGCAGATCGGTCACGCACCAGTGGTCGATCTCGCCCTTCAGATGCTCGATCACGCCCGCGATGTCCTTGTCGCGCATCGCGCCGAACACCGCGTAGGTGTACGGGAAATAGCCCATGCTGCCGAGGTTTTGCGCGAGCACGGCCGCCGCGTGCGGATTGTGGCCGACGTCGAGGATGATCGACGGCTTGCCCGGCAGCACCTGGAAGCGCCCCGGCAATTCGACGTTGGCGAGCCCGAGGCGGATGTCCTGAGCGGATACCGGCAGGCGGTCGCGCAGCGACTCGAGGCCCGCGAGCGCCGCCGAGGTGTTGATCAGCTGGTTCGCGCCGCGCAGCGCCGGATAGGCGAGCGCCGAGCGCCGCATCGTCGGGCCCACGTAGCTCCACTGCTGACGTTCGTTGCCGGGCTGCCCTTCGTAGCGGAAATCGCGACCGAAGAGCCACAGTTCGGCGCCGATCGCCTCGGCATGGTCGATGAGCGACTGCGGCGCCATCGGGTCGGCGCAGATCGCGGGCTTGCCCGCACGGAAGATGCCGGCCTTCTCGAACGCGATCTTCTCGCGCGTGTCGCCGAGGTATTCCGTGTGATCGAGGTCGATGCTCGTGATGATCGCGCAGTCGGTGTCGAGCACGTTGACGGCGTCCAGACGCCCGCCCAGACCCACCTCGAAGATCACGGCGTCGAGCCCGCGCGAGGCGAACAGATGCATGATCGCGAGCGTCGTGAACTCGAAGTACGTGAGCGTCACGGGCGTGGCGAGCGAATTGCGCGCGGCTTCCACGGCCTCGAAGTGCGGCAGCAGTTCGGCGTCGCTGGCCTGCTGGCCGTCCACGCGCGCGCGCTCGTTGAACTCGAGCAGATGCGGCGAGGTGTGGCAGCCCACGTGATAGCCCGCCTTGAGCAAGATCGTTTCGAGAATCGCGCAGGTCGAGCCCTTCCCGTTCGTGCCGCCCACCGTGATGATCGGGCAGTCGAACTCGAGGTCCAGCGCGTCCTTCACCTGACGGATGCGGTCCAGCCCCATGTCGATGCCGACCGGATGCGCAGTTTCGAGGTGCGTGAGCCACGCGTCGAGGGTGGGAAAGGTACTCATCAGGATAGAAATTGCCAGGTGCTGCGCGTGAGACGCCGCCAACGGCGGCGGGTTCACGCGAATGATCCGCTTCGAAAGAACGGCATTATCGCGGAAATGACAACGCGCCGCTTGCTTTCGCTCGCGGCGCGTCGGGTAAAGCGTTGCGGCTTGCGGCGCACGCAGCGCCGCAGATCGCTCAAAACAAGGATCAAGCCACCGCGTCGGCGGGCTGACGCTGCAGCAGCGCCAGCATTTGCGCGATTTCGTCGCGCAGCTTGCGGCGGTCCACGATCATGTCGATCGCGCCCTTCTGCAGCAGGAATTCGGCACGCTGGAAGCCTTCCGGCAGCTTTTCGCGCACGGTCTGCTCGATCACGCGCGGGCCGGCAAAGCCGATCAGCGCCTTCGGCTCGGCGATCACCACGTCGCCAAGGAACGCGAAGCTCGCCGAAACGCCGCCCATCGTCGGGTCGGTCAGCACGGAGATGAACGGCAGTTTGGCCTCGGCCAGCTTGGTCAGCATGGCCGTGGTCTTGGCCATCTGCATGAGCGACAGCAGGCTTTCCTGCATGCGCGCGCCGCCCGATGCCGTGAAGCAGATGAACGGCACTTGCTGCTCGAGCGCGTTTTGCGCGCCGCGCGCGAAGCGCTCGCCCACTACCGAGCCCATCGAGCCGCCCATGAACGAGAACTCGAAGCAGGCCACCACCACGGGCAGCGTGCGGATCGCGCCGCCCATCACCACCATGGCGTCGGTTTCGCCGGTTTCGTCCATCGCCTCTTTCAGGCGGTCCGGGTACTTGCGGCTGTCCTTGAACTTGAGCGCGTCGACCGGCACGATCTCCTGGCCGATCTCGTAGCGGCCTTCCGGATCGAGCAGGCCGTCAAGACGCTCGCGCGCATTGATGCGCATGTGATGATCGCACTTCGGGCAGACATGGAGATTCGCCTCGACGTCGTTGCGGTACAGAACCGCTTCGCACGACGGGCACTTGATCCACAACCCTTCCGGAATGCTCTTGCGGCTTTTCGGATCGGTTTGCTTGATCTTGGGCGGCAGCAGTTTATCGAGCCAGCTCATTGATGTTCCTTCCTTGACCTTCGTGATGCGCGGGCGCGGCGGATCGTTTCATCGTCCGATCGGTAAAACCGACCGGGTCTAGCCAGACCGGGTTCGACCCCGACCGCGCATGGCGAAAAGTGGATTTTACAGCAGTCTCGACTCTAGCCAACTACGGCAGCCTGCAGCCCTATGCGACGGAGACTTCGTCCAGCGCCGCGCGAATGCCCGTGATGAACTGCGTGAGCGTGTCGGCGGCCGTCTCCGGCGCGGCCTGTTCGAGCAGTTGAACGATACGGCTGCCGATCACGACGGCGTCCGAAACCTGCGCGACGGCAGCAGCCGTTTGCGCGTCGCGAATGCCGAAGCCCACGCCCACGGGCAGCGAGACATGCTTCTTGATCGCCGGGATTTTACCCGCGATGCTCGAAACGTCCAGATTCGCGGCGCCCGTCACGCCCTTGAGCGAGACGTAGTAAACATAGCCGCTCGCGGCGCGCCCCACTTCGGCGATGCGCTCATCGGTCGACGTCGGCGCGAGCAGGAAAATCGGATCGATGTCGGCGGCCTTCATCTTCGCCGCGAACTCGACCGACTCCTCGGGCGGATAGTCCACCACGAGCACGCCGTCCACGCCCACTTCCTTCGCGGCCTGCGCGAACGCATCGGCGCCCATGCGCTCGATGGGGTTCGCGTAGCCCATCAGCACGACGGGTGTCTTGTCGTCGGTTTCGCGAAAGCGCTTCACGTCGGCGAGCACGCTCTTGAGCGTCACGCCCTTCTCGAGCGCGCGTTCGGACGACTGCTGGATCACGGGGCCATCGGCCATCGGGTCGGAAAACGGCACGCCCAGCTCGATGACATCGGCGCCGCCGGCGGCCAGCGCGTGCATGAACTCGACGGTGCGCGCGGGATCGGGGTCGCCGGCCGTCATGAACGGGATCAGGCCTTTGCGGCCTTGGGCGGCGAGCGCCTCGAACGTGGTCTTGATACGGGACATTTCAGGGTCCTCAATTTTCAGGCGTTACTGCGCGTGGGTCCGGCGGCGGCGCATCAGGCGCCGGCCGCAACGGCGCTTGCGGCGGCCGCGCTGACGCGTTCGCGCGCGATCGCGCAGTAACTTTCGTTAATTTCATAGCCGACGAATTCGCGCTGCTGACGTGCGCAAGCCACTGCCGTGGTGCCGCTCCCCATGAACGGGTCCAGCACGCGGCCGCCCGGCGGGCAGCTCGCGAGCACCATGCGCTCGACGATTTCCAGGGGCTTCTGGGTGGGATGATCCACGCGCTCCGCGTGCTGGCGATGCAGCCGCGAGACGGACCAGACGTCCTTGGGGTTGTAGCCGAGCTCCAGCCACCTGCTACCTTCGAATATTTTCCGCGAACGCGCCTTCTTCGTGGCGGCATCATACGGGATGCGGACGGGATCGAGGTCGAAGTAGTAATTCTTCGAGACCGCGAAGAAACCGATGTTGTCGTGCACCGAGGTAAAGCGGCGCGTCGTGCCACCCATGCTGGGTACGCGACGATCCCAGACGATCTCGTTGATCATCGTGAGTTTCGACTTGAGATAGACGAAGATCTCGGGCGCGTACTGCCACGTGCAGAACACGTAGAGCGAGCCCGTGGGCTTGAGCTTCGGAATCGCCAGGTCGAGCCATTCATACGTCCAGGCGAGGAAGTTCTCGCCCGAGCGCATGTCGGAGTCGTTGCCGTAGTCCTTGCCGAGCCCGTAGGGCGGGTCGGCGACGATCAGGTCGATCGAGGCATCGGGCAGGCTGGCTGCATCGGTCAGAAAATCGCGGTTCAGGAGCCGGATGGTTTCCGGCACCGTGGCGAGTGCGGGTAACTCGGCGGCCGCGTTGGCGACCGCCTCCGCGGCCTCCAGTGCAGCCGCTTCGGCGTTCGCCTCACCCACGGGCGCCTGCATCTGCGGCTCGTCGAACTCGTCACGCATCGCTTGTGTCGCTCCGGGCGCTCAGAACTGGATGCCCGATCGCTCAGCGACCGTGTGCATGTCCTTGTCGCCGCGGCCCGACAGGTTCACCAGCAGGATTTTCTCCTTCGGCAACGTCGGTGCGAGCTTCGCCGCGTACGCGAGCGCGTGGCTCGATTCGAGCGCGGGAATGATGCCTTCGATGCGACAGCAGTCATGGAAGCCCTTGAGCGCTTCCTCGTCGTCGATCGTGACGTACTGCGCGCGGCCGCTGTCCTTGAGCCACGCGTGCTCGGGACCGACGCCCGGATAGTCGAGGCCCGCCGAAACCGAATGCGTCTCGATGATCTGCCCGTTGTCGTCCTGCAGCAGGTAGGTGCGGTTGCCGTGCAGCACACCCACGGTGCCCGCCGCGAGCGAGGCGGCGTGACGGCCCGTTTCCATGCCGTCGCCGGCAGGCTCGACGCCGATCAACTGCACCGAAGTGTCGTCGATATACGGGTAAAAGATCCCCATCGCGTTCGATCCGCCGCCCACGCAGGCGATCACGGAGTCGGGCTGGCGGCCCGTCATTTCGGGCATCTGCACGCGGCATTCGTCGCCGATCACGCGCTGGAAGTCGCGCACCATCATCGGGTACGGGTGCGGGCCCGCCACGGTGCCGATGATGTAGAAGGTGTTTTCGACGTTGGTGACCCAGTCGCGCATGGCTTCGTTGAGCGCGTCCTTGAGCGTGCGCGAGCCCGACTCGACCGGCACCACGGTCGCGCCCAGCAGCTTCATGCGGTAGACGTTGGCGGCCTGGCGGCGCACGTCCTCGGCGCCCATGTAGACCACGCACTCCATGCCGAAACGCGCCGCGATCGTTGCCGTCGCCACGCCGTGCTGGCCCGCACCGGTTTCGGCGATCACGCGCGGCTTGCCCATGCGCTTGGCGAGCAGCGCCTGGCCGATCACGTTGTTCACCTTGTGTGCGCCGGTGTGATTCAGGTCTTCGCGCTTGAGATAGATCTGCGCGCCGCCCAGCAGCTCGCTCCACCGCTGTGCGTGATAAATCGGCGACGGCCGGCCGACAAAATGCTTCAACTCGCGCTCATATTCGGCGCGGAAGTCGGGATCGCCCTTGAATTTCGCGTAGGCGTCGCGCAGCTCGTCGATCGCCTGCATGAGGGTTTCGGCAGCGAATACGCCGCCATAAGGGCCAAAATGGCCGCGTTCATCTGGCAAATTGTACATAAGTCACTCGCTCGGCCGGGCTTGGAAGGACCCGCGTTGCGCGGGCCGTGCCGGCCAAAGGGGCATCCGCCCCGGATTCATCCCGCGTCCGCTTCGCGCACTGCGCGCACGAACGCCGCCATGCGGGCGTGATCCTTCACGCCCTTTGCGCCCGGCACTTCGATGCCACTGGAGACATCGACAGCGAACGGACGCACCTGGCGAATCGCATCACCGACGTTTTGCGCGTTCAAGCCACCACTCAAAACGGCCCGACGCGCGAGCCCTGCGGGAATAAGTGACCAATCGAAGACCTTTCCGCCGCCGCCGTAACCTTCGACATGGGTGTCGAACAACAGGCCGCTGGCTGATGAATAACGATTAGCCGATTCTATCAAATCGGCCTGCTGAGTATCGGCCGCCACCCGCAGCGCGCGCAACCAGGGCAAACCGGCAACGGAAGCCAGCGACTCGCACTGCTCGGGCGTTTCGTCGCCGTGGAACTGCAGCATGGTGAGCGAGACATTGCTCGCCACTTCGCTCATCCACTGCGGCGTGGCGTTCACGAAGAGGCCCACGACCGAGACGAACGGCGGCAGGTCGTGCGTAAGTTCGACCGCCTGCGCCACGCTTACCGAACGCGGGCTCGGCGGATAGAACACGAAACCGACGGCGTCGGCGCCCAGGTCGATGGCGTGCGCAACCGCCTCGGGCGTCGAAAGTCCGCACAGCTTGATGCGGGTGCGGTGCGCGGGGGCGAGTTGCTCGGCTGACGTCATGGTTCTGGATGCGGTGTTGGTCTGGATGATTCAATCGCAACGTATTTGCTGGCGCGATTCGCGGTGCGGGCCGCTTCAGGCACGGCCTTCGGGCGCGTCGCTCCAGATCGCGCTCCACGGCACGCTCGCGGTATGCGGCGCGGGTACCGCGAACTCATCAGGATAGCCTACCTGGGCGAGATAGAGGCCATCGGGCATGAAGGTCGGCGCGGCGAAGGTGCGGTCGCGGCCCGCCAGCACCTCGGCCATCCACGCGGCCGGATAGCGCCCTCGCCCCACGGCCACGAGGCAACCCATGAGGTTGCGCACCATGTGGTGCAGAAACGCGTTGGCGCGAAAGCGGAAGTGGATGAAGTCGCCCTGCGGCCGGATGTCGATCTGGTACAGATGCTTCACGGGCGTCTTCGCCTGGCACTCCGACGAGCGAAACGACGAAAAATCGTGCTCGCCGATGAGGTGCGCCGCCGCCTCGCGCATGGCGTCGACGTCGAGCGGCGTGTGGATCCAGCCTGCGCGGGCCGCCAGCATCGGCGAGCGCACGGGGTTCACGTAGAGCACGTAGTAGTAGGTGCGCTCGAACGCGGCGAAGCGCGCGTGGAACGCCTCGGGCATCGGCTTGGCCCACTGGACGGCCACCGTGGAGGGCAGGAACGCGTTGGTGCCGCGCACCCACGAAAACGGCGTGCGGTCGAGATCGGTGTCGAAATGCACCACCTGGCCGAGTCCGTGCACGCCCGTGTCGGTGCGGCCCGCGACGATGGTGGACAGCGGCACGGTGGCGAACTCGCGCAGCGCGCGCTCGAGCGCGTCCTGCACCGTCTTGCCGTGCGGCTGTGACTGCCAGCCGCAGAACGCGGCGCCGTCGTACTGGATTCCTAGCGCGATACGCATACGGCCTGCGGCAGCGTCACGAAAGCGGCGCGAGCGTCGACAGCAGCGCCTGCGCGTCGCTGCGCGTGGCGGGGTCGTTCGACTCGATCACTTCGTTGATCAGCGAGCGGGCGCCGGATACGTCGCCCAGCGCGATGTATTCGGGCGCAAGGTCGAGCTTGTTGCGCGCGATGCGCGCGAGCTGCTCGGGCGTGAAGACCGGCAGCGGCTCGGCCGAATCGGGCGGCAGGTTCAGGTCGAAGTCGAGCGTGAGCGCGCCAAAGCGCGGCGCGCCGAGGCCCGCGAGCGCACCTGCGCCCGCCGTACCCGCCTCGATGGCCTGACCCGCCAGCGGCGGAGGCGGCTCGAAGAACGGCGACGCGAGACGCGCCGACGCCTCGGGCGTGGATGCCGGCTTGGTCGAAAGCGGCGCCGCGGGCATGACCGGCTCCCCGATGCGCGGCGGCAGGGGCAGGTCGAGGCCGCCCAGCGCTGCTACTGCATCTTGCGGGAACGCGATCGGGACCTCGGCGTAGCTCATGTCTTCTGCGGTGACTGCGGGTACTGACGGAATTTCAGGTGCGGTAAGCGGCGCCGGCGGGCGCTCGAAGGCTTCGGTGATGGGCGGCGTCGCGACGGGCGGCTCGGCCTGCGGCGCCTGCTCGGCCTGCGGTGCGCCGTCGCCGACGTCGAGCGCGATATCGGGCGTAGCGGGCCTTTCGGCGTGCGCCGGTTCTTCCAGCGTGCGCGCCAGCGCTTCGGCGTCTTCGGCGGCGCGCGGCGCGCCGAGACTGTCGGGCGGCAGCGCATCCGCGCCCAGTTCCGCCGCGG
>NZ_JBFRCL010000083.1:0-31359 GCF_040965695.1 Paraburkholderia sp. BR10937
GCATGGACGAGCCGTTCACGCTCGTGCGTTCGGCCGGCGGCGACCGGCTCAGCGGCGTGGCCGGCGACTGGGTCATGCAGTACGCGCCCGGCGACTATGGCGTCGTGCAGGCCGCACGTTTCGCCAAGGTCTACAAGCTCGCCGACTAAGTCCCGGCGCAATGCCGAGCGGGCGCGCTGCGCCCGTCGCTTCAAGCAAGCGCTTTACGCAAACTCTTCGTCCAGCGCGATCGTCACTTCGCGCGGCACGTCTTCGCCCTTCGCGTGCTGTTCCTCGAGCGATTCGATCGTTGCCTCCACATAGGCGCGCAACACCGCGAAGCTGCGACCGCGCAGCCGCGGCGGCAAGGCGCGATAGCGCGCGAGCGCGGCGGGCGCGATTGCCACCGTGAGCACCATGCGGCGCGCCTTCGAGCCGAAGCGCATCGCCACCCAGTGCACGACCAGTTGCAGCACGCCGCTTTCATTCGGCTCTTCGGCAAAGCGCGTCTGCTCGGGAAAGATGTCGGCGATCACGCGGGCGAGCTCGTCGAATTCGGGGCTCGCGCATTCAAACAGATAGGCTTCCATTGACGCCAGAAAAAAGAAGTAAGACGCGCGCACTCACGTCGCGCGCGCGACGCGCCGCTGCGGGCGGCACGTCCTGAAGAGCACGACGGCGAGCGCCGCGGCCGCCACCACGTACAAACCGTCCACGGCCACGAGCGGCACGAGACGCGCCTGGTACATCGCGGCAGGCACGTCGATGAGCGCGTGCACGAGGATCGCGAGCGGCAAAATCCCTTTCCATCCCGCACGCACGCCGCGCCACATCAGCACCGACAAGCCAATCTGGAACACGAACGCGGCCGTGCGCTCGAGCGCGAATACGCCCGCGAACAGCGGCGAAAGGCTAGCGAGAATCAGATGGACGCGCAAGACCGAGTCCATCGTGAGATTGGACAGATGCTCGTCGAGATCGCCGCGATTCGCGAGCACCGCGAACACGATCCATTGCAGTTGCACGAGCACGCCGACGAACCACGCCTCCGCACCCGCATGGCCAATGCCGTAGCCGAACGCCGCGCCGTCAGCGGGCGCGTTGGGCTTGCCCGCGCCGCGGCGCGCGATGAGCCGCATGGCGATATAACGCCCGACCTCCTCGCACACGCCCGCGGCGAGCGCCCCGTACAGCACGAAGAACACGGGATTCGAAAGGACCTGCGCGACGGCGGCGTTGCCGTGCAGCATGTAGTCGTTGACGGCGCGTTCGATCACGGTCGCGAACAACGCGAAGATGGCGACGCCCGTGATCGTATCGCGCCAGTCGAGTGCGAACCGCACGCGCAGCCGGCGATACAGCGATACGGGCAAGGCGGCGACGAACAGCGTCGCGAGCGAAAGGCAGACGAGCGTGATCGGAGCTACGGACATGGGCTTCCTTATGACGTTCGGCACGCACGCACGCGCGCCGCAGCCCGAATGATCGCAGATATCGGCGCCTCTCGCGCAGCCCAGGCTGCGCGAGAGGCCCGCAATCGCGCCGTCGTCACCCCAGCGTCGACGCCCTCACCACCAGCTCGCCCTCGAACGCCGCCGCGCGTGCCTTGGGCGCCGCGCCTTCGATGCGCTCGTGCAGAAACTCCACCGCGCGATAGCCGATTTCGCGCGTCGGCTGGCGGATCGTCGTAATGCCGGCAAGCTCGGCCCACTCCGGATCGTCGATGGCGGCGAGCGCCACGCGCTGCTGCCACTGCGCGCCGAGCGCCGCCTTCAGATGCAAGGCGAGGCGCAGCGCCACCGGCGCGTTGGCCGCGAACAGCGCGCACCGCGCTCCACGCGCGAGCGCCTGGGCCACGTGGGTGTCGAGTGTCGCGAGTGCGGCTTGCACGGCGGCTTCGTCGTGGAGATCGAGCACGTGCGTGAGGCCGCGGGCCGCGCCTTTGGTCGCCTGCATCGACTCGCGAAACGCCGCTTCGCGCTCGCGCCGCGAACTCACCTGCTCGAACGGCTGCACGACGAACACGATGTCGTCGTAGCCGCGCGCAAGCAGATGCTCGGTGCCGAGGCGCACGGCCGCCGCGTTGTCGAGGCCGACCATGTCCGCATCGAGACCGTCGACGGTACGGTCGATCAGCACGGCCGGAATGCCGCCGCTGCCCACGGGTTTCAGCATCGATTCACGCACGCCGAGTGCATTGACGATCACGCCTTCCACGCGATACGTGGTGAGCAGTTGCAGATAGCGCCGCTCCATGTCGATTTCGTTCGCCGCGTGGCAGATGAGCGGCATGTAGCCGAGCGCGTGACACGCCTCCTCCACGCCCTGCAGAATCTCCACCGAATAGGGATTGGCGAGATCGGCGAGCAACAGGCCGAGCAGACGGTTGCGGCCGCGCTTGAGCCCGCGCGCCATCTGGTTGGGGCGATAGTCGAGCCGCTCGATCGCCGCCTCGATGCGCGCGCGCAGGTCGGGCGAAAGCACACCCAGCTCGCCGTTCAGATAGCGCGAGATGCTGGTCTTGCCGGTGCCGGCTTCACGCGCCACGTCGCTGATGGTCGCGCGGCGCGGCGCCGTGGCCGCGGCGCCCGTTTCCGCGTGATCGTCACGATCCGCGCCGCCCGCAGCCATGCTCATCGCGCGAGCACGTCGCGGTTGACGACGTTCACGTTAAGCGTGCCGGCGAGCGCCGCGACGAGGTTCTCCGCCGCGCAGCGCGCCATCGCGTGACGCGTCTCGTGCGTGGCCGAGCCGATGTGCGGCAGCGCCACCACGTTCGGCATGCGCAGCAGCGGCGACGCGGGATCGATCGGCTCGCGCTCGAACACGTCGAGTCCCGCGCCGTGGATCGTGCCCGCTTCGAGCGCCGCGATCAGCGCGTTTTCGTCGACGGTCGCGCCGCGCGAGGCGTTGATGAGAATCGCGCCCTTCTTCATCTTCTTCAGCTGCTCTGCGCCGATCAGATGGCGCGTGGCGTCGGTGAGCGGTACCTGGAGGCACACGAAATCCGCGCTGGCGAGCAGCTCGTCGAGTTCGACACGGCGCGCGCCATAGTTGCGCTCGGCCCCTTCGTTCGGACTGCGGTTCGTGTAGAGCACCTTCATGTTGAAGCCGAGCGCGGCACGGCGCGCCACAGCGCCGCCGATGCGCCCGAGCCCCACGATGCCGAGCGTCTTGCCCTGCACGTCCACGCCGAATTGCGCCGGGCCGATGCTGCCCTTCCAGTGGCCCGCCCTGACCCAGTCGGCCAGTTCGACGACGCGGCGCGCGCTTGCGAGGATCAGCGAGAAGACGGTATCGGCCGTCGATTCGGTCAGCACGTCGGGCGTGTGGGCGAGCACGATGCCGCGCTTCGTGAGATCGGGCACGTCGAACTGGTCGTAGCCCACCGAGATCGTGGAGAGCGCCTTCACGCGCGAACCGTCCAGCATCGCCGGGGTGATCTTCACGCTCGCGCCGATCGCGCCGTCGGCGTCTTTCAGCGCGGCGGCGAGTGCGCCGGGCTGGTCGGCATCGACGTCGATCAGTTCGGCGTGCTCGCGCAGATAGTCGGCGACGTCGGCGGGCAAGGCTTTGTAGACAACGATTTTCGGCTTCATAGGTGCGCTAGAAAAGAGAGGTTATTTTCCGTGAGCCGGCGATGCATAAGCACGGGCGGCGGCGCGCTGCGGCTTGACGGCGAGCGTGAGGCCCACCGAAACGAGCAGCGCCGCGCTCATGAACGCATAGGATGCCGCAGGCGAGCCCGTCGCGCCATTCAGATACCCGACCACATAGGAGCCGACGAACGAGCCGAGCGCGCCCATGCTGTTGATCAGCGCCATCGCGCCGCCGGCCACGTTCTTCGGCAGCAGCTCCGGCACGATCGCGAAGAACGGGCCATACGGCGCGTACATCGCCGCGCCCGCCACCACGAGCAGCGCGTAGGAGATCCAGAAGTGCGTCGAGCCGAGCGCGTAGGAGAGCGCGAAGGCCAGCGCGCCGACCAGCAGGAACGGCCACACGAAGGCGCGGCGATTGTCGAGCTTGTCCGACGCCCACGAGGCGGCGAGCATCGCAATGGTCGCCGCGAGATACGGCACGGCGGAGAGCCAGCCCGTTTCGACCATGCCGAGCGCCGAACCGTTCTTCACGATCGAGGGCAGCCACAGCACGAAGCCGTACACGCCGATGCTCCAGCAGAAGTACTGCGCCGAGAGCAGCATCACGGCAGGCGTGCGGAACGCCTCGGCGTAGTTGCGCACCGGCTTGATGGCGGCCTGCTCGGCGCGCATCGCGGCGTCGAGCGCGCGCTTTTCGTCGTCGGAGAGCCAGCTGACCTGTGCGGGCTTGTCGCGCACGAGCATCCACCAGCACACGGCCCACACGACAGCCGGCACGCCCTCGGCGATGAACATGTGGCGCCAGCCGAAGGCATGCACGAGATAGCCCGAGACGACCGACATCCACAGCACCGTGACCGGATTGCCGAGGATCAGGAACGTGTTGGCGCGGGAGCGCTCCTTCTTCGTGAACCAGTTGCTGATGAAGATGAGCATGGCGGGCATTACGGCCGCCTCGACCACGCCGAGCACGAAACGGATCGCCATGAGCGACGGAATGTTCGTGACGACGCCCGTGAGCGCGGCGCAGCCGCCCCACAGCACGAGGCTCACGAACACGAGCGTGCGCACGCTGCGGCGCTCCGCATACACGGCGCCCGGCAGCTGGAAGAAGAAGTAGCCGAGGAAGAACAGCGCGCCGATCAGCGACGACAGCCCCGGGCTGATGCCGAGATCGCGGTTGATGCCGGCCGCCGAGGCGAAGCCGTAGTTGGCGCGGTCGAGATAGGCGAGGCTGTACGTGATGAACACGATCGGCATGATTGCCCACCAGCGGCGCGGTGCGAGCGAGGTTGAGGTCATCGGTGTCTCCAGTTGAATGGGGCTCGGTACCTGACAGTGCCGCCCTCTGGTCTCATGTCGTTTGGCGCGCCGCACTTTGCGTTGCGCCGCCTGTTCCGCTATGCGGCTGCCTGCGTTTGCGCAGCTTCGAGCGCATCGAGCTGCGCGCGCGTCGGCAACCCTTCCGAGTCGCCGATCACCTGGACAGCCAGCGCGCCGATGCGGTTGCCGCGAGCGACGGCCGCAGCGAGCGGCCGCCCTTCGAGCAGCGCGCTCACCACGCCCACCGCGAAGCCGTCGCCGGCGCCCACGGTATCGACCACGCGCTCCACGCGCTGCGCCGCGACGCGGCCCTGCTCGCCTTCGGCGGTGGCGTAGTACGCGCCCTCTGCGCCAAGCTTCACGATCACGCCGCGTGCGCCGCGCGCAAGATAGAACTGCGCGATGGCTTCCGGGTCGTCCGAACCCGTCAGCACAAGGCCTTCACCGACGCCGGGCAACACCCAGTCGGCGAAGCTCGCGAGTTCGTTGAGCGTGCCAACCATTTCGGCTTGCGAGCCCCAGAGCGTCGGGCGCAGATTCGGGTCGAACGAGATCGTGCGACCCGCGGCGCGCATCTCGTGTGCAAGCTTGAACGCCAGTTCGCGTGAAGAGGAAGAGATGGCGGGCGCCACGCCGCTCAGATGCAGATGGCGCGCGCCGAGCACATAGTCGGCCTGATAGTCGCAAACCGAAAGCTTGCTCGCCGCCGAGCCGCGGCGGAAATACTCGACCGCGGGATCGCTGCCGTCGTCGTTTTTCGACTTGAGCTGGAAGCCGGTCGGAAAGCGCGTGTCGGTGCTCACGCAACGCGCGTCGATGCCTTCGTGCGCGAGCACGTCGCGCACGAACTGGCCGAACGAATCGGCGCCCACGCGGCTCATCCAGCCTACCTTGAAACCGAGCCGTGCGAGGCCGGTCGCGACATTGAGCTCCGCGCCCGCCGCGCGCTTCGTGAAATGCGCGACCTGGGCGAGCGGACCCGGCTGCGTGGCGACGAACATCGCCATCGCTTCGCCGTAGGTGATGACATCGAGTGCTTCGGTCATGAGATGCGTTCCTGATGAATCGTATGGGAGTCTGGGGCCTGGCTTCGCGCGGCGCTCAGGCGGTCGCGAGCCACTCGACGTAGTGCGCGGCGTCGTCGTGCACGCGCGCCGGATCGAACGGAAATTCGATGCCGCGCGGCACGTGGGCCGGCAGCAGCGCGAGCGCGGCGCGGCACAGCGTGTCGTCGTCGTCCGGCGCGGCGGCGAAGCAGCGCGCGCCGTCGCCCACCACGGCCTTGCAATGGATGTATTCGACGTACGGCGCGAGCGCGGCGGCGGCGAGCAGCGGCGGCTCGCCCGGCCATTGCCAGTTGCCGATATCGAAGGTCATGCCGATCACGCCCGGCGCGCCGCCATCGCGCAGCGCGTTGAAGAGGCCGATGAACTGGTCGAGCTTGCCGCCCTGCTCGAGCTGGCCGTTCTCGACGACGACGCGCGGGCTGTGGCTCGCGTCAATGGTGTCGCCCGTGCGTGCGCCGAGTGTTTCGAGCAGGCTCGCGAGGCGTGCCGCGCTGGCGTCGCCGGCGAAACCGCCCAGTTGCAGCTTCACGAAACGCGCACCGAGTGCCCGTCCCGCGGCGACTGCGGCGCCAAGCGCCGCCTCATCGAGCGCGCCATCGTCGCCATACAGCGCGTCCGGTGTGGACCAGACGCGCCACAAACCTTCGTTCGCAAGCGCTGTTCCGAGCGCGCGCAGCGCTTCGGGCTGCGCGTCGGCATCGTGCATCAGCTCGCGCCGAACTTCGAACGCGTGAGCGCCCGCGCGCCGCGCCGGCCGGCTCCACGCCGCATGACCGTCACGCCAGATCGCCTGCGCGCCGAACGCGCTCGCCACGATTGCTACTTCCGCCATTGCCGTCTTCCTGTTGCCTGCCGCCGCGCACTTCGCTTTTCTTGGAACCGGTTCCAAATCCAGCCCGAAAAAAAGCGCCTGCGCGCCGGTTGATTAGGGCAGATAGTGCGCGTTAGCCGCTCAGGCCGCCATTCTGGATTGCCCTGGGTCAGATGGTTCAGACGCCCGGAACATCGGCGAGACACAGTTCCAGGAAGCGCTGCGCAACGCGCGAAGCCGCGCCCGCGTGGGGCACCAGGATCGAGAAACGCCGCGCAAGCGGCTCGGGCCCAAGGCGGATCTGCCGCAAGGCGCCGTTCTCGTGACGCATCGACATGGCCGAGACGAAGCCGATGCCCATACCGGCCCGCACTGCCTCCTTCACGCCCTCCACGCCCGCGATCTCCAGCGCCACGCGCATGGACACGCCGGCGCGAGCGAACGCCCGCTCGACGACCTGACGCACGCCCGAGCCATCCTCGCGCAGGACCAGCGGCCACTGCGCGAGCGCTTCCACGGTGATGGCCGGCATCGGCGCACCCGCCTCCCCTTGCGCGTCGAGTTGCGACGCCAGCGTGTGCGAACGCGGCACGATCGCGACGATTTCGTCCTCGTGCCAGGCATGCACGGCGGTATCCGGCGGCAGTTGCTCGCCCACCGGCCCCTCGATCAGCGCGATATCGACCGCGCCGAGCATGCCCACGACGTCCGTCGAATTTCCGCTCGACGTTTCGAGCTTGACCTGCGGATAGCGGCCGTGGAACTGCGCCACCAGATACGGCAGCCGGTAGCTCGCGGGCGTGGTGGTCGCGCCGATGCGCAGCGTGCCGCGCTCGAGGCCGCGCAACGCGTCGCGGTAACTGAGGGCGTCGCGCCAGGTGTCGCGCAGGCGCGCTGCGTAGCTCGCAAGTTGTTCGCCTGTGGGCGTGAGGCGCACCCCCCGGCCGTCGCGCTGGTACAGCGGCTCGCCGATCTCCTCCTGCAGCAGCCGCAACTGGCCCGAGACGGCCGGCTGCGACAAATGCAATGCCAGTGCAGCTCGACTGATATTGAGATGCTCGGCGACGGCAGCGAAAGTTATCAGTTGTTCCGGGGTCATCGTGGAAAACCATCGTGTTGTCCTATATATTACGTCACAAATCACGATTTTTCATATCGATATATCTAAATTAGGATTAGGCCATTCGATAGCGACCTGTTCGCTACCCCATTTTTCGACCGGATCGCCCGGTAGAGAGGCCGTCATGTCCACACCCAGTCTTGCGCACGCATCATCGCCGTCCACCCGCGGGCAGCTCAACGGCGTCCTGTTCGTCGCGCTGTTCGCCGCCGCCGTCACCAGCGTCGCTTCGCTGCCCGCCATCGCCGGGCTCGGCATGAGCCCGCTGATCGTCGGCATCGTCGCGGGCGCGATCTATGGCAATGCGTTGCGCGACGGCATGCCCGAAAGCTGGGCCGCCGGCGTGAACTTCTCCGCGCGCAAGCTGCTGCGCATCGCCGTGGCGTTCTTCGGACTGCGCGTGAGCCTGCAGGAAATCGCCCAGGTCGGCGTGCCGGGGCTCGTCGAGTCGGTCGTGATCGTCGTGAGCACGCTCGTGATCGGCACCTGGGTCGGCATGAAGCTCCTCAAGCTCGACCGCGACACCGCCATTCTCACGGCGGCCGGCAGCGCGATCTGCGGCGCAGCGGCCGTGCTCGCCTTCGAATCCACGCTGCAATCGAAGCCGCACAAGAGCGCCATGGCCGTGGGCAGCGTCGTGCTGTTCGGCACGCTTTCGATGTTCCTCTACCCGGTGCTGTTCCGCGCGGGCTGGCTGCATCTCGATACGCCCGGCGCCGGGCTCTTCTTCGGCGGCACGATCCACGAGGTCGCGCAGGTGGTGGGCGCGGCGAGCAACGTGAGCCCGGAGGCCACCCACATCGCCACCATCGTCAAGATGACGCGCGTCATGCTGCTCGTGCCGGTGCTGCTCGTGCTCGGTGTGTGGCTCAATCGTTCGGCGCGCAGCAAGGCAGCGGCCGACGGCCACGCCAGCCACGGCGGCGCGCGCAAGCTCGCGGTGCCCTGGTTCGCGCTCGGCTTCCTCGCGCTCGTGATCGTCAATTCGCTTCACGTGCTGCCCGACACGGCCACCCACGCGGTCAACACGCTCGACACCTTCGCGCTCACCATGGCGATGACGGCACTCGGCATCGAGACGCGCGTCTCGCAGATTCGCCAGGCCGGCCCGCGGGCACTGACCGCCGGTTTCATCATCTACCTCTGGCTGGTCGGCGGCGGTCTCGCGATCACCTGGGGTGTGCAGCGCCTGTTCGGATGACCCGGCGCCCGAGGGCCGCGCGCCCCGACCCGATCCCCTGTGCGCCGGCGCTCCCGGCCACGAGCCCCGCCTGTGGCGGGGTTTTTTGCGTTTCTGCGCGCGGCGCCCTTGCGCCATCTCGCGCGCGCACGCCACGCGCGAACCAGGCGCGAGCGTTGCGAGCGATACTGTGCGTTGCTGCCGGTTGCGTGGGCAGCGGCCGCGCAGGCCGTGGCGAGCACGGCCATGAACGCAAGGGGACGACCGATGGCATACGAGCTCTATTACTGGGACGGTCTGCAGGGCCGGGGCGAATTCGTGCGGCTCGCGCTGGAAGAAGCGCAGGCGCCCTACGTGGACGTGGCGCGCGGCGAGAAGAAGGACGGCCTCGGCATCGGCGCGATGATGGGCGAACTGGAGAGCGACGAACCGTATCCGCCCTACGCCCCGCCCTTCCTCAAGGACGGCGACCTGATCGTGCCGCAAACCGCCAATATCCTTTTCTATCTCGGCCCGAAGCTCAAGCTCGCGCCGCGCGACGAGGGCTTGCGCATCGTCGCGAACGGCCTGCAGTTGACGATCGCGGACCTCGTGACCGAGGCGCACGACACCCATCATCCGATCGCGAGCGGGCTCTACTACGAAGACCAGAAGGACGCCGCGAAGGCGCGCTCGGCGGATTTCATCGCGCATCGCATTCCGAAATTCATGAGCTATTTCGAACGCGTGCTCGCGCAGAATCCGGAAGGCCCGCGCCACATGGTGGGCAACGCGCTCAGCTATGTCGATCTGTCGATGTTTCAGATCGTCGAGGGCCTGCGCTACGCGTTTCCAAAAGCGACGAAGCATTTCGCGGATCACTATCCGCATGTCGTCGCGCTGCGCGACGCTGTGGCGAAGCGCCCGCATATCGCCGCCTATCTCGACTCGGAGCGGCGACTGCCGTTCAACGAAACGGGCATCTTCCGGCACTACCCCGAACTCGACCGGGCCGTGCGCTGAATGCGCGCGGGCCGTGGAAGGTATCCGCAGTCGCCTGGTTTCATGCATGCGGCACGCAATTGCCGCCGCGCACCCGTTATGCTTCCCGCCGCACGTCGCGCCCCGCGCACGCGCGGCTTTCTTTCACCCGTAACCTGACCCGCCCGCCGTGCTGTCATTCCTCCTGAAACTGCGCACCCGCGCCCGCGATCTCTTTCGCCTGTCCGACGCCCACACGATGCTGATCTGGTCGGTCATCGTCGGCGTGGCGGGCGCGTTTGCGACCGTGATTTTTCGCGAGGGCATCGCGCATGTGCAGATGCTTTTCACGGGCAGCGAGGGCAGCCTCGTCGAGATGGCGCGCCACCTGCCGTGGCACCGGCGCATCTGGATGCCCGCCGCAGGCGGCTTCATCGCGGGATGCCTGCTGCTGCTCGCGCGGCGCAAGGCGCCTGGCAGCAGCGGCAAGGCGATGCACGCCGACTACATCGAGGCGGTGGCGATCGGCGACGGCGTCATGCCCGTGGGCACGAGCATCTGGCGCAGCCTCTCGTCGCTCTTCACGATCGCGAGCGGCGGCTCGATCGGCCGTGAAGGACCGATGGTGCAACTCGCCGCCCTCGCCGCCTCGCTGATCGGCCGCTGGGTCCACTTCGATCCGCCGCGACTGCGCCTGCTCGTCGCGTGCGGCGCAGCGGCCGGTATCACCTCGGCGTACAACGCGCCCATCGCCGGCGCCTTCTTCGTGACCGAAATCGTGCTCGGCTCCATCGTCATGGAAAGCTTCGGACCGATCGTGGTCTCCTCGGTCGTCGCCAACATCACCATGCGCGAGTTCGCGGGCTACAAGCCACCGTACGAGATGCCGGTGTTCCCGCCGGTGACGGGTGTCGAGGTGCTGCTCTTCGTGGGGCTCGGCCTCCTGTGCGGCGCGCTCGCACCGCAGTTCCTCATGATGATGGCCACCGCGAAAAAGGGCTTTGGCCGCATCAACGCGCCTCTGCCCGTGCGGCTCGCGCTCGGCGGCCTCGTGGTCGGCATCCTGTCCGTGTGGACGCCCGAGGTGTGGGGCAACGGCTATAGCGTCGTGAACTCCATCCTCCATTCGCCGTGGACCTGGACCGCGCTCGCTACGGTGCTCGTCTTCAAGCTCATCGCGACGGCCGCGACGGTCGGCTCGGGCGCCGTGGGCGGCGTGTTCACGCCGACGCTCTTCATGGGCGCCGTGCTCGGCTGCCTGTTCGGCCAGGGCATGCACGCGCTGTGGCCCGACGGCACTTCCGCTTCGTACGCCTATGCGATGGTAGGCATGGGCGCGTTTCTCGCGGGCGCGACCCAGGCGCCGCTGATGGCGATCCTGATGATCTTCGAGATGACGCTGAGCTACCAGGTGGTGCTGCCGCTCATGCTCTCGTGCGTGGTTGCGTATTTCGTCGCGCGCGCGATCGGCAAGGCGTCGATGTACGAAATCACGCTGCACCGCAACCGCGAAGAAGCCGAGCGCATGCGCCTGCGCATGACGCAGATGCGCGAACTGGTGCGCCCCGCGCAGACTGTCGTGCTGGAGAGCGCCACGGTGCAGGAAATGACGCGCGTGTTCCTCGAATATCCGGTCAAGTACCTCTACGTGACCGACGAGACCGGGCGCTTTCTCGGCGCGGTCGCGCTGGCCGACATCACCTCGGACCTGCTGCAAAAGCGCGATACCGCGAACAGGCACGCCCGCGACTATCTGAAGCCGACGTTCGACGTGCTCACGCCCGACATGCCGCTCGCCGTCGGCCTGCAGCACTTCATGTCGTTTCAGGGCGAGCGCCTGCCGGTGGTCGAAAGCACGCGCGAGCCCACACTCGCGGGCGTCGTGTACAAGACGTCGCTGCTCGACGCGTATCAGCGCATGAACGCGGAGCGGTAGGCTTCGCCAGCCCACGAGGCGCGTGGCAAAGCGCAGCGGATTTTCTAGAATCTAGAGGGAAACGCGCTACGCGGCCCGCGCTGTGCGCCTGCGCACCGACGCGTGCGCAGGAGGCAGCGAGAATCGACGCGGGGATGACCGGAGCGAAGATGAGCGAACCCTCACTCGAAGCCGTACGCCGCGACCACGCGGGCTGGATATTCGTGCACTTGCAGGGCGAGCCTTACGACCGCGGCGAGCAGCACGGCAAATTGCTCGCCAACGAAATCCGCAACGCGATCCGCACCGCGCGCTACCTCGCGAAATGGGACACGGGCGAGGACTTCGACACCTTCATCAACGCCGCGATCGTGCAGTTCGCGCCGCGTCTCGACACCGAGTTCGCCGACGAGATCCAGGGCATCGCCGACGGCGCCGGTCTCAAGTTCGCCGAAGTACTCGCCTGGAACGGCTACATGGACCTGCTGCAGAGCTGGTGGCCGGTTCATGTCGCAGCGCAGCAGGCGCAACCCGCGGTGCGCCCGTGGCGCGGGCGGCGCGGCCACCACTGCAGCGCCTTCATTGCCACGGGCAGCGCGACGCGCGACGGCCGCATCGTCATGGCGCACAACTCGTGGGACCGCTACGCGGCCGGCGACGCCTTCAACGTCGTGTTCGATATCGTGCCCGACTCGGGGCACCGCATCCTCATGCAGGGCCTGCCCGGCTGCATCTCGAGCCTCACCGACTTCTGGATCAACGGCGCGGGCCTGATGGTGACGGAGACGACCATCTCGAACTTCATCGGCTACCGCGCGAACGGCGCCCCCGAGTTCTATCGCTCGCGCCGCGCGACGCAGTATGCGTCGAGCATTGCGCAGTGGTGCGAGATGTTCGCGCAGGCCAACAACGCGGGCTATGTGAACAGCTGGCTGCTCGGCGACACCAAAACGGGCGAGATCGCGCGCTACGAACTGGGCCTGCAGCACGCCGGCTTCGAGAGCACGAAAGACGGCTTCTACAGCGGCTTCAACGCGGCCACGGACCTCAAGATCCGCAACCAGGAATGCACCGGCGAAACCGACGACTACACCGACGTGCGCCGCAACGGTGCGCGCCGCCTGCGCTTCATGCAGCTCGCGCAGGAGCACCGCGGTGCGATCGACGCCGAACTCGCCAAGGCGATGATCGCGGACCACCACGACGTCTACCTCGAGCGCAGCGACAACCCGTGCTCGCGCACGATCTGCGGCCATCTCGAACTCGACGACGCGCGCTTCGGCGGCGCGGACCACGGGCCGTTCAACCCATGGGGCGCGAACGACGGCAAGGTGGTCGACAGCGAAATGGCGCGCGATCTGTCGTTCTGGGCGCGCTGGGGCCATCCGTGCGGCCGCCCGTTCGACGCCCAGGCGTTCATGCAGCGCCACCCGCAATGGAACTGGCTCAACGGCTATATGCGCGACCGCCCGTCGTGGCCCTGGACGCGCTTCGAGGCGCTGCGCAAGCCCTCGCTTTAATCCCGCGTAACGCCGGCGCCGACAAAAAAGCACGCGCGTTCGAGACGTATCGGCGCATTTCCTGCCATCATGGTATTTCCGTATGCGCCTCGCGCACATGAGCCGTCCAGGCGGCTCGTTGCGCCTTCGCGTAGCGGCGCGCCGGGCCGCCCCGGCCGGCGCGGCTGCCTGCGCCGCCACCCACGCTGGCGGATGCGGTACGGCGCTTGCTGCGACCTATGGGCCGCATGAGAAAGGAGGTCGAGCGATGAAAACCTCGACACTGATGACTACCGTGCTGTTGTCCGCGTCATGCTTCGCCGCTCCGGTACGCACCGCGCAGGACTCACCGGTCGCCCAGGCCAGCGCGCACATTCCGCTCGCAAGTGGACAGTCCCACGCCTACGACGCCCCCGTGGCGCCCCCCGCCCCCAACGTGCCCGTGACCGCCAGCGGTCGGCAACACTGGGAGTACCTCACGCTGCCCAGGTCGCATCGGCTGGACAAGACGCTAAGCCCGGACCTGCACGAGCAGACCTGAGCCTGGCCGGTACTCCCGTTTGCGAACAAGCGGCAAAGGAAAGTGGCGCATGAGCGGCAAATGAGCAGCGCGTGCGCACGCCGCGAGGGCGTGCGAGGCGGATTGTGTATGCTTGAGGCGCGGCGCTAGCGCTGCGCGCCGCAATGTAAAGCAGGCGCGAACAAAATCTGAAAAACAAACCGCACAACAAACGAGACGACGACGCGGACCGCCAACGCCGGCCGCCCGCGCAAAGGACGCCACGCATGTCAGCCTCTCGCATTCCCGACGAACCCATCGACCTGCAATTCGCCGACGTGCTGCGCGAAGTGCGCTGGCCCGCCAACAAGGACGAACTCGTGGACGCCGCGCGCGAGGCCGGCGCCAGCAACGAGGTGCTCGGCATCCTCGACGGCATGCCCGAGCAGGATTACCAGGACGTCGCGTCCGTTACGCGGCTGATCGGCAGCAACTACGGCCCTGGCCTCGGCTCCTGACGCGCGCGCGTCGTGGGCTGCGTGCACGCCGGACTCACGCGTCGCGGCCGAACACCACGCGCGCGAAAAAAATCCCCAGCACGGTTTCGACGACCGGCGGCGTGACATGCTGCGGATCGGCCGTGGCGAGAAACTGCACCCCGTCGCACAGCCCCATCAGCCCGAGCGCGAGCAATTCAGGATCGAGCGGCACCGGCATGCCCACGCGCGCCGCAAACTCCTCGATGTACACGGCAAGACTCTCGCGTTTTTCCTTCATGAAGGCGTTGTAGCGCGTGCGAAAGCGCGCGTCGCGCGCGGCCAGCAGCCTGGCTTCCACCCACAGCAGAAAGACCTTGTTGTCCTGCGGCATGCGGCTGTAGTAGGAGAGCACGCGCGCCTCCATCTGCTCGCGCGAGACCTCGGTCTCGAAGATGGCGCGCAGGTCGGTCTGCATGGCTTCGTGATCGCGCCGCAGCAATTCCACGAGCAGGTCCGACTTGCCCGAAAAGTTCGAGTAGAACGCGCCGCGCGTGTACCCCGCCGCATGCGCGATGTCCTCGACGCTCGCGCCCACGAACCCTTTTTTCATGAACATGGCCTGCGCGGCGTCGAGCAGGCGCTCGCGCGTCTGGTCGCGGCTTTGTTCGCGGGTGAGTCGAATGCGCTTCATGGCGTGGGGCGTCGTTATGTATCACGGATGGACGCGAGTCTAGCACTGAAACATTCCTCGGATTCAGTTTCGCACTCAGATACAAGGTTGTATTAGAATCCGGCTCATCATCCCAGGTCCGGGCCGGTGCGTGAGCCGCGCCGTGCCCGCGACTCAACGGCGGCGCAACCGGTCCGGCAGTATTGCGGTCTGCGTGCGCACCCAGCCTATCGAGGTCCAGGTGAATCGTTGCGGTCGTGGCGCATCGAGCAGGATGCGCAGAGGTACCGGTAAGTTCAGTGCGCCATGGCGGCATGCCGCGAATGTGCTCCTCGTGCTAGGCGTCGCCACGCTGGCCGCCTGCGGCAAGGAAAAGGAAGCCCCGCCGCAGCCGCGCCCGGTCGTCTCGATGACCGTGCACCCCGACGGCGGCGGCGTGAGCCCCGCCTATCCCGGCGATATCGAGGCGCGCAACGCCACGCCGCTTTCGTTTCGTGTGAACGGCAAGATCATCGAGCGCAGCGTGCGCCTGGGCGACAGCGTCAAGCCCGGCCAGACGCTCGCGCGGCTCGATCCGGCGGACTTCGAAAAGAACGCAGCCAGCGCGCAGGCCCAACTCGACGCCGCGCAGCATCGCCTCGTCTTCGCGAAGCAGCAGCTCGATCGCGACACGGCCCAGTCGGCGGCCAATCTCATCGCCCGCGCGCAGATCGAACAGACGCAGGATGCCTACGCCTCGGCCGCGGCCCAGCGCGATCAGGCGCAGCAGCAGCTCGCGCTGGCAAACAACCAGCTGCGCTACACGCAGATCGTCGCCGACCACGCGGGTGTCATCACCGCCGAAAACGCCGACACCGGCCAGAACGTGCAGGCCGGCCAGGCGGTCTACCAGCTCGCGTGGAGCGGCGACGTCGACGTGGTGTGCGACCTGCCCGAGCGCGCCGTGGCCGCGCTGCACACCGGCGACACCGCGCAGGTCACGCTCGGCGCCCTGCCCGGCCGCCACTACACGGCGCGCCTGCGCGAACTCGCCGCCGCGGCGGACCCGCAAAGCCGCACGTGGCGCGCGCGGCTCACGCTCGAACATCCCGACGCCGAAGTGCGCCTCGGCATGACCGCCAACGTGGCGTTCGCGGCCCCGAGCGAGGCCAGCGCGCCGGCCGTGTTTACCGTGCCGGCCACCGCGCTCTTCCACGACGGCGAGGCGCCCGCCATCTGGGTCGTCCACGCGCCCGACAATGTGCTGCAGTTGCGGCGCGTAAGCATCGCGCGCTACGACGCGCGCACGATCACCGTGGCAAGCGGTTTGCAGGACGGCGAGCGCATCGTGCTGCAAGGCGTCCATACGGTCCATGCGGGCGAGCGGGTACAGCCGGTCGCGCCGCTGCATCCCGAGGACTTCGCGTCATGAGCCAGACGACGGACCCGGGTCCCGGCGCCGATCACGAAGAGGGCCGCTTCAACCTGTCGGCGTGGGCGCTTCGACATCGGGCGCTCGTCACCTTTCTCGTTGTGCTCGCAACGATCTTCGGGGCGCTCGCCTATACGCGTCTCGCGCAATCGGAAGACCCGCCCTTCACGTTCCGCGTGATGGTCATCCAGACCTTCTGGCCCGGCGCGAGCGCGCGCCAGGTCGAGGACCAGGTGACGACCCGCATCGGCCGCAAGCTGCAGGAAACGCCTTATATCGACTTTCTGCGCAGCTATTCGCGGCCCGGCGAATCGCTCGTGTTCTTCACGATGAAGGACTCCGCGCCCGTGAGCGAAGTGCGCGAGACCTGGTACCAGGTGCGCAAGAAGGTCGGCGACATTGCGTACACGCTGCCCCAGGGTGTGCAGGGGCCGTTCTTCAACGACGAGTTCGGCGACGTCTACACCAACATCTACGCGCTGGAGGGCGACGGCTTTTCGCCCGCGCAACTGCACGACTACGCGGACAAGCTGCGCGAGCAGCTGCTGCGCGTGCCCGACGTCGGCAAGGTCGATTATTTCGGCGATCCGCAGCAGCGCATCTACATCGAGATTCCGAACACGCAGCTCACACGCCTCGGCATCTCGCCCACGCAGCTCGGACAGGTGATCGGCGCGCAGAACAGCGTCTCCGCCGCAGGCACGCTCACGACCGCCGACGACCGCGTGTTCGTGCGCCCGAGCGGCCAGTACGAGGACCTCAAGGCGCTCGCCGACACGCTGATCCGCGTGAACGACCGCACGTTTCGGCTGGGCGACATCGCGACGATCCGGCGCGGCTACGACGAGCCGCTCGCCACGCAGATGCGCTTCCAGAACCAGGCGGTGCTCGGCATCGGCCTCACGATGCAGCCGGGCGGCGACGTGATCCGCCTCGGCAAGGCGCTCGATGCGCGCGTCGAGCAGTTGCGCGCGCAACTGCCTGCGGGGCTGAAGCTCGTGGAGGTGTCGAGCATGCCCGATGCGGTCGCGCGCTCGGTGGACGACTTCGTCGAAGCCGTGGCCGAGGCCGTGGGCATCGTGCTGCTCGTGAGCCTCGTTTCGCTGGGCGTGCGCACGGGCATGGTAGTGGTCGTCACCATTCCGATCGTGCTCGCCGTCACCTCGCTCGCGATGTACCTCTTCGGCATCGGCCTGCACAAGGTTTCGCTCGGCACGCTCGTGCTCGCGCTCGGCCTGCTCGTGGACGACGCCATCATTTCCGTCGAGATGATGGCGGTGAAGCTCGCGCAGGGCTGGAACCGCACGCGTGCCGCCGCCTTCGCCTACACCAGCACCGCGTTCCCGATGCTGACCGGCACGCTCGTCACCGTTTCGGGCTTCTTGCCCATCGTGCTCGCGAGGTCGAGCACCGGCGAGTACACGCGCTCGATCTTCCAGGTCTCAGCCATCGCGCTGATCGCCTCGTGGTTCGCGGCCGTCGTGCTGATCCCGCTGCTGGGCTACCGGCTGCTGCCGGAGCGCAAGGCCGATCCGGATGCGGCGCACGCCGGCAACGGTGAGGATCACGAGCACGAGATCTACGACACGCGTTTCTATCGGCGCCTGCGCGGCTGGATCGGCTGGTGCATCGAGCGCCATGCGATCGTGCTCGTGCTGACCATCGTGCTGTTCGTGGCCGCGCTCGCTTGCTTCAAGCTCGTGCCGCAGCAGTTCTTCCCGAGTTCCGACCGGCCCGAGCTGCTCGTGGACGTGCGCCTGCCCGAAAGTGCCTCGATCGATGCGACGCTACGCCAGACGAAGCGACTCGAAGCGGCGATCAAGGGCCGCCCCGAGATCGACCATTTCATCGATTTCGTCGGCACCGGCGCGCCGCGCTTCTATCTGCCGCTCGATCAGCAGTTGCAGCAGCCCAATTTTGCGCAGTTCGTGATCACGACAAAGTCGGTCGAAGACCGCGAGAAGCTTGCCAGCTGGCTCGAACCGATGCTGCGCGACACGTTCCCGGCCATCCGCACGCGTCTCTCGCGCCTCGAGAACGGGCCGCCGGTCGGCTACCCCGTGCAGTTCCGCGTGAGCGGCGACGACATCCCGACCGTGCGCGACATCGCGAACAAGGTGGCAGCGACGATGCGCGCCGATCCGCGCACCGACAACGTCAGTTTCGACTGGGACGAACCCGCGGGACGCTCGCTGCACTTCCAGATCGACCAGCAAAGGGCGCGCGCGCTCAACGTCTCGTCGCAAGACATCGCCAACTTCCTGCAGATGACGTACTCGGGCTATACCGTCACGCAGTTTCGCGAGCGCGACAAACTCATCAGCGTCGATCTGCGCTCGCCCGCGGCCGAACGCGTCGATCCCGCGCGTCTGCTCTCGCTCGCCATGCCCACGCCGAACGGAGCGGTGCCGCTCGGTGCGCTCGGGCATCTCGCCAACGATCTGGAGTACGGCGTGATCTGGTCGCGCGACCGGCAGCCCACGATCACCGTGCAGTCCGACGTGCGAGCGGGCGCGCAAGGCATCGACGTCACGCATGCGCTCGACGGCAAACTGGAGTCGATCAAGCGCGCGCTGCCGCCCGGCTACCACATCGAGGTGGGCGGCTCCGTGGAGGAAAGCGCGAAGGGCCAGGCGTCGATCTTCGCGCAGTTGCCGGTGCTCGCCATCGCCGTGCTCACGCTGCTCATGATCCAGCTGCAAAGCATCACGCGCGTGCTGATGGTCGTGCTGACTGCGCCGCTCGGCCTGATCGGCGTGGTGATCGCCCTGCTCCTGTTCGGGCAGCCGTTCGGCTTCGTGGCCATGCTCGGCGTGATCGCCATGTTCGGGATCATCATGCGCAACTCGGTGATTCTCGTGGACCAGATCGAAACGGACATTCGCGCCGGGCACAAGCGCTTCGACGCCGTGGTGGGCGCCACGGTGCGCCGTTTCCGGCCGATCATGCTGACCGCCGCGGCCGCCGTGCTCGCGCTCATTCCTCTGCTGCGCTCGAACTTCTTCGGACCGATGGCGACGGCGCTGATGGGCGGCATCACGATTGCGACGGTGCTCACGCTGTTCTTCCTGCCCGCGGCGTACGCGGCCGCGTTCCGCGTGCGTAGCAGCGAGACTGACGAGACCGGCAAGACGCCGGAACAGGCATCATGAAGACGGATTCTTCGACATTGGCGACGACGCGTTTGCCCGCAATACGTTTACCGATCGCGCCGGGCTTGCTCGCCGCATGCGCCGCGCTCGCGCTGGCCGGCTGCGCGCTGGGCCCGACCGGTCAGCCGCCCGCCATGCCGCAGCCCGAGCACTACGGTGTGCGGGCGCAGCCGGCACGGACGGTCGCGGCCCAGGGCGTCGCGCAGCAGTTCGTGACGGGCGCGGAACCGGTGCCGCAATGGTGGACGCTCTACGGCTCCGATGCGCTCGATGCGCTCGTCGACGAGGGGCTCGCCAACAGCCCGAACCTCGCCGCCGCCGACCACAACCTGCAGGCCGCGCGCGAGCAGTTGCGCGGCCAGATCGGCAGCTCGCTGCTGCCGACCGTCGACGCCATCGGCATCGCGCAGCGCCAGCAGCAACCCGCGATCCCGCAGTTCGGCATCGACCAGCTGCAATACGCGATCTTTGCGGGCTTGATCGACGTTCGCTACACCTTCGACGTGTTCGGTGCGACCCGCCTGAACAACGCAGCGCTCGCCTCGCGCGTGAACGTGCAGGCGTTCCAGTTCGAGGCTGCGCAGCGTGCGCTCGCGGCGAACATCGTGGCAAGTGCGCTCGGCGCGGCAACGCTGCATGCGCAGATCGACACGACCGAGCAGCTGATCGCACTCGCCAATGCGCAGGCCGACGACGTGCAAAAGCGCTACGCGCTCGGCTCGGCCTCGCGCACCGATCTGCTCAGCGCGCAGCAGAGCGCGGCGTCGCTCGCGGCGAGTCTGCCGGGGCTACGTCAGCAATGGGTCGCGCAGCGCCACGCGCTCGCCGTGCTGGTCGGCCGCACACCCGACCAGGCGCCGCCCGACCTCGATCTCGCCAGCCTGACCTTGCCCGCGCAGGTGCCCGTCGTCATCCCTTCAGAACTCCTGAGAACCCGTCCCGACATCGAAGCCGCCGAAGCCACGCTCAAGGCGGCCGCAGCGGGCGTCGGCGCTGCCACCGCGCAGATGTACCCGAGCATCACGCTTTCGGCGGCGCTCGGCCAGGGCGGCTTCAGCTGGCCGGTGGTGACTTCCGGCGCGGGAGCGCTGTGGGCGATCGGCGCTTCGCTTTCGCAGCCGATCTTCCACGGCGGCGCACTCGTTGCGCAGCGACGCGCGGCGCTGGAGTCCTACGAGGCGGCCAACGACACCTATAAGCAAACGGTGCTCACGGCGTTCCAGGATGTCGCGGATCGTCTCGCCGCGCTCGATCATGACGCCCAGGCCCTCGACTCAGCCAGTACCTCGGCACGCACGGCCCAGGGCGTCTACGAGGACACCAACGCGCGCTACAAGCTCGGCGCGGTGCCGTGGTACGCGGTGCGCCAAAGCGAGCAGCAATGGCGTAACGCGCGGCTCGACGAAATCCGCTATCGCGGCACGCGCCTCTCCGATACGGCCGCCCTCTTCCAGGCGATGGGCAATCCGCCGGTCAACCCGGCGACGCTCGGCAGCGTGCGCGGGGCGGACACGGCCGCTGCCGCGCCCGCATCGGACGCTGGCGCCACCGCGCAAGGCAAGTAGCACGCGCGGTTTTCCGGGCGCCTCGGAGTACCATGATCGCAAGCGCCGCGCACGCCGGCGCAACCGCCTCATGGAGACGACAGCATGCCCCGTCCATCGCTCGACTTCTGGTTCGACCTCGCCAGCAACTACAGCTATCTGAGCGTGATGCGCATCGACGCGCTCGCGGCGCGAAGTGGCGTGGATGTTCACTGGCGGCCCTTCCTTCTCGGCCCCATTCTCGACGCACTCGGCTGGGAAGGTCCGCCCTTTGTCGTGCAGAAGGAAAAGGGCGCCTATGTGTGGCAGGACATGCGCCGGCAGTGCCGCAAATACGCGCTGCCGTGGCAGCAGCCCACAGAGTTTCCCCGCCGCACCGTGCTCGCGACGCGCATCGCCGTGCTCGCCGACGACGAGCCGTGGCTGCCCGACTGGTGCCGCGCCGTCATGACGCGCAACTATGGCGACGACCGCGAAGTCGATTCGCCCGAAGCGGTTGCACACCTGCTCGACACGCTCGGATTGCCGGCACAACGGCTCATCGAGGAAGCCGGCAGCGAGGCGAACCGGCTGCGCCTGCGCGAGCGCACCCAGGCGGCTCGCGATCTCGGCATCTTCGGCGCACCGACGTTTTTCGTCGGCGAGGCAATGTTCTGGGGCAACGACCGGCTGGAAGACGCGATCGAAACGGCGCTCCGCGCGCCGCACAACCGGGACACTGCGTAGTCCTGCTCTCCGCGCTTCACTAGTGTGGAGCCATTCGTATTCCTGCCTGTTCAGGCCGTCATGTATTCGCGCGGTTCGCACAGCCAAACCTTCGGACTGCGTTCTGACGATGGGTTTCGAGGCGCGATGCCTCATACCGCTTGCCTGCGCACAAAGCCTTTGGCGTCAGCCAGTTAGCTTCGCTATCCCAGGGTTATGAACAGGGGCTTCAACAAAAACTGTGGAAAACTCCGCGCGAGAGTTACCCACAGATTTCGTTGACAGCCCTGTGGAAAAGCCCTGGAAAGCTCGACCAACTCCTTGGCCCACAAGGAAATTCTGCTCACCAAACAAAACACGGCGCGCCGTTGCCGACGCGCCGTGTTTATCCTGCAGAACTCATCGAACCAGTATCAAGGCTTGTTCGATTCGAACAGATCCATGATCTGCTTCTTCTCCGTCGTGGTCACGCTCGGCGGCGTCATGCCGCCCGGACCCATGCTGCCGGTCGCGCCGCTCGCATCGCTCGCCGCACCCGCCGGGTTCGCCGAGTCCAGACCGATGCTCGCCACGAAGCCGTTACCCGGCGTCATGTCCGAGAAGAACAGCTCGTCGTTGATCGTCGTGAGGCCCTCGGGCATCGCCGGCTCTTCCTGCGGCACGCCACGCAGCGCACGCTGCATGTACTCCACCCAGATCGGCAACGCGAGCTGCGCGCCAAATTCGCGGCTGCCTAGACTCTTCGGCTGGTCGTAGCCCATCCACGCCACGGCGACCAGCGTGCGCTGATAACCCGCGAACCAGCCGTCCTTGGCGTCGTTGGTCGTACCGGTCTTGCCTTGCAGGTCGTTGCGATGGAGTACGTTGGTGCCGGCGCCCGTGCCCGCCGTCGCCACCGAGTGCAGCAGGCTGTTCATCACGAACGCGTTGCGCGGCGAGAGCGTTTGCGGCGCATTCTGGCCCGCCACCAGCGGCTGCGCGCGCAGGATCGGCTGGCCGCGCGCGTCGTCCACTTCGGCGATCAGGTACGGGTTGATGCGATAGCCGCCGTTCGCGAACACGCTATACGCGCCCGCAGACTGCAGCGGCGTGACGAGGCCCGCGCCGAGCGCCATCGGCAGGTACGGCGGGGTCTTGTCCGCGTCGAAGCCGAAGCGCTGCGTCACGTAGTCCTGCGCGTACTTCGTGCCGATGTACGAGAGGATGCGGATCGACACGAGGTTCTTCGACTTCTGCAGCGCGAGGCGCATCGACATCGGCCCTTCGGGCTGGTCGTCGTCCTTCGGCTCCCACGCGTCGCCGCCCGGCGAGCTGGGAGGGAAGTACAGCGGCGCGTCGTTGATGATCGTCGCCGGTCCGAGGCCCTTTTCGAGCGAAGCCGAGTAGATGAACGGCTTGAAGCTCGAGCCCGGCTGACGCCATGCCTGCGTGATGTGATTGAACTTGTTCTTGTTGAAGTCGAAGCCGCCGATCAGCGCACGGATCGCGCCGTCCTGCGGCGTGAGCGAGACGAGCGCGCCTTCGACCTGCGGCAGCTGCGTGATCTGCCAATTGCCCTTCGCGTCCTCCATCAGGCGCACGATCGAGCCGGGGCGAATGCGCAGCGCCTGCGAGGCGCGCGGCGAGAGCGCGGCCGCGACGAAGCGCAGGCCCTCGCCCGTCACCGTCACCGAGGTGCCGTCGAGCTGTTGCGCCGTCACCGACTTCGGGCCCGCGTCGGTCACCACCGCCGAGACGAGGTCGCCGTTGTCCGGGTGATCGGTGAGCGCGTCTTCGATGGCCTGCTCGCGGTCGTCGCCGTCGGCGGGCAGTTGCACGAAGCCTTCCGGTCCGCGATAGCCGTGGCGACGCTCGTAGTCCATCACGCCCTTGCGCACCGCCGCGTAGGCGGCGTCCTGGTCGGCCGAATCGATCGTCGTCGTCACCGTGAGGCCGCGCGTATAGGTCTCGTCCTTGTACTGCGCGTACATCATCTGGCGCACCATTTCCGCGACGTATTCGGCGTGCACGTTGTACTCGGTGCCGGCCGTCTTCGTCTGCAGCGGCTCCTTGATCGCTTCGTCGTACTGCGCCTGGGTGATGTAGCCGAGGTCGAGCATGCGCTTGAGGATGTACTCCTGGCGAATCTTCGCGCGGTGCGGATTGACGATCGGGTTATACGCCGAAGGCGCCTTCGGCAGGCCCGCGAGCATCGCCGCCTGAGCGACCGTGATGTCCTTCAGGTCCTTGCCGAAGTACACGCGCGCCGCCGCCGAAAAACCATAGGCGCGCTGACCCAGATAAATCTGGTTCATGTACAGCTCGAGAATCTGGTCCTTCGTGAGTGCGCGCTCGATCTTGTAGGCGAGCAGCATTTCGTAGACCTTACGCGTGTAGGTCTTCTCGCTCGACAGGAAGAAGTTGCGCGCGACCTGCATCGTGATCGTGCTCGCGCCTTGCGAGGCGCCGCCGTGCATCAGGTCGGCCACGCCCGCGCGCAGGATGCCGACGAAGTCCACGCCACCGTGCTCGTAGAACCGGTAGTCCTCGATGGCGAGCACGGCCTTCTTCTGGATGTCAGGAATATCCTGAAAGCGCACGAGCTGACGTCGCTCTTCGCCGAACTCGCCGATCAGCACGTGATCGGCGGTATAGATGCGCAGCGGCACCTTGGGCTGATAGTTGGTGAGCGCGTCGAGCGACGGCAGTTGCGGCTCCATCACGACGAGCGCGTAGCCCACGAGCAGCGCACCGACCACGCAGAGCGTGCCGACCAGGCCGACGAACCAGAGCGCGAGCGTGGTGCCGATGGAGCGCTGCTTCGGGTTCCCGTCGCGCGGCCCGTTGCCGCCGGACCCGCCGCCCGATTCAGGCCGGCGAGGCGGCTGGCGCCCGTTGTTGAAGGAGGGTTCCCGATCTTCGTTCGGGTACTGCGGTGAAGGCGGTCGTTTGATGATAGGCATGACTGGAATGATGGGCGCGTCTCGCGCGCGCCGGCTGCGCGCAACTCGCGCGCATGGATCTCGACCACGGCGTCATGGCGCCAATGCGGCATACGACGTCGCCGGCTCAATCCCGGCGACGCGGCGCGACCGGCAACGCCCCCGTCCGGCCGCGCGGCGCGCACTATGGCACGCCACATGCGAATACACGCCCGAACAGGCGCCATTCGCGAAATGTAACAGCGCATTCTAAAGAAATCGCGGGCGCCGGGTCGCGCTTTTTTTGTAAGAGTTTCCTGGGAAACGCTTCCCGCCCGATTTTTTGGCAGTCAAGGCGCTGGCTTGCGCCGATCATGGCTTTATGCGCGAAAAGTTTCGGAGCTATCCTTCTATCGCGCGACAAATTAGACATTGCTCCGTTATTGACGGCAGATTCTTGCAGGCAGGGTTGTTCCTGGTCGCGTACCTTCCAATTGCGCATCGGCGCACTCGTCTTATGATGAAAGATCTGCTACACGCCCCTGTCTGCGCCCAGGCGAGCACGCATTCATTCTTACAAACAGCTGTTGCGCAGGCAGGCAAACCGACGTCATACGAAGCCGACCCAACGGCCCGTCGATCATGAACAAGCCCAGCGAACGCATCGTCGTCTTCGTTACGCCCGCGCAAAAGCGCGCGATCTCCGCCACCGCCGACGAGCTCGGCATCAGTCTCAGCGAACTCATGCGCCGCGCCGTGATCGCATTCAGCGCCACGAGCGATCAGGTGAAGGCCGCGAGCATCGTCGACCGGCTGAACGCGCCGCGTCAGCCCGACGCCCTCGCGCAGGTGCTGCAAAAGGCGGCGAGACCGCTGCGCACTGGCCGTGCGGGCACGATCCGGCCACCGGTGGGCACGGCGGCCATCGGTGCGAGCGACGCGACCGCCGACGCGCAAAAGGCCACCGAAGTGGCCGCGGCCATTCATGACGACGCCCCCCACGAGGCAACGCCTCAAGCGCCAAACGCTCCCCTGCCCGCCGCCCACACCGACGAGGCGGACGTGAGCCATGCCGCGCGCGAAATCGCCCAGGCTGTCGCCCGGCTGAGCGCCGAAGCGGCCGCCGCAGCGGAAAGCGCCGCGCTCGACACGGCCGCGGCGCAGTCGTTCGACGTCGAACCGCTGCAGCCGCTGAGCTCGGCGCCCTTCGCGCGCTCGCGGCGCGACGCAAGCGATCCACGCGACGAAGCCCGCAGCGACGACGCTGCGCCCGAAGGCGGCAAATACGCGTGACACGGGCCGCATCCGCGCCGCCATACACACGCGTCACAGTCGGCTTAACGCCCGCTTACACGCGCGCCCGCGAGCGCCGCGCGGGCCCGATTCCTTTAAGTCCCTTTTAAGACGGGCCGTGGTGTAATATCCGCGATCGATGGCGGCGCCCGGCCTGCAGCGGTGCTTCGCGCCGTGCAGCCAGGCCTCGTCCTGACGAACATACGCGTGCAAGAAAACACCTTCACGCTATTGCAATTGCCGCACTCGCCCCGATTTGCGCCGTGCATGCGCACCAGGCGTAAAGCGGCGTAAGCTGGCAGATGGATCCGCCCTCTGCCAGCCGGCTGGCGCGTGTGGCCAACCGCGTACGCGCACCTCGGCCCACGATGGCCGATCTCATTTCACTGGAGGAATTCATGTCGCTTTTCGACTCCATCTCCCGCACTGTCAAGGGCCTGCTCAACGACGCCGCCGACTCGGTGCAGGATCCGTCGCGCGACGCGCGCCAGATCGTGCGTGAGCTCGACGACAGCATCGGCCGCGCGGAGAACTCGCTCGTCGAGATCCAGGCGCAGGTCGCGACACAGCAAAGCAAGCGCGACGTGGCCGCCGACAAGGCGAAGAAGTACGAAGACGGTGCGAAGCGCGCGCTGCAATCGGGCGACGAAGCGCTCGCACGCGAAGCGCTCGGCGCGCAGCAAACCGCCGAAGCCGAACGCGATGCACTCGCGGGCGAACTCGCGAAGCTCGAACCGTCGGTCGATCAACTGAAGCAGCAGATCGACGACATGCGCCAGCGCCGCAACGACCTGAACGCGCGCTCGAACATCCTGCAGGCAAAGCAGCAGATCGCCCAGGCGAAGGATGTCGCGGCCACGGCGCTCGGCGGCATCGGCGGCAAGAATCTCGATGGCGACTTCCAGAAGCTGGAAGATAAGGTCGCGCTGTCGAACGCGCGCTCGGACGCCCGCCTGAATTCGTCCGACCAGTCGAGCGGCAAGGCACTCGACGACAAGCTCGCGGCGCTCAACAAGGGCCCGTCGGTAGACGAGCGCCTCGAGGCGCTCAAGAAGCAGATGAACACGCCGGCACAGTAAGCGCCTGTGTGCTGGATGCGGCGCGGCATGGTCCGTGCGGCCGATGCAGTCGGCAGGCGCCCGATAGCGCCGCATCCCCGTATCGAATGCCATGGAGACGGGCGTCAATCCGCCCGGCCTGCAACATGAAAAAGTTTCTCGCCGCTGCCAGCATCGCTGTTGCGTCGCTCGCCTTCACGGGCGGCGTTGCGTTCGCCGTGCCGAGCGTGCAGCAGATCGAATCCGCGATGTCCCAGGGTGACTGGCAGCGCGCCGACTCCGGCCTGAGCGCAGTCCTGCAGGCGCATCCGGACAACGCTCGCGCGCACTACCTCTACGCCCAGGTACTCGACCGCGAAGGTCGTTACAGCGACGCGCTTACCCAGGTCGAGCAGGCGAAGTCGCTCGATCCGCAAATCCGCTTCACCCAGCCGCAGCGTTTCGCGCAGGTCGAAGCGAAGATTCGTTCCGACGCTTCACGCGCCGGCAGTGTCAACACGAACAGCACGGGCAACCCGTTCACGCAGCAGCAGTTGGCCGCGCCCGCGCCACAGAAGCGAGGTCCTGGTATGGGCATGTGGATTGGTATCGCCATCCTGCTGGTCGGCATTGTGCTCGTGCTGCGCTGGACCCTGCGCCGCGCGAAGTCCACCGAAGACGCCAAGGCCGGCGACGACCGCCGCGACCAGCTCAAGCGCGCCACCGAGTTGCTCAACGGCGTGCGTTCGCTCAAGCTCGACGTGAAGCTCTCGACCGCGCCGGGCCACGAAGCGCTCGAAAGGGAAGTCGAAGGACTCGAAGCGCAGTTGCGCAGCCTCGTCGAAACGCTTTCGAACAGCGCGAATCCGCGGCCGCCGTATGAGATCGAGGATCTCGAACGCCAGTTCGCGAGCCTCAAGGCGCGCGCCGAGGGCCGCCCCGATCCGAATGCGCAGCCGGCCGCGCCCGACTACGGCAGCAACTCCACGTACGCGCGCGAAGCCGACGCCGCCTTCGGACGTCAGCCGCAGTATCCGCCTGCACCGCCGCAGCAACCGCCGCAGGTCATCGTGCAGCAAGGCGGCGGTGGCATGGGCGGCATGGGTGGCCTGCTCACGGGCGTGCTGCTCGGCGAAGCGCTCAACCACGGCCGTGACCGCGTGATCGAGCGCGATGTGCTGGTCGACGACGAAGGCCGCCGGGTTCAGCGCGACGGCAACAATGGCGGCGGCCTCGACTTCGGCCAGGGCTCGAACGACTGGGACGACGGCTCGGGCGGCGGCGGCGTCGATATGGGCAGCAACGACAGTTCGGACGACTGGAACAACTCCTGAACGCCTGAGGCTTCCCCAAGCGCACGCCGCTCAAGCAACGACGGGCTCCTTCATGGAGCCCGTTTTGCATCGGCGCAAAGAATACGCAGCACATCACACATAACGGCGGACGCACACATGGCCAATCAAGCGCTCGGGAACGGGGGCGCGCTGCGCATCGCCATCATCGGCAGCGGCTTTTCCGGCATCGGCATGGCGATCCGGCTGCGTCGCATGGGCGTGGACTCGTTCACGATCTATGAAGCAGCCGAAGGCCTCGGCGGCACCTGGCGCGACAACGCGTATCCGGGTGCCGCCTGCGATATTCCTTCGCACCTCTATTCATTTTCGTTCGAGCTGAATCCGGCGTGGACGCGCACCTTCGCGCCGCAGCACGAAATCCTCGACTACCTGCACCGCTGTGCGCACAAGTACGACGTCGAGCGCTTCATCGAATACCGCTCGCGCGTGCGCGCGGCGCGCTTCCTGGAGGCACGCGGCGTCTGGCAGATGGAGATCGAACGCGACGGCGCGCTCGCGACGGTCGAAGCCGATATCGTGATCGCCGCGAACGGTCCGCTCTCGCGCCCGGCGCTGCCGCATATCGCGGGCATCGAGCACTTCGAAGGCAAGCTGTTCCACTCCGCGCGCTGGGACCACGACTACGCGCTCGAAGGCAAGCGCATCGCCGTGATCGGCACCGGTGCGAGCGCGATCCAGTTCGTGCCGCAGATCCAGCCGCGCGCGGCGCAGCTCACGGTGTTTCAGCGCACGCCGCCGTGGATCATGCCGCGGCGCGACCGCGCCATCAGCGAACGCTGGCGCTGGATTTACCGGCACCTGCCGTTCGCGCAACGCGTGGCGCGCGCCAGGATTTACTGGCAGCACGAATCGCGCGCGCTCGGCTTTGCGGTGGAGCCGCGCCTGCTCAAGACGCCGACGAAATTCGCTCTGAGCTACCTCGCGCACAAGGTGAAAGATCCCGAGCTGCGCGCGCGCCTCACGCCCGACTATCTACTGGGCTGCAAGCGCGTGCTGCTCTCGAGCGACTACTACCCTGCCCTCGCGCAGCCCAACGTCGAGCTGGTGACCGACGCGATCCGCGAGGTCGTCGCCGATGGCATCGTCACCGCCGACGGCACGCATCGGCCTTATGACGCGATCGTCTGCGGCACGGGCTTTCAGGTCAACGATGTCGACGCGCCTTTCCAGGTGACGGGCGTAGGTGGCCAGGACCTCGGCGAGACGTGGCGGCGCGACGGCCCCGAGGCCTACCTCGGCGCGAGCGTCGCGGGCTTCCCGAATCTCTTCTTCGTGATCGGGCCGAACACGGCGCTCGGGCACAACTCGATGATTTACATGATCGAGTCGCATATCGCCTATATCGCGGCCTGCATCCGCGCGCTACAGCGCTCGGGCGCCCGCACGATGGAAGTTCGCACCGAGGCGCAGCAAAGCTGGAACGCGCGCGTGCAGGCGCGCTTCGCGCGCACCGTGTGGCAGTCGGGCTGCCGCAGCTACTACCTCACGCAGGCGGGCAAGAACACCGCGCTGTGGCCCGGCTTCACGTTCATGTTCCGCCGCAGAACGCGCCGCGTGCGCACCGCCGACTACGCGTTCGAGCGCTAGACGCGCTGCGGATGCCCGGCGTACACGCGCGTCTCGTAGGCGAAGTTCACGGTGCCGTCCTTTTGTGTCGCCTCGAACAGCTCGCGCAGCGCCGCGAGCATCGGCTCGTGGCGTTCGTCACCCGCGCGCGGCGCGTACGACGACGACATCAGGCGTCCGCGCAGGCCATCGAAGTCGAGCAATTGCGCGTTCGGGAATACCGTCTGATGCTCGAAGCCGTCTCCGAACCAGTCGGCCATCGCGGCCGAGTCGGGATAGGTTTCGGCCACGCGCGCGTATTCGGGGCAAAAACGCTGCAGGAGCGCCTCGTAGCCTGCCAAAAACGCCGAGCCTTCGAGCAGGCGGCTGTTCCAGAACAGCACGATCTTGCCGCGCGGCTTGAGGATGCGTGCAAATTCGCGCTGCGTGTCGGTCTTGTGGAACCAGTGGAACGCCTGTGCGGCGCTCACGAGATCCACGCTCGCGTCTTCGAGCGTCGTCGCCTCCGCCGTGCCCGCCACACTGCGATAGCCTTTGTAGCCGCCCAGCAGTTCGTCCGCCGCGGCGCGCATGGCCGCGTTCGGCTCGACGGCCGTGACCGGATGGCCCGCGTCGAGAAAGAGTTTCGTGGAGAGGCCCGTACCCGCGCCGATGTCGGCCACGGGCGCACCCGGCGCGATGCCGCACTCCACGTGCACGAAAGTCGCCACTTCGCGCGGATAGGTCGGCCGGAATTTCACGTAATCTGCGACCCGGTCGGTGAAACGCCGGGTGGAATCGTCGATCATCGTCTGCCCTTTTGTCGTTCAACTGCCGCCGCCGAGGAGCTTCACCAGCTCCCAGAGGAAGCGCAACACCATCACGATCAGCTCCCAGAGCTGGATCAGCTGCTGCCAGAGCGCGAGCGGCGCGCTCCCGCCGAAAATCGCTTCTATCATCTTGCTCCCGTCGCGACGCCCCTTTGCCCCTCTTTTCCGGCTTTCGAAGCGCCCGAGTTCCCGATCATAGCGCCAGGCGCCACCCCTGCGCTCAAGTCGCCGTATTACGCGCCGTAAACAAGTTCAGAAAGCCCGGCGATCGAACCTGCCGACGACCGGGCCTGCAGCTTTGGGCAGTTGTCCGCAGCTTTCATGGCGCACCGGGAAAGGAGACACCCGATGGCACGTTTGCGTTTGTTGGGCCTGCGCGGTCGCCGCGCGGGGAAATCCGCCGGCGTTGTCGGCGACATTGCCGCACATGCCGGCAGGCTCGGTATCGAGATCTGCGACGTGGCGGGCCATGTCGACGAAGTC
>NZ_JBFRCL010000084.1:0-31282 GCF_040965695.1 Paraburkholderia sp. BR10937
AACCAGGCGCTCATCGCACTGGCACGGCGACGCTGCGACGTCCTGTTTGCCATGCTGCGAGACGGCACCTTTTACGAACCCAAGTCAGCCCCTAGCGCTTGACGAACCACATAGGGGCACCCCCCCGCAGGAACGAAGAATGCGACTCCGGAGGGGGATTCAACCACCGGAGCGCACAATCATGTCCCATCGACTCAAAACAGGCGATCGCGTCACGTGGAACACCCCGGAAGGCATGGCGACAGGCACGGTCGTCCGCCGGATCATCAGGGATACGGAACTGGAAGGTCACACTGTCGCCGCGTCGAAGGACGACCCGTATTACGAGGTCGAAAGTGAAAAAGACGGTCAGCACGCGGTGCAACCCGCCGACGGACTGGAGAAAGTGCACAAGCACTGATCTGCACGGAATTACACGGTCGAATTCGCCGGCCGGGAGCCGGGTCTCTTTGAGGGACAGGCTCGCTGTTCCCTGATACAACTCGAAACGTTCTGTGCACGATGAGTCGGTAAACTTCTCGTGCGGGCAAGCCGATGGCTTGCCGAAGCGCACCGCTGTTACCCTCATCACCCCTTCCCCGGCGCGCGGCCGTATGCCACCGCCGGGAAAATGACCTGGAACGTATTGTGGACGACCGATTCGACCGACGCGAACTGTTGCTGCACCTCGGAGAGGTTCTCGAAGCGATGCGCAACGTCGGCGCGACTCAATCCTTTTCGCCCGTTGCGCTCATTGCGTCGCGCGAGCCTTCCCTGCAGGCGTTGCCCTTCCTGCGGCACATGTCGCCTCGCTTGCGCGCGAGAGATTTTCTTGAACGGGCCGCAAGCGCCTACGCGAGCTGGCCAAGGGCGCTCCTGGAGACCGAACTCGATCGCATCGAGCTTGCGTCGACGGTGCAGCGCGAACTCTTCGCGGACGATCCGCAAGGTTGGGCATCGTACGCCGCCTGGGTCAGGCAGAAGGTCAGCTGGTTCGGACTCGAACTCGATAAGTCGGCGCACGCCTCGACACCGGTGAACGATCGTGACGACGAGAACGGCGGAACGTCACAGTCATCCGCGATGAAGACGGGCTGGCCATGGCAATCAATCGAGTAAGCTACGCGCCGCCGCCTGGCTAATGCGCTCACGCGCGAGAACCCACCACTTTCGAGGAATTGTCCATGCCGCTCGCTACCGCTACTGCCAGCCTCGCCGCCGACGCGCCCAACTACGTCGTCGCCATCGAGGCTGGCCGCCACCCGCTGACCGGCGACGAAGGCCCGCACGAGGGCGGCGAGGACCGCGGCCCCGCGCCATTCGCGTTCGTGCTCTCCGGGCTCGCCGCGTGCACGGCCGCCACGCTGCGCATGTACATGCAGCGCAAGACCTGGCCAGCCGCCGCGATCGCCGTCGAGGTCAGCCTGCACGCGGATCACGACGGGACCCAGTACATCCGCCGCGGCGTTGCAGTCGGCGGACCGCTCGAGGAAGCGCAGCGCGCGCGCCTGGCCGAAATTTGCGAAAAGACGCCTGTCACGCTCTTCATCAAGCGCGGCACGCGCATCGACACGACCTTGCGCATTGGATGAATTTCATGGATCAAACCGGCGACTTCATCGTACGCACCATGTCGGCCGACGAGGTGGCCCAGTCGGTCGAATGGGCGGCTGCAGAGGGCTGGAACCCCGGGTGGCACGACCCGCGCTGCTTCCGGGCAGCGGATCCGGACGGTTTCTTCGTCGGCCTCTGGCGCGGCGAGCCGGTCGCGTGCCTCAGCGCCGTCGCCTACGACGACCGCTTTGGCTTTATCGGTCTCTACATCGTGAAACCCGGATTTCGCGGCATGGGCTTCGGCATGCGAATCTGGCAGCACGGTATGCGTTACCTGGGAGACCGTAACATCGGTCTCGATGGCGTCGTCGCCCAACAGGCGAACTACGGCAAGTCCGGATTCCGGCTCGCGTACCGCAACATCCGCTATCAGGGGCGCGTGAGCGGCATCGGGTGCGCGTGTGCGGGGCCGGCCGCGGACGTGCCGTTCGAGCAGTTGCTTGCCTACGATCGCGCCTGTTTTCCCGCGGCGCGCGAGCGTTTCCTCCGCGCCTGGATCGCGCAGCCGGATGCCGTCGCGCTCGCTACCGTCGACGCGGGCCGCGTCGCCGGCTATGGCGTCGTGCGGCGCTGCGAAGCGGGCTGCAAGATCGGCCCGCTCTTCGCCGACGATGCGGACGTTGCCACGGGCCTCTTGCGCGCGCTGGCGGCGAGCATGCCCGGCGAGGTCATGGTGCTCGACGTGCCCGAAACGAATCCTGCGGCCGTCGCGCTGGCGGAGCGGCACGGTATGACGAGCGTGTTCGAAACCGCGCGGATGTACACAAAAAACGCGCCCGCGATTGCCATCGATCGCGTGTTCGGGGTGACGTCGTTCGAGTTGGGTTGATCGCGCTAAAGCTGGAGCCGCTGAACATAGCCCGTGAGTTCGAGATAGCCGCGACCTAGCGGTTTTCCTGTGGGTTTCGCTGCGGTGTTTGCCTTGCCCGTGCTCGCCGCTTCCGCGGCAAACGCCGTCACCGCGCCCTCCCAGTACACCGCGCCGGTGCTCGCGCGGCTGTCGAACTCCTGATCGTCCATGAGCGGCACCAGCGTCAGATGCACGTCCTGCGCATCGACGCGCATCGCCACCGGATACTGTGCGCCGGTATGCGGCGAACGCCACTGGCGCAGCGGCGTGAAGCGAATGCTCTCGGGCGTCAGCGTATGTGTGGTTCCATCGGCGGCGCGCAGCGTGCCGCCTGCCCAGAAATTGCCGCCGGCCTTGTCGCGAATCTGCAAGGCCATCAGCGCGCCGCCGTCATCGAAGTTGATGCCGATCCAGTCCCAGCCGACCGCGCCATCCGCGAGCGGCGCCGACGACCATTCGTGATCGAGCCACGCCTGCCCTCGCACGTTCGCGGCGTTCCTGTTCGAATCATCACCGCGCTTGAGCACACCGTCGACTTGCAACCACGGTACGCTGTAGTAGTAGCTCGCTTCGTCCGGCAGCGGGCCTTTGCGGCTGTACCCACCCGCGCCGTTGACGAGCACCGGCTGCGTCGGCGCCAAGGTGAAGGCGAACGCAAAGCCAGGCGTGGCGACGTTCAGGCGGTAGCGGTCGTCCGCGTTGCGCTCGAGCGACCAGTCGTCGATGTGTACCGCCGTATCCGTCTCGCTCGCATCGGCAAGACCAAAGCCGCGGCGCGCAATGCGCTGGTCGTGCTGCAGGCTGCCCGCGCGCGGATCGCTGAGCGCCACGTTGGCGAACAGCAATTGATTCGGCGCGAAGCGGCTCGGGTTCGCATCGTCGAGCGCGGGGCGCGAGCGGAAGAAGCTCGCTTCGAAGCCCAGCGATGCATCGGTAGCCGTGGCCGCGTCAGAATCCGTTTGCAGCCAGCCGGTCACGTACCACCATTCGGTGCGGTAGCTCGAATGCGCGCCATAGTCGCGCGGGAACACGAGCGGCTGTCCGTTCGTCACCGCGGGATAGTCCGGCATGCGCGCCCACGCAGCGCCTGGCGACAGCGCGGCGAGCGGCGATAAGAGGAACATGCGCCGTCTCATTGCGTCACCAGTCGTCGCGCACGGCGCGCACCGCATCGACCGACATCGCGGCGCGCGAACTCACGAGCGCCGTGAGCGCAGCGGCCACGACGACCGCAGAAGCCAGCGCGGCCAGCAGTCCCCACGGCATATGCACGCTCATCGTCCAGTGAAACGACTGCGGATTGACGACATGCACGAGCACCATCGCGAGACTCAGGCCCAGCGTCAAGCCGGCAAGCACGCCGAGCAGCGCAACGAGCGCGCCTTCCATCGCGAGCATGAGCGCGATCTGGCGGCGCGTCACGCCGATATGCCGCAGCATGCCGAACTCGCGCGTGCGGGCAAGCGCCTGCGACCCGAAGCTCGCGCCCACGCCGAACAGACCGATGATCACCGCCACCGCTTCCAGCAGATACGTCACGGCAAAGCTGCGGTCGAAGATCCGCAGGCTCGCCGCGCGGATCTCGCCGGGCTGCGCGAACTCGAGGCGCTGCCCGCCGTGCACGCTCTCGCGCAAGCGTGCGATCGCCTGCGCCGGCGCCACGCCGGGGTCGAGCCACAAGGCGGCATCGCTCACGCGCGTGTCGTGCGTCAGCCGGCGATAGTCGTGCGCGTCGATCACGATGGCGCCGAACTGGCGGGCATAGTCGCGCCAGATGCCGGCCACCGTGAACGGCAAGTGCTGGCCCGCCAGCGGCAGCGTGATGCGCTGGCCCGCGTGCATCCCGTACAGATCGGCAGCCGCCTCGCTGATCCACACGGGCGGCGGCTCGCCGGCTTGCGGCACGCGAGGCGCCGTCGTCAGCGGCAGGCGCGCGGTGGGGTTACGCGCATCGATGGGCCGCGCGAGCAGGCTCACGGGCGGCAGGCGAGCGTCGAGCGAGATTTGCGTCGCGCGCAGAAACTCGGCGCGCGCGATGCCGGGCGTGGCGGCGATGGCCGCCTGATCGCCAGGCGAAAGAAACGCGCTGTCGCCGCCCGGCGAAGCGCGCAGATAGAGCGGCGCGGGCAGCAGCAACTGCAGCCAGTCGTCGACCGCCACGCGAAAGCTCGACACCATGATCGCCATCGCCGTCATCAGGCTGAAGCTCGTGACGATGCCCGCGAGCCCAATCGTCGCGCGGCCGGGGGCATTGGCGAGCTGCGCCAGCACGAGCTGCGGCAAGGCGTGATTCGAGCGCGGCAGCACGACGAATACGGCGCGCGCGAGCGCCGGCATCGCCAGCACGCCGCCCAGCAACAACAGGGCGATGGAAAGATAGCCAAATACCGGCAAGCCAGCCACGGGCGGCAATAGCGCGGTGACGACCCCGGTGGCGATCGCGAGCAGCGCCGCCGTGACCGTGCGCTTCGTACGCAGCCGGGCGGCCGGCGCTTCTTCGTCGCCCGCCTTCAGCGCCCGCGCGGGTCGCGCCCTCGCGGCTTCGAGCGCCGGCGCAAGACTGCCGAGCACCGACGCGGCCATCCCCAGCGCAAAGAATATCGCCGCGGGCATCGCATCGAAATGCACGCGCGGCTGCATCCCTTCGAAATAGCCGCCGCCCAGATCGCCGCCCGCGTAGCGGAGCACGGCGGCCGCGAGCGCGAAGCCGATGGCGAGGCCCGCCGCCGCGCCGAGCACGCCGAGAATCGCGCCCTCGGAGACGACGAGCCACAGCACGCCACGCTGCGTCACGCCGATCGCGCGCAACAGCGCAAACTGCGCACGGCGCCGCAGTACGGCGAGCGCCTGCATCGTGAAGACGAGGAACGCCCCCGTGAACAGCGCAACGAGCGCGAGCACGTTGAGATTCGCGCGATATGCACGCGAGAGCATCGAGGTGCGCTGGGCGTTGTCGCCCGGCGTGACGGCGGCGACCCCCGCGGGCAGGCGCGGCGCGAGCGAATGCGCGAACACTTCGGCATCGACGCCAGGCTTGAGCTTGATGTCGATGCGCTCGAGCGTGCCGAGCCGCTGCAAGCGCCATTGCGCGGCGCCGATGTCCATCACGCCGACGCGCACCGCATCGCCCGATGCGGGCAGCACACCCGCGACGCGCAGCGCGACCGAAGCGAGCCCGACCTGCACCGTGAGCGCGTCGCCGGGCTTGAGCGCGAGCCAGCTCAGCGCGGCTGGCGAGAGAAATACAGTGTCGGGGTCGAGCAGATCGAGCGTGGTGGCCTTCGCGCCATTCGCACCATTCGCGCCAATCGGGCCATACGTGCCGTTCGTGCGATCGGCAAGCTCCACGCGTCCGACGAGATTCGGCGTGACATACCCTGCGCGAAACACATCGACGCCGAGCAGCTTCAACGACTCGCCGCGCCCCGCCACGCGCGCATCGACCTCGACCGCCGGGCTGGCCGCGGCGACCTCGGGCAAGCGGGCAATGCGCGGGTACAGCGCTTCATCGAAGCCCGCGCGCGGGCCGCGCAATTCGATATCGGCGTTGCCCATCAGCGAGTTGACGGTGGCCGACAGCTCGTTCAGTGCCGCGCGATTGATCAACTGCACGGCGTAGCCCATCGCGACGCCCGCCGCGATCGCGAGAATGCCGATCAGCGTGCGCAGCGGATGCGCGCGCATTTCACCGGCGATGAGCGCCGCGCCGACGCCGCCAGCCGGCATGCGATCGCCCGGACAACGCAATGCAGCAGCGTCGCGCGATGAACCCACGGCGCCGAACCAGCGCATCGCCTACGCGCCGCCTGCGCCGGGCGCGTACGGCTCGAGCCCGGCGGGCGTGAGCCGCAGCACGCGGTCGGCGGCAGCCGCCACGACGCTCGAGTGCGTCGCGAGCAGCACGCCCGCGCCGTTCTTCTGCGCCAGTTCGCGCAGCAGCGCGAGGATGCGCATCGCCGTGTCGTGATCGAGATTGCCGGTGGGCTCGTCGGCCAGCACGAGACGCGGCTGATGCACGAGCGCGCGCGCGATCGCCACCCGCTGCAATTCGCCGCCCGACAATTCGCGCGGCAGCGCGCGCTCGCGCCCGCCGAGCCCGACGGCCTGCAGCACGGACGAGACGCGCACCGGCACGTCTTTCGCCCGCATGCCGTTCAGGCGCAGCGGCAGCGCGATGTTTTGCGCCGCCGAGAGGTTCGGCAGCACATGGAACGCCTGGAACACGAAGCCCATTTTCTGGCGGCGCTGCAGGGTGGCCGCGTCGTCGTCGAGTGTGCCGAGATCGTGTCCGTCGAAGACGATCTGTCCCGCGTCCGGCCGGTCGAGCCCGGCCGCGAGATTGAGCAGCGTCGATTTTCCGGCGCCCGATTCGCCCATGATTGCGACGCATTCACCCGAGCGCAGCTCGAGATTCACGCCGCGCAGCACGTTGCGCGGCGTGGTGCCGTCATAGTGCTTCGATACGTTGGCGAGCGTCAGCATCATGTCGAACCAAACGCAGCGCCTGTCAGGCGGGCCCCATGTCCTGCTGCGGCGACGTCGCGGTCGTGCCCGGACGGCGCAGCATCTTGTCGACTTCGCCCGCGTGCAGTTCCTCGACCTGGATCATCTGGCGCGCGTAGTCCTCGAGCGCAACCGAGCGGTCTGCCACGAGCGAAAGCAACTCGCGGTAAAGGCCGAGTGCGATCTGTTCGGCCTCGAGCGATTCGCGCAGGATGGCCCCGATATCGAAGGTATGGGAATCGAGCAGCGGACCGATGGCGAGCGACGGATACGCGCCGAGCGTCGTGATCCATTCGCCAGCCTGCTGCGCATGCAGGAGCGACTCGTCCGCCTGCTGCCGCAGCCACGAGACGATCGGAATGCGGCCGAAGCCGAACACCAGGAACGAATAGTGCGTGTAGCGCACGACGCCCGCCAGCTCGGATTCGAGGATCTTGTTCAGCACGGCGACGACGGGCTCCTTCTCGATCTCAGTCATGTTGCCTCCCATGCACGGCAAGTAAGCGGTGGGGACTGTTCATAACACCTCCGTCTCGCAGAAATCTTGCAGAAAGCGTGTGCAAGCGCACTGACGAATTCGATTGTTGCACTTATCGCGGTTTGCCGCTGCAGTCGACCAACCGTGCATCGAGCAGGCGCGCAAGCGCCAGGCCGCCTTCGCGCATGATCGAATCGTGATTCCAGCGGAATACCAGCCGCGCGAGGGGCGCGAGTGCGACCGCGCTCATCCACGCACTGGCCGTCCTGACTTGCCAATCGTAGCGCACCACCGTGCGGCTGCCGTCGGCCGCGAACTGCCAGCGCCCCACGCCCTCCAGCGCGCCGCTGGCCTCGCCCTCGAGGGCAACGAGCGGCGCGACGCGCGTGACACGCACGTCGATGATCACGCGATAAGGCAGCACGCCTTTCCACGTGTAACGATGCACGGCACCGAGCCCGTCGGTCTCGCCCGCCCGCAACTCGCGTACCGCCTCGACGTTCTTCCACCACATCGGCCAGTTCATCGCATCGTGGATCGCGTCCCATACCGGCTGCACGGGCGCCTCGATGCACCACAAGGTGGTCAGACGGAATTCCGCCATCGTACGTTTCCTCCTTGTCCGCGCCAGGACCAAGCCTGCATTGCGCGGTACGAAGCCGTGCTCCAGAATGACCCATCTTCCACATTCGAGTATAGGAGGGGGCAATGACGCTCCCAGACCGGGATTTCGTGGCCGCCGCACAGGCACGCTTCGATGCGCTCGCAAACTACCAGGTCACGTTGAAATCGACATCGGCGGGAGCGGAAACGGTCGAGGTGCTCTATGGCTACCGAAAGCCCGGCTTCGTCCGGATGGACTTCATCCGGCCGCACGGCGGCGCGACGCTCACCTTCAACCCGGAATCGGGCAAGGTCAAGCTCTGGCCGTTCGGTATCGACACGTTTCCGAGACTCACGCTGAGCCCCGACAATCACATGATCCAGAGCCCGCAGGGTCATCGCGTCGACGAGTCCGATCTCGGCGCGCTGCTGGACAATGTCCGTGCGCTGCAGGAGCGTGGGGACACCCAGGTCGTCGGCGCCGAAACGATCGGCACGCACCAGGCGGCGCATGTGATCGTGATGTGCCGGCCCGGGCACTTCGTGAGCGGCGTGTTCCGCTTTGAGTTATGGTTCGATTTGAGCCTTGGGCTGCCTGTCAAGGTCGTGAGCGAGGGTGAGTCACGCGAGCCGATCGAAACCGTGCTGATGGAAAACCTGCGCGTCGACGTGCCGGATTCGCAGCTCAGGCCGTTCGGCTAGTCGCGCGAGCGATCACTGGCATTGGGGATGTCACTTAATCCTCAGGTTAATCAAGGCGTAAACACGACAGCCTGGAATGCCTCAACCGCTTAGGATGCCAAATAACCAGCCTGCCCAAGCGTGCGCGACGAGCAAGGCTATCGTCGGAAAACATACGTCTGATCCCCCAATCGTTGCTAACGCAGTCAATCGCGAATCCGTCGACGGAATCTACCGTGAGCGCCCCGCTCGCCTGCGAACAGGAAGCGTCGCTCTGCCCGAAAGGTATTCCCCGTTTGCTGGGTCGAAGGGACATGGGATGTTCAGAAACTTTATCGAGTTCGCAAGACAGGTGCGGCGCAGCGAAGACTTCAAGAACGCCCTCAATACGCCAACCCGCCTGTCCCTGCATGCGAAGCAGCGCCTCAACCGCGGCCACTTCGTCATAGAGATTCGCGCAAATTCGGGCTTCTTTTCCGTCATGCAGATCGTCCTGTGCATCCTCCTGTACTGCGACGAAAAGCGTCTGACGCCCGTTATCTCGGCGCGCGGCGGCAGCTATGGCGACGCGCAAGGCAAAATCGACTGGCTAGCCGAATACTTTGAAAACCTCGCACCGTCCGCCCTGCCGGACGCCGCGAGGGCGGGTTTGCGAACGTCGATCGTGCGCGATCTCGGCGATCTGGGCTTTCGCCGTTACGAAGCCGGCCTCGGGCTCGCGCGGGCAAGTACGGTATTCTTGTCGAACTATCGGCCAGGCGAAGCGATCCGGCAGGAAGTCACGCGCATCAGCGAGCGGCTCGAAATTGGCGCCTCGACGCTGGGCGTCCATTTTCGCGGCACGGACAAAAAGTTCGAGGCCCATACGATCGACTGGAGTGCGTTTTGCCGCATGGTCGAGAGCACCCTTGCGGACGATCACCGGCTCACGAACATCTTCGTCTCCAGCGACGAGCAGGCCTTCCTCGACTTCTTCCAGAAGTGGGGCTTCGCCGTGCCCGTCAACGTCGCGCCTGCCACGCTGCTCGCGAGCGGCGAGAAGCCCGTGCACTTCAGCGGACATCCCGGACTCGACATCGGCCGCGAAGCCCTGGTCGCGAGCCTGCTACTCGCAAACTGCGGCCATTTGATCAAGACGCCCTCCTATCTCTCGGCGTGGTCGAAGATCTTCAATCCGTCGCTGCGGGTGAAGCTCGTCGTGCCGCCACGCAACAACGCCTTCTGGTTTCCCGATAGCCAGATCTGGACCGAACAGACCGGCCGCGACAACGACCTCCCGAATCCTGAAATCGAAGACGCGGCCTTCGACTCGCCGTTCACGGCAACCGCGACGACGCCAAACGCGGGAGCCCTTCCCCGGCCTGTCGACCTCTGAAGACGTATCATCAAAGCCAGAACGCAGGGCGCGAGCAACTGCGAGCATCGTCATGGACTGGCTGGCCAACACCGTTCTCGTGCTACATGCACTGGTCGTACTCTTCATCGTCGGCGGCCTGGCCGCGATCTGGGTGGGCGCCTGGCTCGAGCGCGGTTGGGTGCGCAACCGCGCGTTCCGGCTCACGCATCTCCTTGCTATAGGGGTCGTCGCGCTTCTTGCTGTCCTCGACATCCCGTGTCCGCTCACGGTGCTCGAGGACTGGCTGCGTACCGGGCACACCGGGCCGCAGGGCTTCATCCAGCGCTGGGTCAGCGACTTGCTGTACTACGACTTGCCCGGCTGGGTGTTCGCGACGGCTTATGCAGGATTCCTGCTGATTGTGGCAATCACCTGGTTTCGTGTCCCGCCGCGTTCGTGACGGCAACAGCGCGTCGATCTTTCGGCGTGTAACGACACTGGCGGGACACCGCCTGTTTTCTCTGACGCCTCGCATCCCGAACATCGAATCTTGCCTCCACAGCGTATGCGAGTCGCATAATAGCGCTATCCGCGCGCCTCTCGACACGCACGCTCACGCGCCTCATGCGCCGTCAGTTTGCTGACGTCCGGGTTCGCCTCGCCGCCATGGCGTGGAGGTTTTCAAATGACACAGGGCAGCTACGACATCGTGATCGCGGGCGGCGGTCTCGGCGGCGCAACGCTTGGCCGTGCACTGGCAGGCGCCGGCGTGCGCACGCTCATCGTCGAACGCGAGACGGCGTTCAGGGACCGCGTGCGCGGCGAGGGCATGATGCCTTGGGGTGTCGTCGAAGCCCGCGCGCTCGGCATCGACCGGCTGCTCTGCGATGACGGCGCGCACGTGGTCCCGTTCTGGCGGCGCTACAGCGGACTGGTGCCGGCCGAATCCCGCAAGCTCGCGGAGACCACCCCCGGGCACACCGCGTGTCTGGACTTCTATCATCCGTCGATGCAGCGCACGCTGCTCGACGCGGCCGAATCATCGGGGGCCATCGTGCTGCGCGGCGCCGAGGTCGTGCGCGTCGATCCGGGCGATGCCCCGGGCAAGCCGCCGGTCGTCGAGATTCGCACGGATGGCGGCACCCATCGGGTGAAAGCGCGGCTCGTGGTAGGCGCCGACGGTCGCCGGTCGACGGTGCGCAGAATAGCCGGCTTCACGCTCAACCAGGATCCCGGGCGGCTGGTCGTGGCGGGGGTGCTCTACGAGGGGCTCGATACGCCGGAGGATTCAGTCCACCACTTCCAGTGCCCCGCGTTGGGCCAGGCCGCATTGATCTTTCCGATCGGGCAGCAGCGGTTCAGGTCGTACTTCGTCTCGTGGGTCGGGCAGCGCGCGCACCCCATCAGCGGCAGCGGGCATGTCCGCGAGTTCCTCGACGCCTGCGTCGATACGGGCGTGCCGCGCGACTGGTTCGAACGCGCGAGTGTCGTTGGCCCGCTCGCGGCGTATCCCGGCGCGGACATCTGGGTCGAGCATCCCTGCATCGGCAGCGTGGTGCTGATCGGCGATGCAGCGGCGGCCAGCGACCCGTCATGGGGATGCGGGCTGTCGTTGACGCTGCGTGACGTCAGGGTGCTGCTTGACCGTCTGCTCGCCAACGATGACTGGGAAGCCGCCGCGCACGCGTACGCCTTCGAGCACGACCGCTATTACGGCGCCCTGCACCGCGTACTGGACTGGCTCACCCAGCTGCTGTACGAACGCGGCGCGAGCGCCGACGAGCGCCGCGCCCGCATCCTGCCGTGTTTCGCCATGGAGCCCGATCGCGCGCCCGATCTTCCCGGGCTCGGCCCGGAGACGCCATCGGACGAAGAGGCGCGCCGGCGGTTCTTCGTCGAGGATCGTTTTTTGCCTCCGGGCTGATCTCGCGGCGCATATTCAACGTCACGCACGAAAGCGTGCCAGCGACGCTTACGCGGCACGGTTCGCGATCCTCGCCTTCAACGCCTCGATGACCGCCCGCACCTTGCCCGACGGGTAGCTCGTCGGCGCAAACACGGCCTGCACACTCAAAGGCACCCCGGACCATTCGGGCAGCAAGCGGACCAGCGCGCCGGACGCAAGATCCTCGCGGGTCGAGAAATCGGTCAGCGCGGCAAAGCCGCCACCTGCGAGGACCGCCGCGCGCGCGGACGTCGCCGTGTTCACGCACAGCGCATTCACGCAGCGCACGCGGCGCACCGCTTTGCCATGGCTGACGCGGCCCGTCGCGAGCCGCCCGGCATCGCGCGTCAACTCGAGCGTCGACGGATGCCGCAGCACGCTCATCGCGATATGCGGCAAGGACGCCAATGCGTTCAGCGACCTCGGCATGCCGTGCCGCGCAACGAATGCGGGGCTCGCGACCAGCCAGCGCACGTAGCTGCCAAGTTTCACCGTGCGGTAGTTCGAGTCCGGCAGATTGCCGAGCCGCACAGCCAGGTCGATCCCCTCGCCGATCAGGTCGACGTAGTGATCGGCGCAAACCAGTTCGATGTCGAGTTCCGGATAGACGGCGCGCAGATCGACGAGCGCGGGCGCGACGATCTGCGCGCCGTAGTCGACAGGCGCGCTCACCCGCAGCGCGCCGCGCGCGGGCGTGGCCTCGTCCGAGACGGCCGCGAGCGCCTCTTCCGTCATCTGCAGGATGCGGCAGCTGGCGTCGTAGAACGCACGGCCCGCATCGGTCACGGAGAGCTGACGCGTGGTGCGCGTGATCAGGCTCGCGCCGATCTCGCGTTCGAGGCGCTGCATGTGCGCGCTGACCATCGTCTTGGCGATGCCGAGCCGCTCGGCCGCGGCGGTCAGCGAGCCCGCTTCGACCACGGCGACGAACACCGCCAGCCGGTTCAGATTTACGTCACGCACGTCGGTCATCGGCGATTGTCCACTTTCGATAGAAAATGAATGCAAGCTTAGCAGTCTTCTCGCGCGCGCAGCCATTGCCTAATCTGAACGCTCCTGGCCGCTTCATCCAGAAGCGCCTTCGTTATGGAGAATGCGATGCCCCCTGCCCGTCCCGCCACGCCGATCCGCCTGTACACCATGCCGCTATCCGGCCACGGACACCGCGTCCGGCTGTTCCTGTCCATGCTGGACCTGCCGTTCGAGATCGTGCCGGTGGATCTCGCCGCGGGCGAACACCGCCAGCCCGCGTACCTGAAGCTCAATCCCTTCGGCCAGGTGCCGACCATCGTCGATGGCGCCACGGTGTTGTTCGATTCGAACGCGATTCTCGTCTATCTGGCGAAACGTTACGGCGATCCGTCGTGGCTGCCCGACGACCCGCTCGGCGCGGCTGCCGTGCAACGCTGGTTGTCGCTCGCAGCCGGTCCGATCGCGTTCGGCCCGTGCGCCGCACGCCTCGTCCACGTTTTCAAGCGAGATCTCGATCTGGCGCGTGCCCAGCAAATCGCGCAGACGCTGCTGCCGCTGCTCGATGCCGAACTCGCGCACAAGCCGTTCGCCGCGGGCGAGCACGTGACGATCGCCGATATTGCCGCGCATACCTACATCGCGCATGTACCGGAAGGCGGCGTGTCGCTGGAGCCGTATCCGCATCTGCGCGCATGGCTCGACCGCGTGGCCGCGTTGCCGGGCTTCGTGCCGATGCCATCGACGAAAGCGGGCCTGCTCGCCGCCTGAACGGCACCTGCGCGCCGCCAACCCGAGACCGTCATGACCGCTCTCCCCGAACTGAATCCGTACCGCGCCGCGGGGCCGTTTCACGACGGCGAGCGCGAGGCCCAATTGCGCGCGGGCGTGGCCGACGTTGCGCTCGAAAACGGCGCGCGCGGTATCCGCGACTACATGCCGGACCAGCATCGCGCGTTCTTCGCGATGCTGCCGTTCATGGTGTTCGGCGGCGTCGACGCAAACGGTCAGCCCTGGGCCACGCTGCGTGCGAACAAGGCGGGCTTCGTGTCGGCGCCGGACAACCGCACGCTGCGCATCGACGGCGGCGCGCTGCCGGGCGATCCCCTCGAAGGAAGCTGGGTGCCGGGCGCGCGTATCGGCGGGCTCGGCATCCAGCCGCATACGCGGCGGCGCAACCGCGTGAACGGCGTAATCGAAGCGGTCGATGGCGGCGTGGTGACGCTCGCTGTCGAGCAGAGCTTCGGCAATTGCGCGAAGTATATCAATGGACGTGAACCGGCTTTCGTCGGCGATGCGCCGGCGCACGCCACGTTCGAACATGCGCAGGCACTCTCGGACGAAGATCGCGCGCTGATCGCGCGCGCCGACGTATTTTTCATCGCCACCGCCAATCTCGACGATGCAGCGGGAGCCGCGGGCGGCGCCGACGTGTCGCATCGCGGCGGCATGCCCGGCTTCGTGCGGATCGACGACGCGCGCACGCTGACCGCGCCCGACTTCAGCGGCAACAAGTTTTTCAACACGATCGGCAACCTGCTGCGCGATCCGCGCGCAGGGTTGCTGTTCGTCGACTTTGCGCGCGGCGATCTGTTGTATCTCGCCGTGCGCGCCGAAGTGATCTGGGACGGTCCCGAGATCGCGCAATTCCCGCTGGCACAGCGGCTGGTGCGCTTTCACGTGGCTGAAGTGCGCCGCGTGCGGGACGCCTTGCCGTTGCGGTGGTCGGCGGTCGACTATGCGCCGCAGTTCGCGCAGGCTTCGACGGATGCCTCGCCGGCGCATGCGCCGAATAAAGCCGACACGCGCCCGTGGCGCACGCTGTGCGTCGCCGAGGTGCGCGACGAGTCTCCGACGATTCGCTCGTTCCATTTCGAAGCGGTGGACGGCGAACCACTCGCCCCGTTCGAAGCGGGACAGTACCTTCCGCTGCGCATCGCCATGCCTGGCTCGGACAAGCCGCTCATGCGCACCTATACGCTCTCCGCGGCGCACGATGCCGTGCATCCGGTGCGCTACCGGATCAGCGTGAAGCGCGACGGCGCGGCGTCGCGCTGGCTGCATGAACACGCCCGCATCGGCTCGCTGATCGACACGCTGGCCCCGCGCGGCTCGTTCACGCTCGACGCACGCAGCCCGCGCGCGATCGTGCTGGCGGCGGCAGGCATTGGCATCACGCCGATGCTGGCGATGCTCGACGCGGCACTCACGCTAGAACCGCAACGCCGTATCCACGTGTTCCATGGGACACGCGGCGAGCACGAAAGGCCGTTCGCAGCAGCACTGCGGGAGATCGAACGCGCGCATCCGAACGTGTCGGTGCATCTGTACGACAGCGCCGCGCAGCACGACTCGCCCGATGAAGCCCGGTTCGCGGGCCGCGTGGACATCGATGCGTTGCGCCGCTTCCTGCCGTTCGACGACTACGACTTCTATCTGTGCGGCCCCGAAGCGTTCATGCGCGCTCTGTACCACGGGCTGCGCGCGCTGAATATTGCGGACGGGCGGATCCGCTTCGAGGCATTCGGGCCATCGAGCCTGAAGCGTGCGCCTGATCACGCGCCCGTTGCGAGCGAGGCAACGACAGTCAGACCGGTGACCTTCGCCCGCACGGCGAAAACGGTGCAATGGCAGCCGCAGCAGGGCTCGCTGCTCGATACCGCCGAGCGCTGCGGCACCGACGCAGTGTCGAGCTGCCGCTCCGGCATGTGCGGAACCTGCGCCACGCGCGTGCTCGATGGCAGCGTGGAATACGACGAAGCGCCGGAGTTCGGCGTCGAGCCGGGGTACGCGCTGATCTGCGTCGGGCATCCGGCAGCGGGCGGCGTGACGCTGGATCTCTAGCCGCCATGCTCGCTGCGCGCGCGACCAGCGTCAGCTCGGCGCGCGCAGAAATCGCACGACTTCGTCGTTGAACCGCTCGGGAAACTCGATGTTGGAGAGGTGCACCGCCGGCAGCATCAGCAGCCGCGCGCCCGCAATCGCCTCCGCCATCTGCACGCTGTAGCTCGCCGCCGTGACCGTATCGTGCTCGCCCCCAATCACCAGCGTCGGCCGCACGATGCGCGCAAGCGACTCCCGCATATCCGCTTCCTGCACGGCACCCCACGAACCGGCAAGCCCATGCCGGTTCGTCGTAACCGGTCGATCCGGTCCGGCGCATGCACGCCCAGCCATTGGCCAATAATTCCGCCCAGTGAGAGCCCGAGAAAATGAGGAGAACGCACCGATGATCTATTCAGGCAACACGCCCGCTGCGCCGGCGCGTCACGACGTTCTGGCCATCTTGCTGCGCAGCTGGCCAGCCGAAAGCCACAAGGCGGAGATCAGAAAGTAGACGGCGCCGACCGCTGCATAGCCCGCCACCTTGTCGATCGCGGAGGCCAGAGGTGCGCCGCCCTGCACGATGAAAAACACCCCTGCCAATGCCGATTGAGCACCGCTCAGTATCATCGCCCATTGCGCGCCGAAGCGCTTCCAGCGACGCACGGCGGTGCCGAGCTGAAGCAACCCGGCAAGGATGGCCCACACGCCAAACACGCCCAGCACCCCGTGCGCGCCCAGCTTCAACGCCACCATCACGGCGACCGTCGTCAAGATGCTGATGCCGACGTTGACGACCTGTGTACGGTTTTCCTCCGCCCCGCCGCTGCGCAACATGTCGAGATAGTTGGCCACGGCATCCCACGCCGGATAGACGACAAGCAGTGCCGCGATTCTGGCCGGCGAATGCTGCCCGAGCGAGAATGCCAGTGCGACCCAGGCGACGGAAAACGCGGTCCGCACAAAGTAATACTGCTTGAGCCAGCTCGCTTCGCGAGTGAGCGTGAGATCTGCGTGTCGATCAGCCATGGCAACTCCTGAACAGTTCGTGACAACGGTGCAAAGGATCGCACTCGCCTCGTTTTTGCGGCATCGGTCGAATGACCGACCCTCGCGGGGTCGAATGGCGTTGTGACGTATAGTGATCGAACGCCTGACGTGCGCCCTGCCTCCCATGCCGATGACCGACGACCAAGCTGGCCTTTTCCCGCTGCGCGTGTTCGATGCCGTGAAAGCACTCGCCTTCATCGGCGATCTGAGCATGGGCCAGCCCACCGATCATTCGCCGCGCACCGCATGGCTCGCGGCGCGCCTCGCGCAAGCCGCCCGGCTCGACGCGTCGACGATCGATACCGTGCGGGAGACGTCGCTGCTGCGCTGGTCGGGATGCACGGCAAACGCGGCGGGCTTCGCCGACGTTTTCGGCGACGACATCCAAAGCCGCGTCTCGATGCTTGACGGCCGCACAGACTGGGTCACGCCACTCGAGTCGCGCGGCGGTGCCGCCGCGGTACTCACGCCGCTCGCGCAGACCCACTGCGAAGTGGCGGGCGAAGTGGCGCGCATGCTGGGCCTCCCGCTCGCAACCGAAACGGCGTTGCGTCATATCTTCGAAATGTGGGACGGCAACGGTGTGCCCGCGCATCTTGCACGCGAAGCCGTGCCGATGACGGTGTTCGTCGTCGCGCTTGCCGGAGATCTGGAGATTTTCAGCCGCACGTACGGTGTCGAGCAGGCGCTCGGTCTCGTTGCGCAACGCGCCGACACGCGCTATCCACTGCGGCTCGTCGAGACCGCGCAGCGCAGTGCGCCCCTTTGGCTCGCGGAACTGGAACATACGTCACTCGCCCCGCTCGACGCTGCGCTGACGACCTCGCCCATGCAGCAGGCAACGTCGGCGGAGTTGATCGCCGACGTCATCGACCTCAAGCTGCCCTGGATGACCGGCTTCTCGCGCGCGGTCGCGGCAACGGCCGCCCGGTGCTGCGAACGTCTCACAACGGACAAGGCCGCGCACGAACGCGTCTACCGCGCAGGATTGATTCATGGGATCGGGCGGGCAGCGGTGCCCAACGGCATCTGGAATCTGAGCGCGCGTTTGCCCGCAAGCGCCTGGGAGAAGGTGCGCCTCGTGCCCTACTGGACGTCTCGCGCGGGCAGGCAGGCCGGCACCCTCGGTGACGCGGCCGAACTCGCATCGTATGCGTATGAACGATTGGACGGCTCGGGTTATTTTCGCGGCGCGCGCGGCGAGGCCATGACGCTGGAGGCGCGCGTGCTGGCTGCTTCGGTGGCGTGGGTCGCGTTGCGCTCGGCGCGCCCGTGGCGAACCGCGCTCTCCGACGACGCCGCCGCGCAACAGCTGCGCGACGAGGTCACGAGCGGCCGGCTGAGCGGCGAAGCGGTCGATGCGCTGCTGGCCGAAGGCGCAGTTGCCGTCAGGCGCCCGATGAACAGCACGCCGCAGCGCTCGCCGCTAACGCCGCGCGAAATCGACGTGCTGCGTGCCATCTCGCGCGGTGCGAGCAACAAGGAAGCCGCGCGAGAACTGGCGCTGAGTCCGAGCACAGTGCGCACGCACGTCGAAAGCGTGTTTCGCAAGTTCGAATGCTCCACCCGCGCAGCGGCGACACTCAAGGCATCGGCAATGGGCCTGCTTTAGCGATCATGCCGATGCGTTCCGGAAGAGAACGCCGCGCGTTGCCATGTCCGGTGGCAGCAACGCGTTGCAGCTAGTGCAGGTTAATGGTTTTTTCCCCCTGCTTTTTTTGGTGGTCTCTCACGCTTCCCGGATTTTTAGGTGGTCTCTCATGCTACCCCAACTTGTTTGATCTCCTCTGCTCCCCCGAATCAGGCATGACTCAGTCTATTTCTTGTCCTCCGGCTCTGGCCGCGAACCGATCCAGCAAACACTGCAGCCGACGCTCCTGAATGTGCAGGATCCCCGGTGTGGAACGGAGCTCGAGCACGCGGGAGTGCCAATAACTCGCACCGAAAATCGCCATCGCCTTGTCCGCGCCGATCGCGCTTTCGAGGTGAGCAATTGCCGTGTCGAGCGTGTGGACAGTGTAGGGACTCTGCGGCCGCCTTTCTGTCTCTGTCTTTATCTGAATCGTTTTCTCGCGCCCTGCCCGCTTGCCTCCCGCCTGGCTATCGCGCTCCTGCGCAAGCAGGGACTGCAGGCGCTGCTCATCGCGCGCCTCGTACCGGATGGAGTTGTCTCGCATCGCACGGTCTCCTCGTCGGCGATCGCTCACCAATTACCGTCAAGCATGTTCCGGCGCTCGCTGATGATGACCGTCGGGCCCGGATTGTCGTGATTAACCAGGGTCGCATCGGTGCACACGGTGCGGGCCGCTTTGGCGCCACGGCGGTGGCGTGCAACGGACTCCAGCAGGCTCAACGTGATGCAGAAACTCCGGTCGATCTGCTCCGTCCAGCACTTCTGGTCATAGGCGGCCAGCGCCTGCACGAAGACGTCGTAGATCTGGTCCGGAAAAGTCACGCCGCTCGACTCGATGCGGACCATGAGCGCCCTTGCCCGAAGCAGTTCGGCCAGGATCGTCGCGTCCGGCTGCGTCGCCGGTTCAGGCTCCAGCTTGCAAGGGCGTGCGCGGGTTTCGTCATCCGACGCGAAGCGGAGAATATTCAGCAGGCTTTTGAAGTCGGGATGCGGCGTATGCATGATGGTGTCCCTCATCGTCCGAACTGCAGCGACTCCATCCTGCGCGTCCCGGGGCGCTGGCAAAACCGGCCATGGCGGGGGAAAAACGCCTCCAGAAGGCGGCCCCACAAGCGTCCCCCGCTATGGGGGGATCGCAACCTGCAGGATTACGGGTACAGTTGGGACGACTAGAGAGGCGCTCGATGGACAACCTGTATTTCCGGCACGTACTGCTCGTCGAAGACGAGGGCTTGACGCGTATCGCGATGAAGAGCCTGATCCTGACGTCGGAACCGACGCTCGACATCGACGAGGCCGGCTCGTACGACGCTGCTGTCGAACGGCTGCAGAACAAGGCTTACGACCTGGTCTTTCTCGACTACCAGATCGGGGACAATCACACCGGCCTTGATCTGCTGCGCTGGCTGCAGGAGAACGAGCGCGCGGCGCACGTGGTCATGCTGTCCGCGCAGGACGACCGCGAGACCGTGCTGGACTGCATCAAGAATGGCGCCGGCGGCTTCATCTCGAAGGCCAGCGAGGAAGGCGGTGCGGTGTTCCGGGAAGCTCTGCAGACGATCCTGAATGGACGGGTCTACCTGCCCAACAGCGTGCTCGGCAAGGGCGGCCACACCCCGCAGTCACCGGGTCCGAGCAAGGCCATTCCGATCGACTCGCTGAACCTTCCTCCACGCCTCGCGCAAACCCTGGGCTTTGTCCTGCAGGGTATGTCGAACAAGGCCATCGCGCGCAAGATGAATATCTCGGAGAACACCGCGAAGGAGTACATCAGCGATCTGCTGAGCCGCTTCAACGTATCGCGGCGCACTTTCCTGATCGTCGAAATGGCACGCCGCGGCATCGAGATTCCCACCGTTGCGCACGCCCCGGCGGTCTAGGTCGCCCGGGCCGATGCCTCCGTCAATTCGAGCATGCGCGCAATCAGCAGGTCGGGAGCCAATGGCTTGCTGAGCACGCAGCGCTCGGGCAACACGCCCTGCGTGCTTGCCATAGCTTCCCCCGTCACCACGAGGCACGGCACGGGCCGCGCAACGTGCTCACCCAGCAGACGGATGACGTCGTGCGCGGTCGAATTCTCCGGCAGCCGGTAGTCGCTGATCACGAGGTCCGGCACGCGCTCGATCGTCTGCAACAGTTCATCGAGTTCGGCTGCGGAGCGAACCGAATCGGACAGGACACCCCAGCGTGCAAACAACGCCTCCATCGAGGCGCGCACGAGGCTGTCGTCCTCGACCAGCAGCACGTAGAGGCCGCGCAGCGACGACGGTGACGGCGACGATGCCGCATCGGCGGGCGATAGCGCGGCATCCTCGTGCCCGAAAGGGTCCGCCACCGGCATGCGCACCGAAAAGCGCGACCCGTGACCCTCGATCGACTTGAGTTCGAGACGATGTCCCTCGAGCAGGGACACCACCGCATTCACGATCGACAAACCGAGTCCGAGCCCTTTCTCGCGGTCCCGCTCCGGGTTGCCCAACTGGACGAACGGCTGGAAGATCGCGTCCCAATGCTCCGACGCGATGCCGATGCCATTATCGAGCACGTCGAGCCGCACATAATTAGGCATACGGACCAAACCCACGAGCACCGTGGAGCGCCCCGCTTTCGACGGATCCGAATATTTGATGCCGTTCGCGATGAGGTTGCTCAGCACGCGGGGAATCCAGTCGGCGTCGGTGCGCACCCATGCGGGTTTTTGCAGCGCCTTCGCGTAGCGCAGCACGACGCCGCGGCTCGCCGCGAACGACGCGAGCTGCTCGACCGCCTCCGCGGTCACGCGGCTCAGGTCGACGCTCGTATAGGTCGGGTTGACGTGCCCCGATTCGAGCTTCGACAGGTCGAGCACCGCGTTGAACAGACGCGCCGTCAATACCGACGCCTTGCGCGCTTCGCCGATCAGCTTGCCCGATGCTTCGATGTCGCGCGCTTCCAGCGCTTCGTCTGCCGCCGCGAGAAAGAGGTTCAGCGCATGCATGGGCTGGCGCAGGTCGTGCGCGGCCGCCGCCAGAAAGCGCGACTTCGCCCGGCTCGCCTGCTCGGCGGCTTCGCGCTGCTGCTCGCGCAAGGCGATCAGGGCTTCCGACTTGGTCTGCTGGTCGCGCCGCGCGCGCTCGAGGTCATGATGCTTTTGCGCGAGTTCGGCGTTGGCGCTTTGCAGCGCGGCGTTGCTCTGCGCGAGTGCCTGGACGGCAACATACCGGTCGCGCACATGCCGCTCGGCATTCACGTTGACGCTATGCCCCAGCACGGCGACGTTCAACAGATAGAACATGCCCGCGGCGAAGTTGTCCGGCTCGACGGCCTGGGTGACCAGTTGCGCCATCACGATCACGGCGATCACGCATGCGGTCAGCATGAGCGTCGCCTTGGCCCGCAGGCGCAGAAAGCCGAACAGATAAAAGAGAATTAAATAGAAGCCGACAAAAAAATGGGTGAAATTGAATGGGCGCGGGGCAAGGACCGTTTGCATCAACAGGCAAAAGCACATGAACGCCAGGCCCGACAGCAGGATCCAGTGTGCAACCTTGTCCCGATGAAATTCGAGCCTGAAGGCCAGCACGATGCCGACGGTCGCGCCGAGCGCACCGGCGCAACGGAACGCGAAAACCTCCGGGAAGTACGGCCGGAACACCGGACTGGTCTGCGCAAGGCTGATTTCCCAAAAGCCGAAGCACACCCAGATCAGGGTTCCGAGCACCAGCGCCGCACGGCGAAAGTCGGCGAAGCGCCGGCCATACTCCTCCGTAAATTCCCGTTCGACCTGCGGATCCTCGAAGCGGGCAGGCCAGCAAAGCATATCGACCAGCCATGCGCGAACCGCGCTCGGCGCATGCGAGCGTTTGAGGAATGCCGATTCCGTCGCCGATTGAAATCTGAATATGCTCATCGCATCTCGCCGGTATGCTCGCTGGCTAACGAAGCAGGAAGCACGTCTCGTGCTTAGGCATGCCAATCCATTCTAGCCGGTCACAGCCTGCCCCGCCCGCTTCCCGCTGGAAGCGAGGATATCTTACGCCTGCGGACCAAAAGAGATGTCATATAACATGGTGTTCGGTGCGCGACGATCCGGTATCGCGGCGGCTCTCTCCAGGCATCGCCAATACTTCGTATTCCTTCCTAATTTGGACGAAGCACACCGATGCCAGGGTCGAGGCGTTCCTCAATGTGCGAAGTGGCCGGCCTCCCCTCGCAATCCACGCATCAATCTATTTCCCATTTTGAGCAGCATTCATCAGATGTTTTCTGCGCAACGAACGTAGTGTCATGATTAGGTTGAAAAAATCGGCACACGCGAGGCCGCGCCAATCACACGAAAATGACGCTGGGATGGCCAATAAACTTTCAAATTCCTTTTTATTTGACGAAACTGAAACGGTGTTTTATCGCCATAAATGCGATCGTGTCATGTTTTCCCTCTAAGATCTGTCGCGACGTTTTCACGCAGCCTGGACTGGAGAACAGTATGGATCTGGCAAGAATCCGCCGCGATGCATTCGCGATGCCCATGCACAACCCCGCGTATCCGCGGCCGCCGTTTCGCTTCGTCAATCGCGAATATTTCATCATCACGTACGAGACCGATCCCGATGCGCTGCGCGCCATCGTGCCGGAGCCGCTCAAGCCGGAAAACAATCTCGTGCATTACGAATTCATCCGCATGCCCGACTCTTCGGGATTTGGCGATTACACCGAAAGCGGTCAGGTGATTTCCGTACGCGATCCGCAAGGCCGGCTCGCGAATTACACGCATTCGATGTATCTCGACGACGAAGGCCCGATTGCCGGCGGTCGTGAAATCTGGGGCTTCCCGAAGAAGCTCGCGCGCCCCGTGCTCGCGGTCGATGGCAACGACACGCTGCTCGGCACGCTCGATTACGGCACGCAGCGCATCGCGACCGGCACGATGGGCTACAAGCATCACGTGCTCAACAGCGAAGACGAGCGCCGCAAGCTCGCCGACACGCCCAACTATCTTCTCAAGATCATCCCGCATGTCGACGGCACGGCACGCATCTGCGAACTGGTGCGCTTCTATCTGCGCGACGTGACGGTGCGCGGCGCATGGAGCGGCCCGGCCGCGATCGAGCTGCATCCGCACGCGCTCGCACCCGTTGCCGATCTGCCGGTGCGCCGAGTGGTGGGGGCACGCCACGTCATTGCGGACCTCACGCTCGATATCGGCGAAGTCGCCTTCGACTATCTCGCCGCGACATCGAGCCAGGATGCCGCCCTCGGCGAACCCGAAGCCGAGCTCGCCTGATCCGTTTATCAATCGCTTTTAGTAAGGAATACATATGTCGTTGCAAGACAAGGTTGCAGTCATCACGGGCGCCGCGAGCGGCATTGGCGAACATTGTGCGCGCACGTTCGCGAGCCAGGGTGCGGCGGTCGTGATCGCCGACCTCAATCTCGCGAACGCCGGAAAGGTGGCGGACAGCATCGTGGCCGCGGGCGGCAAGGCCCTCGCGGTGGCGATGGATGTCACCAACGAAGAAGCCGTGAATGCGGGGATCGACGAAGCAGCACGCGTCTTCGGCGGGATCGACGTGCTCGTGTCGAATGCGGGCATCCAGATCATCAGCCCGGTGGACGAGTTCCCGTTTGCCGACTGGAAGAAGATGCTCGCGATCCATCTCGACGGCGCGTTTCTCACCACCAAGGCCGCGCTCAAGCATATGTACAACAGCGGTAAGGGCGGTTCGATCGTCTACATGGGATCGGTGCACTCGCACGAGGCGTCGAAGCTCAAGGCGGCTTATGTCACGGCGAAGCACGGTTTGCTCGGCCTGGCCCGCGTCGTGGCGAAGGAAGGCGGTCCGCGCGGCGTGCGCGCCAACGTGGTGTGTCCGGGTTTCGTGCGTACGCCGCTTGTCGACAAGCAGATTCCCGAGCAGGCCAAGGCGCTCGGCATCCCGGAAGCCGACGTCGTCAAGAACGTGATGCTCAAGGACACCGTGGACGGCGAGTTCACCTCGCTCGACGACGTGGCCAACACGGTCGCGTTCCTGGCCGGCTTCGGGTCGCAGGCGTTGACGGGCCAGTCGGTGCTCGTCACGCACGGCTGGTCGATGCACTGAGCAACCAACGAACGAAGGGAGAACGTATGCGCAGCAGCAATCTAACCGCCCGCACGGAGCGCAAGCCGTTTGAGCTGCCGCGCTACGACGAAATCGCCCTTGTTTTGCAGGGCGGCGGCGCGCTCGGGTCCTATCAGGCCGGCGTGTTCGAAGGGCTCGCGCAGGCTGGCGTCGAACCGCATCGCATTGCGGGCGTGTCGATCGGCGCGCTCAACACGGCGATTATCGCGGGCAACGAGCCCGCTCGGCGCGTCGAAGCGCTGCGTGGTTTCTGGGAGTCGATCTGCCATCCGCTCGACTGGTTCGGCAACCTCGGCGCGCTCGCCATGCCGATCTTCAGCCAGCAGGAATTTTCGCGCCGTTGGGCCAGCATGTGGGCCGCGGGCCGCGCGCTCACCGAAGGCCAGCCGGGCTTTTTCGCGCCGCGCCGCCCGCTGCCCGTCGCGGGCTGGCAGAAGGCGACGCCGAGTGCCGTGAGCTACTACGACACCGCCGCACTGAAGTCGACGCTGCAGCGTTTCGCCGATTTCGACCGCATCAACGACGGCCCGATCCGCGTTTCCGTGGGCGCCGTGAACGTGCGCAGCGGCAATCTCGTCTATTTCGACAACGCGAAAATGCGGCTCGAGCCCGAGCATTTCATGGCATCGGGCGCGCTCCCGCCGGGCTTTCCGGCCGTGGAAATCGAGGGTGAGTATTACTGGGACGGCGGCCTCGTGTCGAACACACCGCTCACGGAGGTGCTGCGTGACGCCGACCACAAGGACACGCTCGTATTCCAGGTCGATCTATGGAGCGCGAGCGGCAACGTACCCGCCGATTTCCTGGACGTGGCCGAGCGCGCCAAGGACATTCAATATTCGAGCCGCACGCGCGCCATCACCAACATGCTTGCCGATCGGCAAAAGCACGCGCGCTTTATCAAGGAACTCCTCGAGCACGTACCCGCCGAGGCGCGCCGCAACGATCCCCTCTTTCGGCTCGCCGAGCAGGTGGCCGATGGGTCCTCGATCAACGTGGTCCATCTGATCTACAAGAACAAGCCTTACGAAGGGCATTACAAGGACTACGAATTCAGTGCCGACACCATGCAAGAGCACTGGTCGAGCGGCGTCGAAGACATTCGCGCGTCGTTTGCGCATCCGGACTGGTTCGCGATCCCGAGCCGCGAGCAAGGCTTCGTCACGCACGACATCCACCGGCGCGCGGGCGAAGTGCCCGAGTCGGATCGCGCCGAGCTGAGCGCGGGCGCCTCGGGACAGGTGGATCTGACTCGCAAGGTCGCGTAGGCGCAGCGCAAGAGCTGCCCCAGCGTCGGGCCCGCGCTCGAGGGTTTTCCTTGACGCCGGCCCGGCAACATCGCCAATGGTTGACCGACGGAGGACGTGCTAGGCTCCCTTCAAACAACTCCGGAGACTGCGATGCCGTTCATCTGCGAAAACGTTGAATGTCGTGCCGTACTGGCTCGCGGTCAGGTCAGATCCAGTCACGAGGACGACGGGTGGTGTTTCTACTGCCCGGACTGCAAAACCCGGAACGAGTTGAAGGATGTGGGCATACCCGGCGGTCCTGTCCAGCTGGTTCAGCCAGAACGATCCGGCCCTCCGCACAGGATCATCGCGACGGCCCGCCCCCTCGAGGACGGCGGGTACGCAGCGCAATTGCGCGTGCAGAGGGCGCTAGCGATAAAAGGCACCTACGCGGTCGAAGAGCGCTGGGAGCAACTCGGCGTGTTCCCGAACGCGCAGGAGGCCGTAGCGCATGCGAATTCTTTCGCGACCGAACTGCTGAAGGCCTGATCGCAGGCAGCCCACAGGTTCGATTACCCGGACCGAAAGCCTCAACGCGAAGCTATCGTGCCCACCGGACCGGCTTTCGGCACGACCACGTCGTCTTCCGCTTCGCACGGCGGCGGGTTGAACTGGCGGAAGATCTCCGCCATGCCGCGCGCCCAGCGAATCCGCTGCCCGATGTGGCGGCCCAGACTTTCGGTCGCGAGCCACGCCGCCTGCGGAATGGCGAGATAGCCCGTGTTGTAGCCCTTCATGCTCATCTTGAGCGCGGTCAGCGCGTCTTCCGTGACGCTTTCGGTCGCCACGCCGCCCACCTCATTGAGCGCCGAGCGCCGCAACACCGCGCAGGAACCGCAGAAAAACGCGGCATTCCAGAGATCGCTGCCGTTCTGCAGCACGCCATAGAACAGGTCGCCCTCATTGGGCACCTTGCGGTAGGTTTCGAGGTTGCGCTCGAACGGATCCGGCGAATAGAACACGTGCGGCGTCTGCACCATGGCCATCTTCGAATCTCTCAGGAACCAGCCCATGCAGATTTGCAGACACGAGCGCGTGGTGACGTGATCGCAGTCGAACACGGCGATGTACTCGCCGCTCGTCTTCGCCAGCGCCGCGTTGAGATTGCCCGCCTTGGCGTGCGTTTTGTCGGGGCGAGTCAGATAGTCCACGCCGGCCTGCTCGCAGAAGGCCCGGAACTCGTCGCGACGGCCGTCGTCGAGCAGATACACGCGCAGCTTGTCGGCCCCACTCCAGTTCGCCCCACACCTGATTCATGGCGTCCCGCATCGCAGCCACTGTAGTCGCCTCACCGAGTGCATATTGATGCGCGAATTTATAAATCCACCTGAATTCGCGATGTATCCATGCCGAAGGTCATTTGCGCGCATTCGCTCAAATGCAAACGTTTGCAGTTCATTTCCGCGGTTGTATGGCGGCCGCCGCAATACCCGCTCCAGCGAACGCGCACGCGGCGGACACGATGGCGACGGCACGCAGCGCGTCGATCATGGCGTCCGCTTCCGCACGCGCCACCAGCGTTGCGTGCGGCGTGCCGGCGCCGTCCGGTGCGGTCCCGCTTTGCGCGTCCGGCTCCAGCAGTTGCCCGATCTGGCGTGCGTCCACCGGCACGTGCAACGCGTCGAGGCGCGCGGCCAGCGCTGCGTGATGCGACCACACGAACACGATGCCGAGCACCGCCACCGCCAGCAGGCTCGCCACGCGCGCAACGGCGTTGTTGATGCCCGACGCGATGCCGGTGCGCTCGCTCGACACCGAGCCCATCACGGTCGTGGTGAGCGGCGCGACGGTGATCGTCATGCCGAGGCCGAGCACCGCGAGCGCCGGGAAGAGTCCGCTCCAGTAGCTGCCGCGCACGAACGGCAACGCCAATAGCGTGAACCCGAGTCCGGCGACGCCCGGGCCAACGGTCAACAGCGCGCGCGAGCCGAAATGGCTCGTCAGTCCACCGGTGAAGCGCGACAACAAACCGATGATGACGGGCACCGGCAACAGCGCCGCTCCCGCTTCGGTCGCGGTGAAACCATGCGCGCGGATCAGCGTGAACGGCAGGAAGAAGAATGCGCCGCCGAGCCCGAAGTAAAGCAGCAGCGTGACGAGGTTCGCGCCGGTGAAGTCGCGCGAACGGAACACATCGAGCGGCATCATGGGGTTGGCGCTGCGCGCTTCGATCATCACGAATGCCGCGAGCACGAGCACGCCTGCGCCGATCGCGACCAGTACGAACGGATGCTGGAAGCCTCGCGCCGACGCCTGGGTCAGCCCGAACGTCAGACTGGCGAGTCCCCCGGCCGCTGCCAGCGCGCCGGGCCAGTCGAGCTGCCCGGGCGCATCGAGCCTGTGGCTGTTGGGCACCGATGAGATGGCGAGCGCGATCGTGAGCGCGGCGAGCGGGACGTTGAGGAAGAAGATCGCGCGCCAGGAAAATGCATCGACGAGCCAGCCGCCCGCCACGGGCCCCACCGCCGACGTGATCGCGCCGACGCCCGCCCAGGTGCCGATCGCCCGCCCACGCGCTGCGTCGTCGAACACGGCGCCGATGATCGCGAGGCTGCTGGGTACGAGCAGCGCCGCGCCGATGCCTTGAACCGCGCGCGCGGCGATCAGCGCAGCCGCATTCGGCGCGAGGCCGCAAGCCGCCGACGCCAGCGTAAACAGCGCGATGCCCGCGATGAACACCGTGCGGCGGCCAAGCTTGTCCCCCATCGACCCGCCGACCAGCACGAGCGAGCCGAGAAACAGCAGATACGCATTGACGACCCATTGCATCGCCGCGACGCTCGCACCGAGTTCGCTCTGAATGGACGGCAGTGCGACGTTGACGACCGAGCCGTCGATGAACGCCATGCTCGACCCCAGGATCGTCGCAGCGAGCGCGAGACGCTTGCGCCGGCACGGACGGTCGACTGAGCTGGGCTGCGTGCGGATCACGAGCTCGTCGCACGGGCTCGCCTGGGCAGCGACGACATGCGCGCCCTTCGGCCCGCTTTCAACTAGATCCGGGTTGGCCAAGTTCGCTCCCGTCTGGATCGATGATCACTAGAGTCTGTTGACGCCAGCGGCGCGAGTCAACCCGGGAGAGCGCATAGGCGCCGGCCGCGGATCACCGTGCGGACGCGATCCGGATCAGGCTGGTATACATCGGTCTGCCGGCCACCGCGCTGCGCCGTCCCCCATTTCGCCACATGCTCGTGCGTGACCGCGCGAATGGCCTGGATCCTTCATGACGCGCCTTTACCCATCACGCATGCCGCGTTGCCCGCCGTTAGCCCATGTGTTGGCCAATGTGTCGGCCCTCCTCGCTGCCGCGCTGCTCTGCGGCTGCGCGATGGTGCGTGTGAACTCGCTCGGTCCGCAGCAGTACTTTGCCATGCGTCGCGGAGATATTCTCTCGACCGGCCAGTTGAGCGCGGCGACACATGCCACGTTGCGGATTGCGGCCCTGGACGAAAGTTCGTGCCAGAGCGCGCCGCAAGCGTGTATCGATACGATCGCAACCGTGGGCGGACTCAGTACCGGACAGCGCCTGGCCTGCCTCGCGGAGTTATCGCTCCAGATGGCGCTCGAGCAGACGCCGTCTGCCGGCACCCCCTGGACCGACGCGCAATTCGATTCATGGCTCAAGACAGCGCGATACGCGTACGCGTTTCTGTTCCTCGGCCAGCGCACGGCCGGCGAACGGGCCTTCGAGGACCGCCAGACGCAGGTTCGCGACTACTACAACTATGCGGTCCAGGAGCTGGCCGGCGCGCTGTTTCTGCGCGGCACCGCTGAGACGACCACCGGCCATCGCGATCCGGCAAATCAGTTCATCGCAGGCTGGACCATTCATATCGACCTGAGAGAGGTCCGGCTGCCCGAGGGCGTGCGCGAACTCAGCGAAGTCATTCCCGCCTCGGGACTGTCGTTCGCGGGACTCCACAACACCTATCGCCGCGACGGCCTCGGTGCGGATCTGGTTGCGGTCACACAGCCCGACGCCAATAGCGCTACGACGCACAGCGCAGCGACAACGGCTGAAGACGATGCGAACGCGAACGCAGGCGCGACCTTCTGGTTCGCACCCGGCTCGCGTCCGTTCAATGAAATGCCTTCGCCGAACGTCACCGCACTGCTGCTGTTCGGCAATGGCACGCTCGAGCAGCTGCTCGCTTCGCACGACGTGGTGTTCTCAGCCTACGATCCTTTTCGCGTCGAGAGCGTGGAGATCAATGGCGAAACCGTGCCGCTCGCGGCCAACTTCAGTGCGGGCTACGGCATCTGGCTTGCCCGCTCCGGCTTTGCCAGGCAGTCCTTGCGTTCGCTGCTCGGCCGCACGAGGGGCATTGATCGTCCGCGCATTTACATGATGCAACCGTTCGATCCGGACCGGCGCATCGTTCTGATGCTGCACGGCCTGGCCAGCAGCCCCGAGGCATGGGTCAACGTCGCCAACGACATTCAGGGTGACGAAATGCTGCGCCAGCATTTCCAGGTCTGGCAGGTCTATTACCCGACCAACGTGCCCATTCTCATCAACCTCGCGAGAATACGGCAGGCGGTGCAACTCACACTCGCGCATTTCGATCCCGCAGGCAAGCTGCCCGCTTCGAACGGCATGGTGCTGATCGGGCACAGCATGGGCGGCGTGCTCGCGCGCTTGCTCGTGTCGTCCTCCGACGATGTTCTGTGGGTAACCATCCAGAACACGTACCTGCCCGAAGGGGTCGACATCGTGCGCGAGGATGAGCGGCTCGATCGTCTGCTGCGTTTTACGCCGATGCCGCAGGTCGAACGCGCGATCTTCATCGCCACACCACACCGCGGCACGCCGTTCGCGAGCAATCGCCTGTCGCGCTGGGTCGCGAACCTGGTGCGTTTGCCGCTTGCGCTGTTGAAGGAAATCGACGAGATGCTGCAGAGCGCCACCAACGCGGATAGCAGCCAGCGGGCGGGAAAGACCATCACGGTCCCCAACAGCATCGAGCAGTTGCGCGAGACCGATCCGATCATCCAGTCGATTTCACGGCTGCCGATCGGCCCCAATGTGTGCTTTCACTCGATCATTGCGCGGCGCCGCGAGACAGGCCCGCTCGAAGATTCCGATGACGGGGTCGTCCCCTATCGCAGCGCGCACCTCGACGGCGCGCTCTCCGAGAAGGTGATCGTTTCGGGACACAGCGTTCAGGAAACCCCCGAGGCGATTTTTGAAATCCGCCGCATTCTGCACGAGGATATCGAGGTGTTCGATAACCAGGGCGCACACGAAGGCGCTTGCGGCAGGCCCATGGCGAGACAGGAGACAGAGTGAATGCCGCCTTGGTCTAGGCAGTATGACTTCACGCGAGGTAGACGGCTGGCCTGCCATGAGGAATCAAACGCGGGTTAGCATTACTGCCAGAGCCGCACGGTGTGGACGGTGCCACACCCGGCGATTTCCCGCACGGAG
>NZ_JBFRCL010000085.1:0-31051 GCF_040965695.1 Paraburkholderia sp. BR10937
CGCGTGCGTTTCGTTGAAAGATCCAGGCCAAGACCGAGCTGTGTCATCGAGGAACTCCTTTAATTCGCGTTCTTCCAGGATAGGACAACGTGACTTCAACGCCAGGACTTTTGCAGACCTTCCCTAGATAAAAGGCTTTCCACACAGGTTTGCTCCACGTCCAACGAGCAATCAGTCGAACCGTAGCGTAGTGGTGACGCGCCGTCGCATACGCAAGTAACGCAAAGCACGCGATTGCGCCATAGCCCATGATGATAAACGAGGCATGTAATACGATAAACAGTATCCCGCAGGCCATTATAAGAAGAGCCGTTGCGTTGTAAGCAAAGGCCGCATCGGGAGGAAGCGTATCGAAGCGCCGCAACTCCTTCATAAGACGAGCAATACGCCTTACGAGCCAGCGCCCAAACGGGGGGCATTGACATCAAGAATGCGCGCACGTGGCCGTGAATGACTGCCAGAAGCAGTCCGCCCGTGACGAGTGTTTTTCCAAGGTCGAATTTGCACAACCACAACGCGAAGAGCAAACTGAAAATGACAACGACCATCCAACCGACCGACGATGGTTTCTTGTCTTTCTTCCGGAAGCTACCCTCGTCATTTGGACCGTTTTCAAACATCTACGAACCTCGACTTATTAGAGCATAGGAAGCCAATCTCACCGTGCTCCTCGACTCAATCTAGGCTTTCAATAAGAAAGGCCCATAAATTCCTCAACTTATGGGCCCCAGTTTCTCAGGTTATGCGTTCGTCTAGACAGACGATCAAACGTCGATATTCCCCGCCCGCAGCGCATTGCTTTCGATAAACGCGCGACGCGGCTCGACGTCGTCACCCATGAGCGTCGTGAAGATGCCATCGGCGGCGATCGCGTCCTCGATCTGCACGCGCAGCAGACGGCGCACAGTCGGGTCCATCGTCGTTTCCCACAGCTGCCCGGGGTTCATCTCGCCAAGCCCCTTATAGCGCTGCTTCGACACGTTGCGCTCGGCGTCGGCGATCAGCCACTTCATCGCGCTCTTGAAGTCGTTCACGGCCATGCTGCGCTCGCCGCGCTTGATCACGGCGTTCTTGCCGATCAGGCCCTTGAAGGTATTGGCCGTATTCACGAGCTGCTGATAGTCGGCGGTGAGCTGGAACTCCTCGTCGATCACCGAGACCTTCACGTTGCCGTGATGGCGGCGCTCCACGCGCAGCGAACGTTGCTCGCGCACCTGATCGTACATCGGCACCACGCTCACTTCAGGCTTGAGCGGATCGTCGCGCAGCTGCGCTTCGAGTGCACGGGCCGACCCCTCGGTCGAGGCTTCGCTCGACAGATCGATCGCCACGCCGTCCATGATCGCTTCGAGCGCGCGCTCGTCGTACAGGCGCGAGAGACGATCCACCACGCCGCGCGCAAGCTGGTACGAGCGCGCGAGTTCGCCAAGCGCGTCGCCGGAGATCGGCGTGGCGCCTTCGTTCGGCACCAGCTCCGAGCCTTGCAGCGCGAGACGCAGCATATGCGCGTTGAGCTCCGAATCGTCCTTGAGATAGCGCTCGTCCTTGCCCGCCTTGAGCTTGTACAGCGGCGGCTGCGCGATATACACGTAGCCGCGCTCGATCATCTCCGGCATCTGGCGATAGAAGAACGTGAGCAGCAGCGTGCGGATGTGCGCGCCGTCCACGTCCGCGTCGGTCATGATGATGATGCGGTGATAGCGCAGCTTGTCGAGGTTGTAGTCGTCCTTGCCGATGCCGCAGCCGAGCGCGGTGATCAGCGTGACAATCTGCTCGGAAGACAGCAGCTTGTCGTAGCGGGCCTTTTCGACGTTCAGCACCTTGCCGCGCAACGGCAGGATTGCCTGGAACTTGCGATCGCGGCCTTGCTTGGCCGAGCCGCCTGCCGAATCGCCCTCGACGATATAGACCTCCGACTTCGCCGGATCCTTTTCCTGGCAGTCCGCGAGCTTGCCCGGCAGGCCCACGCCGTCGAGCACGCCCTTGCGGCGCGTCATTTCGCGCGCCTTGCGCGCAGCGTCACGCGCCCGCGCGGCGTCGACGATCTTGCCGCAAATGGTCTTCGCGTCGTTCGGCGTTTCGAGCAGGAACTCCTCGAGCGCCTTCGCCACGACTTCTTCCACCGGCGCGCGCACTTCCGAGGAAACCAGCTTGTCCTTCGTCTGCGAGCTGAACTTCGGCTCCGGCACCTTCACCGAAAGCACGCACGACAAACCTTCGCGCATGTCGTCGCCCGAGGTTTCCACCTTGGCCTTCTTGGCGATTTCGTTGTCGGCGATGTACTTGTTGATCACGCGCGTCATCGCCGCGCGCAGGCCGGTCAAGTGCGTGCCGCCGTCGCGCTGCGGGATGTTGTTCGTGAAGCACAGCACGCTTTCGTTGTAGCTGTCGTTCCACTGCATCGCCACTTCGACGCCCACGCCCTCCTTCTCGCCCGAGATGTAGAAGATGTTCGGGTGCAGGACCTGCTTGGCCTTGTTGATGTACTCGACAAAGCCCTTCACGCCGCCCGCGAAGGCGAAGTCGTCTTCCTTGCCCGTGCGCTGGTCGGTCAGGCGGATGCGCACGCCGTTGTTCAGGAACGAGAGTTCGCGAATGCGCTTGGCGAGAATGTCGTAGTGGTACTCCACGCTGCCGAAGATGGTTTCGTCGGCCATGAAGTGCACTTCGGTGCCGCGATTTTCGGTATCGCCGAGCAGTTGCATGGGCGAGACCGTGTAGCCGTCGCGCTCTTCGAGCACACGGTTCTGCGGCACGCCACGGTGAAATTCCATGAAGTGCTTCTTGCCGTCGCGGCGCACCGTGAGACGCAGGAAGCTCGAGAGCGCGTTCACGCACGACACGCCCACGCCGTGCAGGCCGCCCGAGACCTTGTAGCTGTTCTGGTCGAACTTGCCGCCCGCGTGCAACTCGGTCATCACGATTTCGGCGGCGCTGCGCTTCGGATCGTGCTTGTCGTCCATCTTCACGTCCGTGGGAATGCCGCGGCCGTTGTCGGTGATCGAGATGGAGTTGTCCGCGTGGATCACCACGTGGATGTCGTTGCAGTAGCCGGCGAGGGCTTCGTCGATCGAGTTGTCCAGCACTTCGAAGACGAGGTGGTGCAGACCGGTGCCGTCCGACGTGTCGCCGATGTACATCCCGGGGCGCTTGCGCACGGCCTCCAGACCTTCGAGGATCTGGATCGACGAGGCGCCGTAGCTGTTGTCGGGTTGCGAGTTGTTCGTATCAGTCATGGAATTTTCCGGTTCTGCGTACTGCCTGTGTTACTGCTCGAGACTTTTTCAAAAAGCCATAAAAACGCCAAAGGGGCGCAGCGCCCCCTGGTGTTCTTCTTCTGTCGCGCTTTTTAGATGCGCATCGGCATCACCACGTACTTGAATTCCTCGTTCTCGGGAATCGTGATGAGTGCGCTGGAGCTGGCGTCGCCGAGGCTCACTTCCAGCGTGTCGACCTTCAGGTTCGCGAGTACGTCGAGCAGATACGTGACGTTGAACCCGATGTCGATGGTGTCGCCCTGGTAGGCGATTTCCAGCTCCTCCTGCGCCTCTTCCTGGTCGGCGTTGGTCGACATGATCTTGAGCTGGCCCGGCTCGATGATGCAGCGCACGCCCTTGAACTTGTCGGACGTGAGAATCGCCGCGCGTTGCAGCGAGCGTTGCAGTTCTTCGCGGCCGATCTGGAAGGTGTTCTTGTGCGCCTTCGGGATCACACGCTGGAAGTCGGGGAACTTGCCTTCCACGAGCTTCGAGACGAGCTCGACCTGGCCGAACGTGAACTTGACCTGCGTCGAACCGATGTCGATCTTCAGCACGTCGTCGATGTCTTCGAGCAGGCGCTGGAGTTCGAGAATGGTCTTGCGCGGGATGATGACTTCCTGGCGCGCGAACGAGCCTTCGATCTTCATCGACGAGAACGCGAGGCGGTGGCCGTCGGTGGCGACTGCCATGAGCTGGTCGCCGTCCACGACGAGCAGCATGCCGTTCAGGTAGTAACGGATGTCCTGCTGCGCCATGGCGAAATACACCATGCCGAGCAACTGGCGGAACGTCTTCTGCGGCACCGCGAGGTTCGCGCCGAAGTCCTTCGCTTGCGCCACCGTGGGGAACTCGTCCGCGGCGAGCGTTTGCAGGGCGAAGCGGCTCTTGCCCGACTGCACCGTGAGGCGCTTGTCCGCGAGCGTGAGCGTGACCTGGCCGTCGGGCATCGCGCGCAGGATGTCGAGCAGCTTGCGTGCGGCGACGGTCGTGGCCACCTGGTCGTTGCCGACGCCGAAGTCGGCGGTCGTGGTGATCTGCAACTCGAGGTCGGTCGACAGGAACGAGACGTCGGAACCGGTTTTGGTGATCAGCAGATTGGCGAGGATCGGCAACGTGTGGCGGCGTTCGACAATGCCGCTCACCGTTTGCAGCGGCCTCAGCAGGTTATCGCGTTCGGTCTTGACCAGTTGCATAGAGTTCCTTCGTTGATGTGACGGACTGCGCGCCCGCCTGGCGCCGGTTTTGCCGACGTGACCCCACGAATGTCACGCGGCATTGGCGCCGCTCAGGCGGTTAATGCAGCACAGGCCGCGGCGTGGTTCCCGCCCCGGACCGCCGGGCGGTTAAACCCATATTGTGCCTGAAAACGGACCACTTCCCTAAATTGGGGGCGATCCGCGAAATAAACAAGGCAAACCTTTCGGGATGCGACGTCCGCCCCGCCATTCCGTTGCCGCCTGATGCGTATTACCCCTTCAGCGTCTGCTCGAGCACGTGCAGCTCATGATTGAGCTGGGCGTCCTTGGTGCGTTCGTCGGCGATCTTGCGCACGGCGTGCAGCACCGTGGTGTGGTCGCGGCCGCCGAACAGCTCGCCGATTTCCGGCAGGCTCTTCTGCGTGAGCTCCTTGGCCAGATACATGGCGATCTGGCGCGGGCGCGCGATGTTCGCCGGGCGCTTCTTCGAATACATGTCGGCGACCTTGATGCTGTAGAAGTCCGCCACCGTCTTCTGGATGTTCTCGACCGAGATCTGGCGGTTCTGCACCGTCAGCAGGTCCTTGAGCGCTTCCTTGGTCAGCTCGATCGAGATCTCGCGGCCGTGGAACTTCGAATACGCGAGGATCTTGCGCAGCGCGCCTTCGAGTTCGCGCACGTTCGAGCGCAGGTGCTTGGCGACGAAGAACGCCACGTCCTCGTTCAGGCTCACGCCTTCCGACTGCGCCTTGCGCATCAGGATGGCCACGCGCATTTCGAGCTCCGGCGGCTCGATCGCCACGGTCAGGCCCGAGTCGAAGCGCGAGATCAGACGGTCGTCGATACCCGAGATTTCCTTCGGATACGTATCGCTCGTGATGATCACCTGCGCCTTGTTGGCGACGAGCGCCTCGAACGCGTAGAAGAACTCTTCCTGGGTGCGCGACTTGCCCGAGAAGAACTGAATATCGTCGATCAGCAGCAGGTCGAGCGAGTGGTAGTAGCGCTTGAAGTCGTCGAACGCCTTGCGCTGGTAGGCCTTCACCACGTCGGACACATACTGTTCGGCGTGGATGTAGCGGATGCGCGCGCCCGGCTTGTCGAGCAGCAGCTGGTTGCCGATCGCGTGGATCAGGTGGGTCTTGCCGAGGCCCACGCCGCCGTAGAGGAACAGCGGGTTGTACGAGATGCCGGGGTTGTCGGCGACCTGGATGGCGGCCGCGCGCGCGAGCTGGTTCGCCTTACCCGTCACGAAATTGTCGAACGTGAGCACCGGGTTGAGCTTCGAGCGCTCGTAGGTCGGGTCGGGCTCGCCGCTCGATGCGGCCGCAGCTGCGCCCTGGCCCGGGCGCCATGTGCGGCGGCCGGCGGCGGCTTCGTTGGCGTCGAGGCTGGGCAGGTCGAGGTCGGCGGCGTCATCGGCGGTGGCCTGCGCGGCGGCCGACGCGGCTTGCACCATGCCCGCGAGTCCGGTCCCGCCCGTCACGGCGGCCGGCTGCGGCGCGGCGGCTGCGCTCACGATCGACGCGGACGCAGGCGCGGCAGCCAGCGGCGCGCGCGATGCGGCGGCGGGTGCCGGTGCGACGTGAGGCGCGCGCATGCCCGCCTTCGGGTCGAGGACGAACTGCACGTCGACGGGAGTCTGCCAGAAGTCGCGCGCCAGATCGGTGATCCGGCCCGAGAACTGACTCTTGACCCAGTCGAGCTTGAAGCGGTTGGGAGCGGCTATCTGCAGCGTGTTCGCCGCAGCATCGAAGGCAACCGGGGCCAACGGTTTAATCCACGTCACGTACTGCTGGGGCGTTAGCTCACGCTCCAGCAGTGCGGAACAGTGTTGCCAGAATTCGTTCATCGAGTTGCTGTGGTCGTTTTGTTTGCATGCGTTGCGGTCGCTTCGCTCTTGTCGCACAGATGCGACGAGGCCCTGACGAGGCGACGGCAATGGCTCCGGAAGCCCGCGCGGCAAAGGTCTTGCGGCAAGCAGGCGGGCCGGAGCGGCATGCAGGATTCTTGGGATAGGCGAGATTCTAACGCCGAAATCCCCTCACCAGGAAGTTATCCACAGGGACGGATCAACGCACGCTCGTTCGTGCCCTCGCCACGGCCGATGCAGGCACTGCGCGCCCGTCCCGGAAGGTTCGATCGCCTAACCTATTGACGGCCAACGAAAAACCGGCTTAAATAGCGGGTTCCTCGAAAACCAATCCCTAGTACCACCGGCCATTGCCTTTTTCCGCGATGCTCGCCGCGGTCAAAACTCAACAGTGAGAGCAACATGAAACGTACTTTCCAACCTTCCGTTACCCGTCGCAAGCGTACCCACGGTTTCCGTGTGCGCATGAAGACCGCCGGTGGCCGCAAAGTGATCAACGCACGCCGTGCGAAGGGTCGCAAGCGCCTCGCCGTCTAAGTCGGGCAGCATCGCTATCAGCGAAATCACGGGTAGCGGCCCGCTCGCGAGCACGGCGAACAGGACGAACCTGGTAACTGATCGGGGCGTCATGCCGTCGCGAACGCAAGCCGCTTTTCCGAAAGCCGCAAGGCTACTGAAAACGGATGAGTTCTCATCCGTTTTTCGTTTGCGCCCCTGGCGCCGCACCGAGCACTTCGTCGTGTACGGCCGGCCCACCGGCAACGAGGCGCGGCTCGGACTCGTGATCGGCAAGAAGTACGCACCGCGCGCGGTCACGCGCAACCTGGTGCGCCGGATTGCCCGCGAAGCGTTTCGTGTGCGTCGTGCGCAGTTCGAAGGTTTCGACCTGCTGCTGCGCCTGCATACGAAGTTCGACCGCAAGGCGCTGCCGGGCGCGTCCTCGCCGGGGCTCAAGGCTTTGTGCCGCGGCGAGATCGAGACGCTGCTCGAAAAGGCCGCGCGCGAGGTCACGCGGCGTGGCGGCGCTGTGCCTGCGACATCTGCGCGCACCCCTTGCGCAACGCAGGCTGCGGCACCAACTGGGCAGGCAGCCGGGAAACCGGCGCAGGCCCAGGCCAGTAAAGATTTGCCGCCGGACGAGAGCAAGACCCGCGCATCATGAGCGGGGCGCGCGAGTCCGGCCTATCCGACGTCGCCGCCGCGCAAGCGGCACGTGGTTCGTCATCGAACGCGGCGCAGCCAGGCCGCAACGCCATGCAAACGGTATTGATCGCACTGCTGCGTTTCTACAAGCTTGCCGTGAGTCCCCTCCTCGGCAGCCGGTGCCGTTTTTATCCTTCCTGTTCGGATTACGCACGCGAGGCAATCCAGTATCATGGCGCCGCGCGTGGGACTTACCTCGCCGCGCGGCGGCTGTGCCGCTGCCATCCGTTTTCGGCGGGCGGCGTCGATCTCGTCCCGCCTGCATCTCCGAAAAAGCGCTGACGCGCCATTCCATCGACACTGAGACAACGCATGGATATTAAACGCACCGTCCTATGGGTCATCTTCTTCATGTCAGCTGTCATGCTGTACGACAACTGGCAGCGCGACCATGGACGCCAGTCGATGTTCTTCCCGAACGCGACGCAAACGCAGACGCAAACCGCCGCGAGCGGCCCTGCGCCGGCTAGCGCCGCCAACGGCGCGTCCGACCTGCCGACGGCCGCCGCCGCCGCGGGCCAGGCGCCGACGAACACCGCCCAGCCGGCTGCAGCCGCAGCACAGCTCGTTCACTTTCGCACCGACGTCTACGACGGCGTGATCGACACGCGCGGCGGCACGCTCGTGAAGCTCTCGCTCGTCAAGGAAAGCGCCGATGGCAAGGGTCCCGACCAGTACATCACGCTGTTCGACCACACCAACGACCACACGTACCTCGCGCGCACCGGCCTGCTCGGCGGCGACTTCCCGAACCACAACGACGTGTTCACGGCAGTCGAAGGCCCGCGCGAGCTGACCGGCGACGCCAACTCCTTCCAGATCGCGCTGCAGTCGCCCGAGAAAGGCGGCGTGAAGGTCACCAAGACCTACACGTTCACGCGCGGCAGCTACGTGATCGGCGTGGACTGGAAGGTGCAAAACGTCAGCGGCGCGCCGGTTTCGCCCACGCTCTACATGGAAATCGTGCGTGACAGCCAGCCGGTCGAAACGCCGCGCTTCTCGCACACCTTCATCGGGCCGGCGGTTTACTCGAACGAGCATCACTTCCAGAAGATCACGTTCGGCGACATCGACAAGAACAAGGCCGACTTCGTGACCCAGGCCGATAACGGCTGGATCGCGATGGTGCAGCACTACTTCGCGACCGCGTGGATTCCGCAGCAAGGCGTCAAGCGCAGCATCTACGTCGAGAAGTTCGACAACTCGCTCTATCGCGTGGGCATGAAGCAGCCGCTCGGCACGATCGCACCGGGTGCGACGGACACCGTGCAGGCGCGCCTCTTCGCGGGTCCCCAGGAAGAGCGCATGCTCGAAGGCATCGCGCCGGGCCTGGAACTCGTGAAGGACTACGGCTGGGTGACGATCATCGCCAAGCCGCTCTTCTGGCTGCTCGAGAAGATCCACGGCTACGTGGGCAATTGGGGCTGGTCGATCGTGCTGCTCACGCTGCTCATCAAGGCCGTGTTCTTCCCGCTCTCCGCCGCCAGCTACAAGTCGATGGCGCGCATGAAGGAAATCACGCCGCGCATGCAGGCGCTGCGCGAGCGCTTCAAGAGCGACCCGCAGAAGATGAACGCGGCGCTCATGGAGCTCTACAAGACGGAGAAGGTGAACCCGTTCGGCGGCTGTCTGCCGGTGGTGATCCAGATCCCGGTGTTCATTTCGCTGTACTGGGTGCTGCTCTCGTCGGTGGAAATGCGCGGAGCGCCGTGGATTCTCTGGATTCACGACCTCTCGCAGCAGGATCCGTTCTTCATCCTGCCGGTGCTGATGGCCGTCTCGATGTTCGTGCAGACCAAGCTGAACCCGACGCCGCCGGACCCCGTCCAGGCGAAGATGATGATGTTCATGCCGATCGCGTTCTCGGTCATGTTCTTCTTCTTCCCGGCCGGCCTCGTGCTGTACTACGTCGTGAACAACGTGCTGTCGATCGCGCAGCAGTACTACATCACGCGCATGATGGGTAAAGGCAAGAAGAAGCTCGCCTGAGCGCCGGGGCGGCAGTGATGCCGCCACCTGAATCAAGGCTCGAAAAAAAAAGCCGTCCGGTGCGAACCGGACGGCTTTTTGCATGATCGAAGCGCCATTTGCTTGACGACGCAGAGCGCAGCGTTCGGGTTCGCGCGTTAGCTCTTGTCCGCGTCGCCGTAGAATTGGGCGACCAGTTCCTGCACGAGATAGCGGTGATGGGCGCTGAGCGACTCGATCTTCGAGGCCAGTTCGAGCGTTTCCTCGGAAACCGGATATTTGCCGTCAGGCTTGCGCGGCCGCGGCACGCCCGAGACCGCATTGCCCGGAGGACCGTAGTGCAGCCAGTGGATGTCCACGTCGAACCATTTCGCCAGCGTCTCCAGCTTGTCCTGGGTGGGAATGGTACGGCCGCTCAGCCACTTGTGAGCGGTTTGCGGCGAAACCGGATGCTCGCCGTGATGGCGCAGATTGAACCGGTTCGCCAGGTCGGTGCTGCCGCGTAGTTTCTCGGGCGCGCGCTTCATGGCGAACCTGAGACGTTCGGCAAAAGCGGCTTTTTCGTTGGAGGTCGGCATGGGCCAGATTGTGCAACCCGAAATCGCCGAAGATGACAACCAGTTAGGCTACATTTAGCGTATAAAAGTGAAAATTCACCTGCTTCTGGTTGGCGTATGACTTTGGTCGAGATCTCCACGAATTCGCTTGTGGCAAGACGTCGGCGGGATCCAGCGCCTGAATTCTCTGAAATCTGACAGAATTCCCTAAGACTAATCTTAGCTAAATTAAGATAAAGCGAGACGATTCTTAGCCGAGCTTCCAGCCGGAAAACGCTCTGCCCGGCGCGTTACAATGCCTCGCGTTTTGCGAGTGCTCGCAAGACCGCAGTGAGTCCCCGCACTCCATCCCGATTCCAGCCCTGCTCTACGGTCCGCCCATCATGCTCGCCACCGATTCCGATCCCATCGTCGCCATTGCTACTGCGCCCGGACGCGGCGGGATTGGTGTCGTGCGCGTCTCGGCCGGCCGCGCCGGCGCGGCGGCGACCGCTGCGTTGATGCAAGCCCTCACGGGCCAGGAACTGGTTGCGCGCCACGCGAGCTACGTGCCCTTCCTCGACGGCGCCGGCACGGTGCTCGACCGGGGTATCGCGCTGTCGTTCCCCGCGCCGCATTCGTACACCGGCGAGCACGTCCTCGAACTGCAGGGCCACGGCGGACCGATCGTGCTGCAACTCGTTTTGCAGCGCTGCATCGAGGCCGGCCGCGAGTTCGGGCTGCGCCTCGCGGAACCCGGCGAATTTACGCGGCGCGCGTTCCTCAACGACAAGCTCGATCTGGCCCAGGCGGAAGCCGTGGCCGACCTGATCGAGGCGAGCACCGAAGCGGCGGCGCGCTCGGCCGGCCGCTCGCTCGACGGCGCGTTCTCGCGCGACATTCACGCGCTCGTGGACGACGTCGTGACGCTGCGCATGCTGGTGGAGGCGACGCTCGATTTCCCCGAAGAAGAGATCGACTTCCTCGAGGCCGCGGACGCCCGCGGCAAGCTAGCACGCATTCGCGAGCAGCTCGACCACGTGCTCTCCGAAGCGCGCCAGGGCGCGCTGCTGCGCGAGGGACTTTCAGTCGTGCTCGCGGGACAGCCCAACGTGGGCAAGTCGTCGCTGTTGAACGCGCTGGCAGGCGCGGAACTCGCGATCGTGACGCCCGTGGCCGGCACGACGCGCGACAAGATTTCTCAAACCATCCAGGTCGAAGGCATTCCGTTGCATGTGATCGACACGGCAGGTTTGCGCGACACGGAGGACGAGGTCGAGAAGATCGGCATCGAGCGCACGTGGAGCGAGATCGGCCGCGCAGACGTGGTGCTGCATCTGCTCGATGCGCGCACGGGCATGAACGCCGAAGACGAGGTGATCGCCGCGCGCTTTCCCGCCGGTGTGCCGGTCGTGCGCGTGCTCAACAAGACCGACCTGACCGGTGTGCCGCCCGAAGTGGCGAAGCGTCGTGCCGAGAACGGCAGCGATGTTTGCGAGTTGCGTCTTTCGGCGAAACAGGGCGACGGTGTCGGCCTGCTGCGCGCCGAGCTGCTGCGCATTGCAGGCTGGCAGGCGGACGCGCAGAGCGTCTATCTCGCGCGCGAGCGGCATCTCATCGCGCTGCGTGCGGCGCGCGAGCATCTCGCACAGGCGGCGGCGCATGCCGACCAGAATTCGCAATTGCTCGACCTGTTCGCCGAAGAGCTGCGGCTCGCCCAGGAGTCGCTGAATTCGATCACCGGCGAATTCACGTCCGATGACCTGCTGGGCGTGATTTTCAGCCGCTTTTGTATCGGGAAGTAACCCGCAAGCGCGCTGCGCCCCGCCTCATTCTTCTCCTGCCTGGAACAATCCCTTCGAAGGCCGAGGGTTAACCCTCGGCGGCAATCCTCCTAGACTTTCGCTCATCGGATGCAGACACGTTGTCGCACCGAATCAAAAGCCAAAGGAGGTAGTTAGCATGAAGTCCCTGATCCAGACCGTAGCCGTTGCCGTTGCACTCGTGGTGCCGATGGCATCGTTCGCGCAATCGAATGCGCCCGTGACCCGCGCCCAGGTGCGCGCCGAGCTCGAGCAGCTCGCGAAGGCGGGCTGGCATCCGGGCGCAGGGGCGGACCCGCACTACCCCGACGATCTTCTCGCAGCCGAAGCCAAGGTAGCCGCCGCGAACGGCGCAACGAGCGCCTATGGCGGCGTGGCAGCCGGCAACTCGGATGCAGGCCGCCCGGCGGTGCCCAAGGCCGACTGGAACGCGATGTATAACCATCCGTAACACGGCAATACCGCTGAAACGCTTGCGATTATCCCATGCAGGCGTTTCGCATATCTAAACGAATACCTCCGCCGTCGTTGACGCGACGGCTTCGCTCAGGCCTTCTGGCCTGGGCGCTTTTTCCAGCGACCGTCGAGCAAACCGGCGACGCAGCGCAAAAGCGAAGCTTGTTCAGCCTCATCTCTGCACACTACGAGCTAACCGCCAGGTCATTTAGTTCGTAGTGCGACCTATCAAGAAGGCCACAAGCAGTCGATTGCTTTGCGCGGGCCTCGACGCTTTCGCTCGCTAACACGCCCCTGTCTCACTCCACAAGCGCGCAGCGGCCGCTGTGTGCGGCTGTAATTTGTGGACACACATCGTTGCTTTTCCAAACCCTGGCCTCGGCGTGGCTCGCCGACAATCGGCGGTATAGGAGAACGACGATGAAAACACTCTTCTGCGCTATTGCTCTGGTTGGCTTGTCGGCTGGCCTCACGGGTTGTGTGGTGGCGCCGCCGTATGCGTATGCGCCTGCGCCGGCCTACGGCTACGCGCCGGGCTACGGCTACGCGCCGGGCTACTATGCGGCGCCGTCGGTGGATATCGGGGTTGGCGTGGGCGGCTATTACGGCCACGGCTGGCGACGTTAAGGGGACCGTAACAAGCCGTCTGAAAGGTTGATGTCTGACCTTTGGACCTGACCTATCCGATGTGATAGCTGGACACGCGCCGCCGCCGAACTAAAGTGGCGAGACACGTTTTCACAAGACGTTGGACCAGCGCACGGGGCAACCATGAGATTCATCGACGACGAAATCGCGCATATCACGCGCGCGATGGCACCCTCGTTATCCGCTGGCACGACGCCGGCAGTCTTTTCACTCGATTGCTGGTACACGCGCCTGTGCGCGTTGCTCGACCTCGTCCAGATTACGCCGTCCCAGTTCCGCACCGTCGACGCGCTCATGGTCGAGCTCGAATCGCGTCGCGCTGCGAGCGGCGCAGCGGTGCGCGAGGCGCTGGCCGCCTGACTCACCGGTTCACACGTTTGCTTTGCGCGCGCCCCGCGCCGCGAATTCCCGCTTAACCTCGCCATGTCACCCGAGCATGGATTAGCCCGCGCGAGCGGGCTTTTTTCTTTTGCAGGGCGCTCGCCAGCGGACTGGCAGACTCGATCAGGAGCTTGACGTTCCGGCCGACCCGGCGCGCGCTCTTGAAAACGTCGCGCGCCCCCTGCATGTAGAGCCCACTTTTTTCGGAGATTCAGATCGTGGGCAGACGACCTTCCTTCATTGACGATCTGGCTCGCGGCGTCCCTCCCGACGGCGCGGGCCAGCGCCCGGGCTTCGACGACGACGCGCTCCTCGACGCCTATTCGCGAACCGTGATCGGCGCGCTGGAGCGCGTGCAGCCCGCCGTCGCGCATATTGCCGTCGAGCGCCGCGCGTCGAGCCAGGCGCCTGCGCGCGGCGGCAGCGGCTCGGGCTTCCTGTTCACGCCGGACGGCTACTTGCTGACGAACAGTCACGTCGTGCATGGCGCCAGCAAGCTGAGCGTGACGCTCGCGGACGGCACGACGCAGGGCGCCGACCTCGTGGGCGACGACCCGAGCACGGATCTCGCCGTGCTGCGTATCGGCGCGGCAGAGGCGCTGCCGCACGCGCAACTCGGCGATTCGGCGGGCCTGCGTGTCGGGCAGATCGCGATCGCCGTAGGCAGCCCGCTCGGCCTCGCGCAAACGGTGACGACGGGCGTCGTGTCGGCGCTCGGCCGCTCGCTGCGCTCGGAGTCCGGCCGCATGATCTACGACGTGATCCAGACTGACGCCGCGCTCAATCCGGGCAACTCGGGCGGGCCGCTCATCAATTCGGCGGGTCAGGTGATCGGCGTGAATACGGCGATCATTCCGGGTGCGCAGGCCATCTGCTTCGCCACGGCCATCGACACGGCAAAGTGGGTCATCACGCAGCTCTTCGCGCACGGCCGGGTGCGGCGCGCCTATATCGGCATTGCCGGCACCACGGTGCCGATCGCGCGCAAGGTGCAGCGCTACTTCAGCCTGAGCGCGACAACCGGCGTGCGGGTGATGGAGATCGTCAAGGGCAGTCCCGCCGCGTTGGGCGGCCTGCGCACGGACGACACGATCGTGACGATCGATGGCGTGCCCGTCGACGGTATCGACACGTTGCAGCGTCTCTTCGACGTTTCGCGCATTGATCGCGCGGTGGAAATCGGCGTGATCCGCTTGACGCAGCGACTCAACCTGAGGGTGACGCCCGTCGAGCAGACGGGCTAGGCGCGAGGAGCAACCGAGGTGATGGGCGGCGCACCGTCGCGTGCGCCGCTTCGCGCATTACCAGCCGCCGCCAGGCTGGGCATAACCCGGCTGTTGTCCGTAGCCGGGCTGCGCGTAGCCGTCGTCATATTGCGGCGGCGGCGGTGCAGGCTGGGCCGGTGCGCAGGGCACGTAGCGGCCCGAATACTGGTCGTAACACGCCGCACCGGCCGGGGCGGCGGCATAAACCGGCGCAGGCTCGGCATACACGGGTGCGGGCTGGACATACGCCGGCTGAGCCGGGTAGGCCACCGCCGGGCCGCTGTTGAGCACGGCGCCCACCGCGGCGCCAATCAACGCGCCGCCAACCAGCGCACCCACCACGTCACCGCCGTGATCGTGCGCGCTCGCGGGGCCAGCCGCCACCGCACACCCCGCCAGCACCAAAACGGCTGCCATCTTTCGCATGTCGTTCTCCCTGAGAACCTTTGAAAACATGCGAGCGATTGTCAGCCCGGTTGCTGGATACAGGTGCTGCAAGTGGTAACGCGGAATTACGGGGTGTGGCTTGCCAGCGCGCGCTGGCCGGGAGCGAGTCCCGTCAGCGTGCGTGCTCGCCGTCGTGCGCGTCTGCCTCGTGTGCGCGCGGCGTGCTACCGCGCTGCCCGGCAGGCGGACAGAGAAGGGTGAGCGCGATGGATAGCACCATCAGCACGAACAAGGCGACGAAGTACGCCATCCAGGAGAACTCGAAATCCACGAGTGCCACCCATGTGCTTCGGCGCGTTCATCCGCGCGATGCGTGCTCCCGCTCAGTGATGCAGAAGACTGCGTAGCGGATGACGCCAGTCGATGTGATGTCCGTCTCCCGCTTCCACGCGCTGTCGATGCTCCTCGAGGATCTCGTCGGAAAACAGGAAGACGACAATGACAAGGGGGATCACCAGAAACGCGCCCAGTATTACGTGTTCGATCACGATTGACTCCTGGTTGTCAAGCGGTTTGCAATTGCATTGTAGCCAAGACGCGACAGTTTGCACATTGGGCGCGTACTGGAGCTTGAAAACAATGTTCGCCAACCATCACAACTCGCGTTGAGCAGCCTGCGTGCCCGGTTCGCAGCCCGATTCGCGGGGCTCGGGACGTGCCCCGCATCAAGGCAAGGTCGCCGTCGTTCCGGATGCGCCGCTTATGCCGCCGCCTTTTTCCATGCGGCGGCAAAGAGCCCGGCGCCGATGAGCAGCGTGCCGCCCGTACGATTGACCGCGCGCTGTACGCGCGGGCTGCGCACGACCTTGCGCGCGGCCGCTGCGAGCAGCGCATAGGCGAGCGCGTTGAGCGTCGCGAGCACGAGGAAGGTGGCTTCGAACACGACGATCTGCGATGTCATGGCCGTATGCGGATCGATGAACTGCGGCACGAAGGCGACGAAGAAAATGATGCTCTTCGGGTTGAGCGCGGTAACCGCGTAGGCATGCGCGAAGATGCGGCCGGTGCGCGTCTCGGAGGTGTCCGGTGCGTCGCCAACGCCGACGGGCGCGCGCCAGAGTTTCGCGCCCAGATAGATCAGATAGGCGGCGCCGATCCATTTGAGCACCGAGAACAGCGTGGCGGAAGCCGCGAGGATCACGCCGAGTCCGAGCATGGAAGCGGTCATCGCCGTGAAGTCGCCGAGCGCGACGCCCGCCGTGGTGGCGAGCGCGTAGCGGCGGCCGTGGCCAAGCGCGTAGGAAACGACCAGCAGCACGGTGGGGCCGGGAATGGCCACGAGAATGGCCGACGCGATCGCGAACGGCAGCCAGTGAGCGAAAGTCATGGGTTCCTCCATTGGGAAGCCCGATTTATCCACGAACTTTTGCCGTATGCAAGGGCGGCGCGCGGGTTCGTTTCGAGAGGCTCATGGAGCCTCTGGCATCGTTTTTATTCTGTCGCCAATCCATTAATGCGCGCGTTTCCAGCTGGCGCTTATACGACTTTAGGTGCGCCGCGTCATTGGCTGATCGACCATCTACTAAATCGTTTAAATCAAAGCGGGCTTGATTTTCCTATCCTGCCTATAACCGGCTGCGCCTTGTCGGACAAGGCGCGGGACGATGTAATCGATGCTTCGGAGTGCTGCTGGACGCCCTTTGGCGCCGGGCTGAAGGGCATGTCGGCGCTCGACACCATGCTGCAAGCCGCCGTGACTGTTGCGAACGCACACAAGTCGGGCTTGCAGTCTTTCGGCGGTTTTCTATGTTTAAACGTGCAGGTGAGGCATGAGAGTTAAATACATAGCTAACCTGAGTAAAAACCCGCAGGAGGCAATCATGAAAATGCTAACCGGTATGGTCGTCGCGGCGGCCAGCCTCGCATGCGTCGTCGCGGTTCAGGCTCAGGATGTGAGCGTCAAGCCGCAGCAAACGGTGCAGCTCAAGCCGGGCTCCTATGGCTGCCTCACGAAAGACAAGCTCGACGCCGTCGCGCTTCATGAGCAGGCCGGCGAGCATCAGCAGATGCAGGAATACTTCACGGGATTCCAGTGTCTGTCCACACCCGACAACCAGTCGTTCCGCGTCGTACAGGTGGTGGGCCACGACGTCGAATTCGTCAACGCGGCGAACGGCGACGAGCAAGGTCTCTGGACCACGGACCGCTTCATCAAGCAGTAAGGCCGCCTCTCCCAACGCGCCTCTCGACATGGCCCGACGCCCGTGCGCCGGGCCATCGTGCTTGCCGGGCGCGCGGCCGTGACGCGATGCAACGCGCCGCGCGCCGCTGTCAAACCCCCGTCACTTTCCCGTCAGACCATCCGCATTGCATCGCGCACCGCAGCGACGCGCGCTGCGCGTCCATTCGACCGGCACGTGGCTTGCTAGAAACTTCGCTATCATGTGCGGCTTTCGCGAGACCGGAATTCGGTATGGCACTCAAATCGACCATCTACAAGGCAGAACTGCAGATCGCGGACATGGACCGGCATTACTACGCCGACCATGCGCTCACGATCGCGCGCCATCCGTCCGAAACCGACGACCGCATGATGGTCCGCATCGCGGCGTTCGCGCTGTTTGCAGGCGAGCGGCTCGAATTCTGCAAGGGCCTGTCCGATACGGACGAGCCCGATCTCTGGTGCAAAGACTACACGGGCGCGATCGAAACGTGGATCGAGGTTGGCCAGCCCGACGAGCGCCGCATCGCCAAGGCAAGCGGGCGCGCGGGTGAGGTCATCGTGATCGCCTACGGCGGACGCACCTCCGACATCTGGTGGCAAGGCGTGCGCAACAAGGTCGAGCGCCTGCGCAACGTGACGGTCTGGTCGCTGGGCGAGGGCGTCGCCGCGTCGCTCGGCGCGCTGGCCGAGCGCACCATGCGCCTGCAATGCACGGTGCAGGACGGCGCGGCGTGGATCGGCAATTCGAGCGCCGAGCCAGTGGCAGTCGAATGGGGCGTGTTCAAGGCGCCCGAGAACGTCTGAAAGCCGGCTGTGCGCCCTCAAGCGTGCGGCGACCCCTTCAGTTCCACCATGTTGCCCTCCGGGTCGAACAGATACAACGACGGCCCCAAACCCTCCGCCCCATAGCGCTCGACCGCATTGCCGGGACGCGCGCCATGCTGCGTCAGATGTGACGTCAGCGCCTCGGCGTCGAACGGCTCAACCCGTAGACAAAGATGATCCATGTTGCCGCTCGCACCAGCGGGCGCCGCGCCGGAACCCCGGTCGAGCGGGCCGCCAATCGTCACGAGATCGATCAGCGAGCGTCCCGCGCGCAACTGCATCAGGCCGAGTTCGCGCTGTTCACGCTCCGGCTGGCAACCGAGTACTTCGCAATAGAAACGCGTCATGGCGGCCACATCGGCCGCCCGGATAACGACGTGATCGATTTCGCGAATCTGGATCCGCATGGCGTCCTCGAGGTCGTGCTGGGATTCCCATGATGAACCTGTGCAAGCCGGGCTGCGCAGAAGGCGCACATTTCAGCGAGCCTTGCGAACCGGAATCGCGGGCAGCAGAACCGCGGGAACCGGCGGAAAATAGCTTCAGGTGCTGAGGCGAGGGAAGCGCCGCGCGTGGGGCGAGTTGACTTACGGAAACGCTGGACGAAAAAAAGCCCGCTGCATTGAGCGGGCTTAATCCATATCAGGAGGAGACATGGAGGAGACAGGAACCACTATACCGAGTCGGCTGTCGCGACGCAACAACTTTTTAAGGGAAAACCCGCAAAGTTGCCATTTTGTCGCACGGGAATCCGCAAGACGCCACCAGGGATTCACCGAGGGCCTTAAAAGTGCCCGATCCGGGCGCATTCACGGCCCATGTCGAGCGCAATGACAGCGCAAGATCCGGCGCGCCGTCGTCCGTACGCGAAGTTAGAGTAAGCCCATACCGACAGGCACTTCGAGGAGCCCTCAAATGAGCGCCGTTCCTGCAATGAAACCAGCGATGAAAGCCGCCCAACCCAGCCAGACGCCAGACAGCGAGTGGACGAGCGATGCCGACCGCTGGCAAGCCGTCACGTCGCGCAACGCCCGCGCTGACGGCGCGTTCTTCTACGCCGTGCGCACCACCGGCGTGTTCTGCCGCCCGTCGTGCGCGTCGCGGCTGCCGCGGCGCGAGAACATCGAATTCTTCGCCGAGGCCGACGACGCGCGCGCCGCCGGCTATCGCGAATGCAAGCGCTGCCGCCCGGGCGGCCTGCCGCGCGAGCTGGAAATCGTGCGGCGCGCGTGTGCGGCGCTGGACGCCGACCCGCAAGAGCGGCTCACGCTCGCGCAGCTGGGCGAAGCCGTGCACCTGAGTCCGTTTCACCTGCAGCGCCTCTTCAAGCGCGTGCTGGGCGTCTCGCCGCGCCAATACCAGGCGGCGCGCCGCGGGGCCGTGCTGCGCGACGCGCTCGGCGAGGGCGCCGACGTCACGCGCGCTAGTGCCGACGCGGGCTTCGGCTCGTCGTCGCGGCTCTATCACAGCGTGCCGGGCGAGCTGGGCATGGCGCCTTCCGCCTATCGCCGCAAGGGCGCGGGGCTGACGATCCACTACGCCGCCACGCCCACGCCGATCGGCTTCGTGCTCATCGCGGCAACGGAAAAGGGCATCTGCCGGATCGCGTTCGGTGACGATGCCGCGACGCTCACCGCCGCACTCACGGCCGATTTCGCCAACGCGCAGTGCATCGAGGACAAGGCCGCGATCGCGCCGTTCGCCGCGCAGATCGACGCGTATCTGCACGGCCGGCGCGAGCGTTTCGATCTGCCGCTCGACATTGCCGCGACGGCGTTCCAGCAGCGCGTCTGGGACGCGCTCCAGCGCATTCCCTACGGCGAGACGCGCAGCTACTCGCAGATCGCCGAAACGCTCGGCGCCCCGCGCGCGGTGCGGGCCGTGGCGAGTGCGTGCGCGTCGAATCCGGTGGCGCTGGCAATTCCGTGCCATCGCGTCGTGCAGAAGGGCGGCTCGCTCGCGGGTTATCGCTGGGGGCTCGAGCGCAAGGCTGCGCTGCTCGACGGCGAAGCACGCGCATCGCAAGGCGCGCAAAACGGCGCAAAAAACCCGAAAGGCACCCGTTCGACCTCGAACCGCGCCAACACGCCGGAGACCGCCACTTGAGCGCCATCGCCTCGCAATCTGCAGCACAAACCGAGGCGCCGACGCACAGCGCCACACTCGAACTGCCGTTTCGCGCGCCCTACGACTGGCCGCGCGTGCTGCGCTTCTTCAGCGGCCGCGCGACACCGGGCGTGGAGGCGGTGGAGGACGGCGCGTGGCTGCGCGCGATCGATTTCAACGGCGCGAGCGGCACGCTCGCCGTGCGCCGTCACGCGCGCAAGCATTGCCTCGTCGTGCAGATCGACGGACCCGTGAGCGCACACGCGGCGGCACTCGCCGCGCCGCTCTCGCGCATGTTCGACCTGCATGCCGATCCCGCCGCCGTCGCCGCGCATCTGTGCGGCGACCCGTGGCTCGCGCCGCTCGTCGCGGCCGTGCCGGGGCTGCGCGTGCCCGGCGCCTGGTCGGGCTTCGAGCTCGTGGTGCGCGCGATCGTCGGCCAGCAGGTCAGCGTGAAAGCGGCGACGACGATCATCGGGCGCCTTGTCGAACGCGTGGGCAAGCGCATCGACGACCATGCGCACGCGCGCACCGCGTGGCGCTTTCCGACGCCCGCCGCGCTCGCCGCCGCCGATCTTGCGGGCATCGGCATGCCGGGCAAGCGCGTCGCCGCGCTGCAGGGCTTCGCGCAGGCCGTGGCGAGCGGCGCGGTGATCATCGAACGCAACTACGCGCAGAACGATCCAGACAAGCCGCGCGGCAAGCGGCAAAGCAGACAAATCGACGCGATTGCAGCCGAACCCGCCGACCTCGACGCCATGCGCGCCGCGCTGCTCGCGTTGCCCGGCATCGGCCCCTGGACCGTCGAATACGTCGCGATGCGCGCATGGCGCGACGCGAACGCCTGGCCCGCGACCGATCTCGTGCTCATGCAGGCCATCACGGCGCGCGACCCCGCGCTCGTGCGCGCGACCCAACAGCGCACCCGCACTGATACGTGGAGCCCGTGGCGCGCGTACGCGGCCATGCATTTGTGGAACGAAATCGCCGATCGCGCGGGCGCGGCGCGCGGCGGCTAGCGCAACGTAAGGCAGCGCAGGAAAGGGGTGCCATCACCTCGAGAAGCGCGCGCCGACGGGCCAAAACGCCGCCCGAGGCAGGCCCAAGCAGGTCTTTCGGCGAGATGTTAAAGTGCCCGCTACCGAAAAGAATCCCGGCCGGCGAATGTCAGCAACACTGCGCACAGCTCAGCACAGCACAGCACTGCGCCGCCGGCCCGAGCCCGACTTGCCTCAATGTCAGACACGACCTCTACACGCACGAACGACGTTCTCGCACAGCGCCTTTCCGTGCTGGGCGACGGGCCACATCGCGGCGCGCTCACGCGCGGCCTGCGCGGCATCGAGAAGGAGAGCCTGCGCGTGACGCGCGACGGCCGTCTCGCCATGACGCCGCACGCGGCAGCGCTCGGTTCTGCGCTCACGCATCCGTCGCTGACCACCGACTACTCGGAAGCGCTGATCGAGATCATCACGCCCGCCGAACCCGATGCGTCGATCACGCTCGCGAAGCTCGACGAGCTGCATCGCTACGTCTATGCCGTACTCGCGCGTGACGGCGAGATGCTCTGGAACGAATCGATGCCGGGCCTCCTGCCCGATACCGACGACGGCATTCCCATCGCGCACTACGGCAGCTCGAACATCGGCCGCCTCAAGTACGTGTACCGCATGGGCCTCGCGCTGCGCTACGGCCGCACGATGCAGTGCATTGCCGGCATCCACTACAACTATTCGCTGAGCGAGGACGTGTGGCGCGTGCTGCATGCGCATCATCAGTCCACGGCCTCGCTCACCGACTATCAGTCGGAGCGCTACCTCGCGCTGATCCGCAATTTCCGCCGCACGAACTGGCTGCTCATGTACCTGTTCGGCGCCTCGCCCGCGCTCGACGCGCGCTTCCTGCGCGGCCGCGAGCACAAGCTCGAAACCTTCGACGCCGACACGCTCTATCTGCCGTACGCGACGAGCCTGCGCATGAGCGATCTCGGCTACTCGAACACGACGGGCCAGTCCGCCTTGCGCGCCGACTACGACACGCTGGCAGGCTATCTCGACGCGCTCGCGCAGGCCGTGAGCCAGCCGTATCCGCCCTACGAGGCGATCGGCACGCATCGCGACGGCGAGTGGGTGCAAATCAACACGAACGTGCTGCAGATCGAGAACGAGTTCTACTCAACGATCCGCCCCAAGCGCGTCACGCATCCCGGCGAGCGGCCGCTGCATGCGCTCGCCGCGCGCGGCGTGCAGTACGTCGAGGTGCGCTGCATGGACATCGACCCGTTCGAGTCGACCGGCATCTCGCTCGAAACCGCACGGTTCCTCGACGCCTACCTGCTCGCCTGCGCGCTCGACGACAGCCCGTTCCTGCCTGCCGACGCCTACGCCGAATCGAATCAAAACTTTGGCCTGGTGACGAAAGAAGGGCGCCGCCCGGGTCTCGCGCTCAAGCGCGACGGCAAGGACGTGCCGATGCACGAGTGGGCCGAAGCGCTGTTCGAGAAGATCGGCCAGGCAGCCGCCGTACTCGACGCGGCGCGCGGCAGCGACGAACACACGCGCTCGCTCGCGACACAGCGCGCAAAGCTGGCCGACCCGTCGCTCACGCCATCGGCGCGCGTGCTGCAAACCATGCGCGATAGCAAGCAGTCCTTCCTGCAATTTGCCCGTGCACAGAGCGAGCGCCACGCGGCGCAATTCCTCGCGCGTCCGCTCGACGCCGCGGCTACGGCCGAGTTCGAAACGCTCGCGCGCGATTCGCTCGCGGAGCAGGCGCAACTCGAGCGCGACGAAGTCGGCTCGTTCGACGCGTTCGTCGCCGCGTATCGCGCTTATACGCTCAATCGCTTCAGCGTCTGAGCCGCGCGCCGGTGCGCCGCTGCGGCGCGCACTCATCCCATCGAGGTTTGTCCCAGGCACCGCATTTGCTCGCAACACCAGCGTGCAGATGCGGTCCAACCAGGGTAGCCGCCGCGTTTCCGAGCCGCGCGGACGACGCGCGCGCCGGACGAACGAAGCTGAAAACACCAAAAATGCACGGGCCGCGCGCAATGCGGCTCACTCTGGGAGGAATCCACGCGATGAAACGAATTCTTGCGATCCTGCTGTGCGCGACGGCTGCGGCCTGCGCGTCGCGCGGGCAGGTCAATCCCGACGTCATGCAGATCGCGACTGCGCCGCTCACCTGTTCGAACAAGACGGAATGCGATCTCTGGTGGCAACGCGCCCAGGACTGGGTGCGCAGTCATTCGAAGTACGAAGTGCAGACCGTGACCGACACGCTGATCCAGACTTCTGGCCCGGGCGGCGGGCGGCGTCTGCTCGCCTATGAAATCACGAAGCAGGCCAACGCCGACGGCACGGCCACGATCGGCTTCGCCGCGCATTGCGACAGTTCGCTCGGCTGCAAGCCCAACCCGTGGTCGGCGGGCGCGGCGTTCAAGCAGTATGTGCGAACCGGCGTCGATGCGCCGATTCCCGGCGACACGACCACGGGCGCAGGCGGCGACACGGCCGGCGTGAGCGGCGCAGCCGTGGCGGAGCCGGCTTCGAGCGCGCATTGATCGGCACATGGCCGATTTTGGGCATTGTCTGATTGAGGGAGGGATTGAGGAGCCCGTATCTTGGGCTGGTTTCGGCCTGCGTGGTCTGGGCCGTTCATCCTCATCCACAACTCGAATCGACAATGAAACTGCGCCTTCTGTCTGCCAGTGTCGCGGCTGCCGTCATCGCCGCTGCCGCTGGCTGCACTACCGCCTCAGGCCCCACCCACAATCTCGACATCGTCACGCTCGCTAACGGCTCACAGGCGTATCGCGTGCAATGTTCCGGCCTGTTCGAAAGCTCAAAAACCTGTATGAAAAAGGTCAACGAGATCTGCGGCAGCAAGACGCCGCTGCGCGTCTCGTCGGTGGATCACGCCGTTGCCGGCTTCAAGCCGGAAGACGACCCGCGTGAAATTACGTTCATCTGCCAGCCGCCGCAGCAGCCGGTCCCGTCGCCGTCGCCGGCGCCGATCGGCGAGACGCCACCCCAGGTTCAGCCGCGCACGATCACGCTGAATGCCGACGCCAACTTCGCGTTCGACAAGGCTGATCTGCTGCCCGACGGCAAGCGCACGCTCGACCAGTTCGTCAGGGAAAGCGACGGTGTGAACATCGGTACGGTCGTGATCGACGGTCACACCGACTCGGTCGGCTCGAAGGCGTATAACGATCGCCTCTCGCTGCGCCGCGCCGAGGCCGTTCGCAACTATCTCCAGTCGCGTGGCCTCCACGCCGGCCAGTACGAAGTGCACGGTTACGACTTCTCGAGGCCCGTCGCGTCGAATGCCACAGCTGAAGGCCGCGCGAAAAACCGTCGCGTCGAGATCCAGACGAGCGGCATCACACAGCGCTAGCTACGCAGCGCAACGCGCACCCGGTCGCCCGCGGCTTCGCGCGGGCGGCCCTTTCGCGGGACCGTCAATGACCCATTGCCGGTCCCGCGCCTTTTTTCGGCTTCGTCACCCAAACCAGCAGGGCCAGCACGACAAACATCGCGCAGGAAATGCGGAAGAAGTCGTTGGTGGCCATCATGTAGCCTTGCGTCGTCACGACGTCGTTGAGCTTGGCGGTCAGGCTTTGACCCGCGAATCCGAGGTTCGCGAGCGCGTCCTTGTACGCGACGGTGTTCGGCGAGGACTGGGTCACCGATTCCGACAGCACGGCATGGTGATAGATGGCGGCGTCTTCCCAGAACGTCGTGCTCGCCGCCGTGCCGATCGCGCCCGAGAGAGTACGCAGAAAGTTCGAGAGGCCCGCGGCGCTCGCGAGCCGCTCGTCGGGAATGCTCGAGAGCGTGATGGTCGTCATCGGCACGAAGAAGCAGGCCACGCCGATACCCTGTACGAGACGCGGCAGGATCACGTGGTCGAACGGCACGTCGAGTGTGAACGTCGAGTTCCAGAGCGACACGAGTGCGAACACGATAAAGGCGAAGCTCGCGACCATGCGCAGATCGAGCCGATGCATGTTGCGTCCGATGAGCGGCGAGAGCACCAGCGCGAGCAGGCCCACCGGCGCGGTGGCCAGACCCGCGAGGCCTGCCGTATAGCCCATGACGGTCTGCAGCCAGAGCGGGAAGATCACCACCGAACCGAAGAAGGCCATGAAGCCGAACGAGATGATCATCGCGCCGAGCGCGAAGTTGCGGTCGCGAAAGAGCGAGAGATCGACCACGGGGTCTTTTTCGGTCGCCTCCCACGCGAGCATGAACGCAAGCGCGACCACCGCGATGATGGCGAGCGTGACGATGAACGTCGAGTTGAACCAGTCGCGATCCTTGCCGAGGTCGAGCATCATCTGCAGGCACGACACGCCGATCACGAGGAGCGCGAGGCCCACGGCGTCGATGCGCTGCTTCGTCGTTTTCGTCTCGCGGCCGCGCAGCAACAGGTACGCGCAGACGCCCGAGAAGATGCCGATCGGCACGTTGATATAGAAGATCCACGGCCACGTGTAGTTGTCGGTGATCCAGCCGCCCATCACCGGTCCGAAGATGGGCGCGACGATCACGGTCATCGCCCAGAGTCCGAGCGCGAGGCCGCGTTTGGCGGGCGGGTAGGAGCGCATGAGGATGGTCTGCGAGAGCGGGACCATCGGGCCGGACACGAGCCCTTGCACGAGACGGAACGCAATGAGCGTCTCGAAGTTCGTGGCGAAGCCGCAGGCGGCCGAGGCCAGCGTGAATAGCAGCACGGAGAGCGTGAAGAGGCGCACTTCGCCCACGCGGCGCGCAAGCCAGCCGGTGAGCGGCACCGCAATCGCCGAGGCGACCGAATATGACGAGATCACCCACGTGCCTTCACTGTTGGCGACACCCAGGTTGCCCGAGATGGTCGGCACCGCCACGTTGGCGATCGAGGTGTCGAGCACTTCCATGAAGGTCCCGAGCGCGAGCCCGACTGTGAGGAGCGCGAGCGTGCCGCCGGAAAACGGTGCGGGTTCGGCCTGCGCGGGCACCGCGGGAGAAGCTGCCATGTTCCGTGTCCTTGTTGGGTCGGCCGTGGCTGCCGCCTCCAGGGGGCAGCGCGCGGCAGCCTGCTATTTCGTGTCTGTGCATATTCTGCCCAGACAGTGATTGGATCAAAACTACGCCACGTGTTGCGCCGCGGCGCGTCGTGCCGCGTGGCTAGTCGCCGTCTTCCTGCGCCTGCGCTTCTGCGTCCTTGCCGGTGTCGATCATCGATCCGCACAGCGGTGTGGTCGAGCCGTCATTGGCGATGAAGCGCTGCAGCAAATGAACCAGCGTCGCGACTTCTTCGGGCGAGAAGCCGCGCAGCTGCTCGGACATCTCCGCGGCAATCAGGTCGGGCAATTGCTGCGCCGCCGCGCGTCCCTGATCCGTCAGTGCGAGTTCCACGACCCGTCGGTCCGCCTGGCTACGCTGCCGCTCGAGAAAACCCTTTTTCTCCAGCCGGTCGAGCATGCGCGTCATGGAGCCGGTGTCGTACGAGAGCGCGCGCGACATCTCGTTCGGCGTGCAGGCGCGCTCGAACCACAATAAAAGGATCACACCAATTTGCGACGATGTGAGTCTGAGCGGCGCGACCGCCCGGTCGATGCGTCCGGCCAGCACGTTGCGCGCCGTCGACAGGAAATAGCCGAGACTTGGCTCGACGCCCAGACCGGCCGGGACGAAAGGACCGTCGCTCATGGCAGTTCGCTTTGCAGCATCTCAAAAGACGGGCGGATTATAGCGGGTTATGTCGCTGCTCAGGCAGATAAATCAGGTAGCAGGTCGCGATCGCCTCTGTCGTTGCGATCGGCGTGTAAAAACAACAGTTGGTTGATGCGCTGCAAAGTATGTTGTGATTTGATTGCATAGTCAATATTATGACAGGCAACCAGTTTCATTCTTCCAGACTCACCTGTTTCCGCATCATGCTCTTCCTGATCAACGCGCTTGGCGGCCTTGGCCGCTCCGTCACCGACACCGCCCGCCTCGCTTTCGCGAAGGCCGGTGAGTCGTCGCGCTGGCGCAAGCTCGCGTTGTATGCGGCCATGTTCGCGCTGCCGGGCGGCTCGATCGCGGTAGTGGCCGTGGTGTGGGCGCAGCGTCGGCGCACGCACCCGCTGCCGCAAGCGCCGTCGTGCCGGCCACGCCAGCGGCCGCAACGGCAGCAACACCGGCAGTGGATGCCCCCGCGTGCGGTGGCGGCCAGCCCGCCTGCCGCGCACCGAAGCGCCGCCGTAACGACGCGTAACCTGCGCGCCTCACGCCGTAACACCCGCCAACCCTTCCAACGCGTAAGCTTTCGGATTCCGTGCAGTGACTAGCGCGTGCGCTACCATTGCCGCAACGCGACAACCCCGTGCGCGCCCGGCCGCCCGAGCGCGCGCCGGTTGCATCGACAGGAATCCTTGCATGCCTTGCCGTTTCGTCCGTTCCGGCGCGACCGCTGGACCCGCCGGGTCCGTGGCGCGCCGCGCGCCCAAGCCGCTTTCCATCCTGACGCTGTGCGCGGCCGCTGCGTTCACCTTCCAGTTGACCGGCTGCGCCGTCGGCCCCGACTATCACCGGCCCAGCGCCGCCGTGCCCGCTTCGTTCAAGGAAGCGCCCGAGGGCTGGAAGGTCGCGCAACCCGCCGATACCACCGACCGCGGCGCCTGGTGGCTGATCTACGACGACGCGCAGCTCAATGCGCTGATGGACCAGCTCAACACCAGCAACCAGACGGTCGCGCAATCGGCCGCCGCCTACCGTCAGGCGCGCGCCCTCGTGGGCGAGGCGCGGGCGGCGTACTTCCCCGTGATCAGCGGCTCGTTCGCCGGCACGCGCTCGTACACGCCCACGCGCGTGGCCAACTCGAGCGGCGGCTTGTCGAGCGGCAGCATCAACAACAACGTCAACCTGGGGCTCGACGCCACCTGGGAACCCGATCTCTGGGGCAAGGTGAGCCGCACGGTCAGCTCGCAGGAGGCGAGCCAGCAGGGCGCCGCCGCCGATCTCGCGAACGCGCGTCTGTCGGCCCAGGCCACGCTCGCGCAAACCTACTTCACGTTGCGCTCGCTCGACGCGCAGCAGAAGCTGCTGGACGACACGGTCGTCGCGTACCAGAAGTCGCTGCAGCTCACGCAGAATCAGTACGCCCAGGGCGTGGCGGGCCGCGCCGACGTGATCCAGGCACAAACCCAGCTGCAATCGGCCCAGGCTTCGGCGATCGACAACGGTGTGGCGCGCGCCCAGGACGAGCATGCGATCGCCGTGCTGGTTGGCCAGCCCGCCTCCACGTTCTCGATCCCGCCGTCGCCGCTCGCCGCCACGCCGCCCATGGTGCCCCTCGCCATGCCTTCGGCGCTGCTCGAACGCCGGCCCGACATCGCCTCGGCCGAGCGCAAGGCGGCGTCCGCCAACGAGCAGATCGGCGTCGCCATCGCGGCGTATTTCCCCACGCTCACGCTGTCCGCGAGCGGTGGTTTCGAAAGCTCGGTGATGTCGCAGCTGTTGCAGCTGCCCTCGCGCTTCTGGACGCTCGGGCCCTCGCTGGCCGGCACGATCTTCGATGCCGGGCTGCGCAAGGCCCAGACCGAGGCCGCGCGTGCCGCCTACGACCAGCAGGTGGCCACGTACCGGCAAACGGTGCTGGCCGCGTTCCAGGACGTGGAGGACAACCTCGCTTCGCAGCGCATCCTCGGGCAAGAGGTCGTCGTGCAGCAGCAGGCGGTGGAGTCGGCGCAGCATGCGCTCGCGATCGTGACGAACGAGTACAAGGCGGGCACGACCGACTTCCAGAACGTGCTCTCCGCGCAGGCCACGGCCTTTACCGCGCAGCAGAAGCTCGTGAGCATCGGCGGGCAGCGCATGGTGTCGTCGGTGGGCCTCGTGAAGGCGCTGGGCGGCGGCTGGGATGCCTCGCAGATGGACCGCGAGACCGGCAGCGTCGCCGCGCCGGCGGTGGCTTCGGCAGCTTCGGGCCCAGCGGCAGCGACGGCGGCTACGACGGCCGCCCAGCCGCAGTAAAGCGTATGCGCCCGCGCAGGCGGGCGCTCGCTCAGACCTCGAACCTCAGCGCATGAACGTCAGCGCGACGGTTCCCGGCCCGACCGGCCGGCCCAGCAGATTCAGCAGGCCCGCGAGGTTGTCGCGCTGATCCGGCGCGGCGCTCGCGGTGCCCTGAAACGATGCCGACGCACGCGAGAACGAGCCGCGCCCCGTGAGCATCAGCGGTCCTTTTTGCGTCGAAAGATCGAGCGTCGAGGTCGCCCCTTGCGCCTGCAGCACCACCTGATACGTGCCGAGCGGCTTCACGAGTGAAACGCGCGAACTCATGTCGGCGAGCGAGACGGTCAGTCGTCCGAACGCATCCGTGCCGAACACGCGCCACGGGCTCCACTCGAGCCGCACCTTGCCGTCCAGATCGAGCGTGTTGAAGGGCGCGCCGAGACCCGCGAGCAGCGACGCCGGCACGGCGATCGTGCCCGCGCTCAGGTTCGCGCCGCGCAACGACGCATCCACCGTGACCGCGTCGGGCATCGCTTCGGTCTGCAGCATCTCCATGCGCACGCGCGCGACGAACAGCGGCCAGAACGCCGTACGCCAGACGATGCGCCCCGGCAGCAGCGTCGCGCCGCGTGCGTCCTGGCCCGCGGCGAGCATCAGCGTGGCGGAGCCGTGCCAGAGCGAACCTTCCGGGTCGATCAGATTCACGTGCCCCTGGGTCGCGCGCGCGAACTGCGGCGCGATCCAGGCTGCCGGCAGGCGGGCGAGCAGCACGACGGCGCTCGACAGCACGCCCACGATCAGCCAAGGCAACGCGGCGCGCAGGCGCCGCATCCAGTAACTCATTGCGTATTTCTCCGGCGATTCTCATTGCGCGCTTTTCGATGCGCGCTTTTTCTTCTTAATGCGTATTCGCCGGTTGCAGCGAGGCCGTCAAATCGACCTGGCCATCGGCCTTCAGCGCGGTGATGTGCGCCTCGACCACCTGCACCTTGAACTGCTTGCGCACGTCGTCGAGCCACGCGGCCCACGCCGGAAACGACGCGTTCTTCATCTGCACCTGCACCGTCGTGCCGATCAGCTGAATCTGCGCGCCCGTGAGCGCGTGATCGGCGAGCGACGCGGTGAGCGCGTCCTTGAGCGCCTGGCCGCCCGGCGCCACGCTGGCCGCCGCGCCGGCCAGCGAACGCGCCTCGTCGGCCTCGGCCGTCATCTGCGCGAGTTCGCGCTGCATGCCGGGCAGGCTCTGACGCAGGCGCGCACGGCCGTCGGCGGCGGGCTGCCACAGCACCGACCAGCCGATCGCCAGCGCAAGCACCGCGCCACCCCACGTGAGCAGCGTCTTTTCGCGCGTCGAGCGCGCCTCCCAGAAGTTCGTCCAGGCCTCGGCCCACGCGCCGCTTATAGCCGTTGTCTTCACGATGCGCTCCTGATGGTCCATTTGCCCGTGCTGGCATCGACCGTGCCCGCAAGGCCGTTGCCCGCGAGGCGTTTCGCGAGATCGGCGTCGACGTTGACGCCTGGCTTGAAGGTCACGTCCAGACGCCGGTCGTGATAGTCGAGGGCCGCGATGCCGTTCGCGGGCACCGGACCGAGCGAGCGCGCGAAGCCGTCGGAGAGTGCGAGGAAGTCGTCGGGCGAGGGCTCGCCCGCGGCCAGGCGCAACTGCTGCAACTGGCGAGCCATCTGGCCGGCGGGATCGAGCACCACGGTCGTCTTCGGGAACGCGTTGAGGAGCAGCTCGGTCATCTGGGCGCTGATCGCGTCGCGCTGGCGCGCCATCATGAGCCACTGGATATTCGCGCCGACGACCGCCACCACGAGCGAGGCCGCCACGAGCACGATCGGCACCCGCAGACGGCGCAGCGTCGCGCGGTCGAGCCGCCACGGCTGCGAGGCGAACTCGAACTGGCAGAGGT
>NZ_JBFRCL010000086.1:0-29545 GCF_040965695.1 Paraburkholderia sp. BR10937
CGCCACCGTCCACTTCGCGCGAGACGGTCGCCTTGCCGTCGGCCACGACCACCTTCGAGGCAAACGTCGCTTGCGGCAGGTTCGCCAGCGCGGCGAGCATCTGGCCGGTCTGGTTCGAATCGTCGTCAATGGCTTGCTTACCGAGAATGATCAGCGACGGCTGCTCCTTGTCGACGAGCGCTTTCAAAAGCTTCGCCACGGCGAGCGGCTGCAGATCGTCATTCGACTCCACCAGCACGGCACGATCCGCGCCGATAGCGAGGGCGGTGCGCAGCGTTTCCTGGGCCTGCGAAACACCGCACGAAACGGCAATGACTTCCGTCGCCACGCCCGCTTCCTTCAGACGCACCGCCTCTTCCACGGCAATTTCATCGAACGGGTTCATCGACATCTTCACGTTGGCGATATCCACCCCCGTGCCGTCCGACTTCACACGGACTTTTACGTTGTAGTCGACCACGCGCTTGACGGGCACCAGAATTTTCAAGCTCTTTCTCCTCGATAGGGGCAATGCTTTCGTCGCTGACGAAGACTTTCGTCACTGTGACAGACGCGTGAGCTGCGCGGAATTCAGCTTTGCGGAAGGCGTGCTTCGAGCGCGCTAAAGCGGCGCCGCGCAACCTGCCTGGGCGCGAAGCGTCGCATGAAAGCAGCGCGCGCCGCAATCGTCCGTTCGAACGAAGCGGCGCGCATGGTAGCGAGAGGGGAACGTCAGTTCTTCTTGTCGCGCACGAAGCGAAGTGCGAAGCGCACGAGCCGCGGCATCGTTTCGGGCCGCAGCAGACGCTTGTCGTAGCCCGCGAAGCGCCGCTCGTTTTCGGCGAGACACAGGTGCATGAGTTCCGGTACGCTGATGTCCACGTCCGTCACCTGCTGCGCGCCGTTCATCGTGAAGTTGTTGTCGTGCCTGTGTTCGTTGCCGTCAGCATCCATGGCGCGCGCGAGGCCAATGCGCTCCCACACCAGAAAGGCCCAAACGCCAGCCACCTTCAGCTCGAAGCGAATGCGCTGCCACCAGTTGAGCCGGGCGCGGTGCCAGGCTACCCAGTTCGCGAACAGCAGGATATGGCGGCATTCTTCCTGCATGACGGGCTCGAACGTGTCGATGAGTTCGGGCGGAAAGAGGCCCGAGCGATGCGCCACTTCGAAGAGGCCGAACGCGAAGAAGCTGTCGACGCATTCGCTATAGCCCGTCACGAGGTAGGCCCATTCGGCGTCCTTGGGATACACGTAGGGCGGCTCGCTCGCGAGCTTGATGCCGTACGCCGCCACCATGCGCGAGAGCACTTCCTTGTGGCGGTTCTCCTCCCACGCGTTGAGTGCGAGCGCATCGCGCATCACGGCGTCGTCGAGCGATGCGGCATAGGCGGCCATGCGCAGGCGCGCGCGGCCTTCCGTTTGCACGGCGATGTCCCAGATGGGCAGGTCGGTAATGCGCTTGAGCGCCGCGGGTTCGAGCTGCGGCCAATCGAGTACCGAGGGCCGGTAAGGATTGAAGGTCTCGCGGAACATGCGGCACATCTCGTCGCGATGCACGTCGGAGCCGGGCGTGAGCGCACCGGTGACACGGCTCGTCCAGTGGCGCGTGTTGCGCTCGGCGGCGTCGAGCGTCTCGCGGTCCGGACGCTCGACGGGCAACGCGGGCGCGCTGAAGCCGGGAATGAGTTGCGACGCATCGAAGGCGTCGAAGATCAGGTCGTCCATCTCGCTGTTCTTTTGCTGGTGGCTAACGCACGCGATGTTTTCGCGGTCGCCGGGATGCATAAGAGATTGCAGTCGTCGCAAGAGCTTACTTCGAACCGGCGCAACGCGCGACGAGCACGACGTGCCGTCGAATCGTTAGCTATCGTTCATACGTCGCGCATGAACGCCCGGCGCGGCTTCAATATTCAATGCATCTCGTTCGACGCAATAATGACCCGGTCCATATCGATTCGCTGAACAATCGCAACAATCGCGGTGCGAACGGTCGTGCCCGACCATTGCTGCGCGGCACGAATGCGCGCAATGGTCTAATTAAGCAGGTAGAGTACTGCTGACTGGCCTCCTGCTGCGTCGCCTTGAACCAGGCGGCGCAGCAGGGGGGCCGGCGGCAACGGCATGAAGACAGTCGGTCAAGGGGGCGTCGCATGCGGGCAACGCCGCGGCGCCTGGACACTCCAGCTAACCGGAAACCTGCCTGTGCGCATCCTGTCGATATTCGGTACGCGGCCCGAAGCCATCAAGATGGCGCCGCTCGTCAAACGTCTCGAAGCGCAACCCGGCGTGCAGTCCGTCGTCTGCGTGACGGGGCAACATCAGACCATGCTGCAGCAGGTCCTCGACCTGTTCGGCATCGTGCCCGCCCACAACCTCGGCGCGATGACCGCGAACCAGACGCTCAACGGACTCGCCGGGCGTCTGTTCGCCGGGCTCGACGACGTGCTCGCCGCCGAGCAACCGGAGCGCGTACTCGTGCACGGCGACACGCTGACCAGCATGGCGGGCGCCATTGCCGCCTTTCACCGGCGCATACCGGTGGGGCACGTGGAGGCCGGGCTGCGCACCGGCAATCTGTTCGAGCCGTGGCCCGAGGAAATGAACCGGCGCGTGGTGGACGTCGTGAGCGATCTGCTCTTCGCGCCGACCGCAAGCTCGCAGGCGAACCTCGAAGCGGAGGCGTTGGCGGGGCGCGTGGTCGTGACGGGCAATACCGTGATCGATGCGCTGCACCTCATGTGCGAGCGGCTCGACAACGACGCGGCGTTGCGCGAGCGCCTCGACGCGCAGTTTCCGTTTCTCGAACCCGCGGACACCGGCCGCCCGTTGCTGCTCGTCACCGGCCATCGGCGCGAGAGTTTCGGCGAGGGCTTCGAGCATATCTGCGCGGCGCTCGCCACGCTCGCGCATTCCGGCAAGATGCAGATCGTCTATCCCGTGCATCTGAATCCCAACGTACGCGGCCCCGTGCTCGCCACGCTCGGCAACGCGCCCAACGTTCATCTCACCGATCCGCTCGACTATCCCGAGTTCGTGCGCCTCATGCAGCGCGCTGCGATCGTGCTGACCGATTCGGGCGGTGTGCAGGAGGAGGCGCCGGCGCTAGGCAAGCCGGTGCTCGTCATGCGCGACGTGACCGAGCGCCCCGAAGCGCTCGCCGCGGGCACCGTGAAGCTCATCGGCACCGACCGGACGGCGATCGTGCGCGCGGTGCTCGAACTCGTCGAAAACGAGGACGAGCGGCGCGCCTACGCGCGGCGCGTCAATCCGTACGGCGACGGGCACGCTTCGGAGCGCATCGTTGCGGCGCTCACCGGGCAGCCGTTCGAGCCGTTCCCGAGTCGCGAGTTGCCAGGCTACCGGCATCCGGTGGTCGCCATGCGGCCAGAGCCCGGCGAGGCGGACGAGGCCGACGCGGCGCCTTGACGGCGGTTCGATGCCGACGCATCAGGTGCATCGCAGTGCCAGGCAATCAGTGCATTCCAAAAGGCGGGATGGCAAGGACCGCCACGCGGCGGATGCGCCGCCGCGCCGACACCATGAGGCATGACACGTGAGAGTCGATCCGATCGGGCAGGGGCGCGCAGCGGGGCGCAAGGGCGTGGGCGCGCCGGTTTGCGTCTATCTGGCTGCAGCGTTTCTCGCGGTGCCGGGGCACTGTGCATATGCGGCGCCTGGCGACCTGGCCGGTGCGTTCGCACAGCTTGGAGCCGGACGCGTGGAATCGCGAACCGTGTCGCTCGCCGATCTCGGCGTGCGCGATCCGGTCGTGCTGCGCGCCCCCGATGCGACTCAGGAGCTCTATCTGCCGGTGCCCGCGGGCTTGCCGATCAGCAACGCGACGCTGCAGCTCGACGCGAACTATCTGCGCGGCAACGGCGGACGCACGACCTTCCTGCTCTCGCTCGACGGCTCGCCCGTGCAGGCGCGCAACGTCACCGACGCGCAGGGCGACGGCTCGCTCAGCATTGGCGTGGATGGCGCGTCGCGCCCTTCGGGCTTCGTGCGCGTGGGGCTACATTGGTCGTCAGTGCTCAACGAAAACGTCTGCACGGACCAGACGGCGATCGGCAACGTCTGGAAGGTCGCGCCCACCACGCGCCTCACGTATCAGTTCGACACGTCGGCCGTCAACGACGTGCGCACCGCGTGGAGCGCGCTGCCTGCGAAACCCGTGGTGCTCGTGAGCGGCGGCAAGCTCGATGGCGCGGCTTACGACGTGGCGTGGCGGCTCGAAGCCCTGTTGATGCGCGGCGGCGCGACGCCCGTCACGACGCGCATGCCCGCGGTGGGCGACACCGTCAATCTCGGTACCGTGCGGGTGCCGGCCGCGTTGCAGGCGGTGCCCGCTTTTGCCGCGCTGGCAACGGGCGGTTCACACAAGATCGCCAATCCGGCGGAACTCGGCGCACTCATCGCGCTCGCGCCGGCAGGCGCCTTCGCGCCCAACGTCGTGGTCGCCGACGACGCGCTGCGCGCGCAAGCGGGCGCGGCGCTCGACGCACTGCGCGGCGAAGTGCTGGCCGCTTCCGCCGATGCTGCGAGCGCCTTCGACGCGTGGCGTACGCATTCCGGCGGCGCGCTTGCCGCTCCGTTCGAGAAGGGCGAATTGCGGCTCGCGCATCTGGGCGGCCTGCCTACCGTGGTGGTAGGCGACGACACCGGCGTGAGCGCGCTTTCGCGCACGTGGAGCGGCATCGACGTGTCGCGGCGACTCGTCGTGCACGAACTGGCCGCTTCGCCGAACCTGAGCGCAGGAGGCTCGAGCGACCGGATCGCACTCTCGCTGATCGGCGGCACGCCGAGAACGTTAGAGGTGCTGACTAGTGCGGCATGGGAGGCCAACTTCGATCTCGCGGCCGTTTCGGGCGACGGACGCATTCCGCGCCGCGTGGTGCTCGATCTGGCTGCCGCGCCCGCGGCGGACCGCAATGGCCAGACGGCGTCGATCTTCTTCAACGGCGTGCTGATCGGCTCGCACCTGCTCGATACCGACGGCCACGCGCAACGCGTGAGCGCGGACATCCCCGTCTATGCGCTCGGCACCACCAATGCGCTGCGCGTGCTGTTCCAGCGCCAGCCGGCGGGCGGCTGCCGCCCGCGCGAGCAGGGCTATCCCGCGGCCGTGCTGCCGGGCAGCCATCTGGTCGTCGGCAAGGGGCCGCTCGGCGAGAACTTCACGGGCATGGTGGCGCGTTTCTCGCGCACGGCGAATGTGCTCGTGCCCGACGCCTATCTGGCCGACCCGGTGACGACGCTGCCACGCGTGGCGCGGCTCGCCAACGCGGCGGGCGTGGCGCCCACGCGCGCAACGCTCCAGGTCGTGCCGAACGGCCAGAGCGCGCAGCCGAAAGACCCGTTCCTCGCCGCCGATGTCGCGCTCGACAGCGAGGCGGGCCACGCGAGCTTCGCAAACGGCCGCCTCACGCTCAAGGGGCGCGGCGGTTCGATGCTCGTCGACATGTCGGGTCTCGCGAATCTCGGCCTGATCCAGGTGGTGCGCTCGGGCACGACGCCTGGCATCGTCTACCGCAGCGTGGGCGAGGCCCCCGTTCTGCCGCCCGGCATGCAGTTGCAGCAGGGCGACGTGGCCATCGTCGATGCGAGCGGCGTGCTCAAGACCTTCGACACGCAGTATCCCGGCGGCGTGCCGCCGACGGACGATCAGCGCGCGTGGCTCGCGCGTCACTGGGCGGGCTGGGGCGTGCCGAGCGTTGCCATCGCGGTAATGGTGCTGCTCCTGCTCGCAGCGGGCTTCGCGCGCAAGCGGGCCCGGGCGAGGACGGCGGCCGCCGCCGCGGCGCGCGCGGCGCAGGAGAGCGCCGAAAATCCGGACAACAAGCAGAGCGGATCGTGAGCGCGAACGCCATCGACTGGTGGCTCAACTATTACGCCGGCCGCTACTACGAGGGCATGGAGTATCTCGCCGCAGTGGTGGCGGTCGTGATCCTGCTGTCGAGCATCGATGATCTCTTTATCGATGCGTGGTACTGGGTCCGCCGCGTCATCCGCTACTACACGATCGAGCGCCGCTACGAGCCGTTGCGCGCCGAGCAGCTCTACACGCGCGAGCAGCAGCCGCTGGCGATCATGGTGCCCGCGTGGCGCGAGGAGGATGTGATTGCCTCGATGGTCACCGACCTCGTGCGCGTGCTCGACTACAAGAACTATGTCGTGTTCGCCGGCACCTACCAGAACGATGCGGCGACGATTGCCGAAGTCGAGCGCATGCGGCGGCGCTACAAGCAGCTCCACCGCGTGGAGGTGCCGCACGACGGCCCCACCTGCAAGGCCGATTGTCTGAACTGGATCGTGCAGGCGATCTTTCGCATGGAGAAGGAAACCGGCATCGAATTCGCGGGCGTGATCCTGCACGACAGCGAGGACGTGCTGCATCCGCTCGAGTTGCGCTTCTTCAACTACCTGTTGCCGCGCAAGGACATGATCCAGTTGCCGGTGGCGTCGCTCGAGCGCGAATGGTACGAACTCGTTGCGGGCACCTATATGGACGAGTTCGCGGAGTGGCATGCGAAGGATCTCGTGGTGCGCGAGAGCCTGGCCGGCACGGTGCCGTCGGCCGGCGTGGGCACGTGTTTTTCGCGCCGCGCGCTGGCCGGGCTCGCGGAGGAAACGCAGAACCAGCCCTTCAACACGGAAACGCTGACCGAAGACTACGACGTGGGCGAGCGCCTCGGCCGCATGGGCATGCATTCGATTTTTGCGCGCTTTCCCGTGGAGTTCGCCACGCGGCGCAAGTCGTGGTTCGGCTTCGGGCCCGAGCGCGACGTCACGCTGACCATGCCGCTGTGCGTGCGCGAGTTCTTTCCCGATACGTTTCGGACCGCTTACCGTCAGCGCGCGCGCTGGACGCTCGGCATCGGCCTGCAAGGGTGGGAGCAGACGGGCTGGGTCGGCACGATCGCCAACCGGTATCTGCTCGCGCGCGACCGCAAGGGCATCGTCACGGCGTTCGTCGGCATCATTGCCTACGTGCTGCTCGCGCAGTTCCTGCTCTTCGCGTACGCCGAGTTTCTCGGCATTCGGCCCGAACTGGTCGCCTCGCCGTTCGCGGGCTCCCGCTTTCTCACCATCGTGCTGTGGGCCAACGGTGTTGCGCTGCTGCTGCGCGTGATCCAGCGCGTCTACTTCGTGTCGCGGCTCTACGGCTGGGAGCATGGCGTGCTGTCGGTGCCGCGCATGGTGATCGGCAACTTCGTGAACTTCATGGCGGTCTCGCGCGCGTGGAAGATGTATCTCGCGTACCTGGTCACCGGCAAGCGGCTCGTGTGGGACAAGACCATGCACGACTTCCCTTCGTCGGACGGCTTCACGGACCGCCGGCAACGCCTCGGCGAACTGTTGCTTTCGTGGCAGGCGATCGGCCCTAAGGAGCTGGAGCAGGCGCTGGCCCAGGAGCACGCGCAGGAAGCGCCGCTCGGGCGCGTGTTGATGGCGCAGGGCTGGCTCGATGAGGAAACGCTCGCGGAGGCCATCGCGTTTCAGGCGGACCTGCCGCGCGGCCGGCTCGATCGCGAACGGCTCACGCGTTATGCGAGCGATCTGCCGATCGAATTTGCGGTGCGTTACCGCGTGCTGCCGCAAGGCGACGACGGCAAGGGGCATGAAGTGCTGCTCTGTGCGAGCCCGCTCGCGGAGGCGGCGCTCGCTGAATTGCAGGGCCAATGCGCGTTGCCGATCGTGCAGCGCATCGTGCGCGAGGGCGAGGTGGCGGACGGCTTGCGTCTGTTGCGCGGCGTGCCGCCGGCGCAGGTGAGCGAGGCGCATGAAGAGAAGGCGAACGCCGAAGCGCACGGCGCCGCCATGCAGGGCGTGCCGCTGCTCGGCGACCTGTTGATCGAACGCGGCGCGGTGAAGCGCGCCGCGTTCGAAGGCGCGTTGCAACGCTATCGGCCCGCCGAGCACGGACGGATCGGCGATTTCATGGTGGAGCAAGGCGTGATCACACGCGATGCGCTGGCTGCGGCGATCGCGGAGCAGGAACGCCTGCGCGCCGAAGGTGCGGCCGCGTCATGAGGCGGACTCCGAAGCGTTTTCCGGCAATGCGCGCTTCATCCGGCTGGGGTGGCGGTGCGCCGTGTCGCGCGGCGATGCCGCGTGCGCTCCTGCTCGCCGCGTTGTGGGCGGCGCTCGCGGGCGCGGGGCGAGCTCAGGCTCAGGCGTTGCCGCAGGGTACGCAGCCGCTGCCGTTGAGCGGTGCGGCCTATCGCGTCGCGCAGCAAGGCTACGACGCTTATGCGCGCCACGACTACGCGGCGGCGGAGCGCTATGCGCGCGAGGCGATCCGGCAACGGCCCGATCTCGCCACGCTACGCTTGTTGCTCGCGAACTCCCAGGCGGCGCGCGGGCAATGGCGCGAGGCGAGCCGCACGCTCTCCGACGCGATCGCGCAGATCGGTCCCGATGCGGCGCTCACGGCCCGGCGGCGCGAGGTCGGTGCACAGGTGGCGGCGCTGGCGCGGCCGGGCGCGCCAGCAGGCGGCGGCCGTCCGGCGCGCGCCGCGCCGCCGCCGGGTTCCGGTCCGCCCGACTATCTGACCGGCCGCGCGTGGCAGCTTGCTCAGGAGGCCTACAAGGCATACGGCGCGAAGCAATACGACGCCGCGTGGCGCGAGGCGAATGCCGTCATCGCGTTGCGGCCGGACATCTTGCGTCTGCGGCTGCTCGCCATCGACGCCGCCGCGGCGGGCGGCCACAACCGCGAAGCCTGGCAGACTGCGCAGGACGCGCAGCGGCGTTTCGGCGACAGCCAGGCGCTGCGCGAGCGCCGCACGCAGATCGGCGCGCGGCTCGCGCCCGCGGCGGTGCAGGCGGCCCAGGCGGCGCGCACGCGCGGCGATACCGCGCAGGCTATCGCGCTCATGCACGAGGCGATCGGCTACGCGCCGCTGCAACTGGGCAACCGGCTGCTGCTGTGCGAGATGCTTCTCGAACAGAACGACATGGCGGGCCTCGAAGCCGCGGCGGGCGAGGCGATTGCATCGGGCGCCACGCCGACGCTCATGCCGTACGTGCTGCGCGGCTATGCACGCGCAGCGCAGGGCAGGTCGGCGCAGGCCGATGAGGATTTCGCGCAGGCGCTGCTGAGCGAAGGCGCCTCGCTGCGCGACGAGCGCGTGGCGCACGCGATCATCGCCGATGTGTGGACGGCCGAAGGCCAGCCGCAGCGCTCGCTCGACCTGCTTGCCACGCTGCCGCCCGTCGGCGACGATACCGATGCCCTGATCGCGATACGCCGCTACTACGCGCGCGCGGCGCTCGCGCAGTCCGCCGCGCCGACCCCGCCTGCTACGCCAGGCGAGCGGGTGGCCACGACGGCGCGCCCGGTGCTCGACTGCACGGTAGACCAGTACGGCAGCGCCTGCGATGTCTACGCGGCCGATCCCGGCTTCGCGGACCGGCGCGCCGCGATCGTCGCCGCCCAGCGTGGCGATCGGGCCGCCGCGCTCGACGCGCAGCGCCGGGCCGTCGCCGCGGACCCGCGCAATCCGCAGCGTCGGCTCGAACTGATCGACGCGCTCACCGCCGTGGGCGACACTGAAGGCGCGCGGCGCGAAGCGCGCGCGATGGCCGACGCGGGCCTGCTCGACGCGCTGCCGCCGCTTTCCGCCGCGTACATCGCGCAGCGCGCGGGAGACGACCGGCGCGCTTCCACCTACTTCGCGCAGGCCGACGAAGCCGGCCAGTTGCCGGAGCAGGCCACTGGCGATGCCGGCTATAGCGCGTACCGCGCGACGTTCGACGCGCTGGCCGCAAGCTATTTCAAACGCGCGATCGATTACGGTACCTCGCCGCCGCCGGGCGTGGCCCCGGCCACGCTGGTGCAGCTGCAAGATCTGCGCAATGCCCACGCCGACGTCACGCGCGACTGGGGCGCGATCGCCTCGGTCAACTATCGCGGCGCAGGCCTGCAGCCCGGTGTCTCGACCGGCGAAGTGCCAGGCTCGTACAACAACTGGCAGATGGGCGTCGAAGGATACTGGCGGCCGTTCGGCTCGCTCGGCGACCGCAACTTCGAGGTCTACGCGCGCGTCTATCAGGACGTCGGCGCAAAGGGCGACGCGCCGAGCGGCATCTCGACGGCGCTCGGGGCGATCGGCGCGCGCGCCAAGCCGTTCGAATCGATCAACGCGGTGGTGGCGTTCGAGCGGCTCATCCCCATCGGCTCGCGCGCGCCTTCCGACTGGCTGCTGCGCCTCGCCTACTCGGGCGGCATCGGCACCGAGCGGCGCCTCGACGTGCCTTCGTGGTGGACGGTGCAGGACTATGGCGAAGTCGGCCATTACGTGAGCAACGGCTGGAACTACGGCACGGGCTATATCGAGGCGGGCCGTACCTGGCGGCTCGATACCATCAGCCCGAAGCTCACGGTCTTTCCGTACGCGGTGGCCGGCGTGGACTACGATTCGAGTATCAACCGCAGCGCGCCGGTCGGCATGGGCGTGGGCGTCTCGACGCGCTACTGGTTCCGCGACAGCTTCTACGACGCGCCGCGTTCCTACGTCGACGTGACGGTGCAGTACCGCTGGCGCATCACGGGCGACGACCGGGCGGGCGGGGTGTTCTTCGGCGCCGTGCTCTCTTATTGAGGAAACCTGATGATCGTGCGGAGAAAGGCTCAAGGCATCGCGGGCGCGGCGGGGCAGGCCTGGCGAAGGCGCGCGCGCAAGCGGCCGCGATACGCGCGCCTCGCGTGCGCGGTGTTGTGCGCGCTCGCTGCCGCCGGATGCACGCTACAGGTGCCGGCACACGCGGATGCGCTCGCGCAAGGCATCGTCTGGCAGCCCGACAACGACCATCTCGACTTGCGCGGCGACTGGGACCGGTTGGGCGTCAACGAGCTATTGGTGCAATGGATCGCCGTGGATGACGTCGCGTTCATGGCGGGTGCGGGCATTCCCGCGCCGCGCGTGCCCGACTGGGTGCGCATTGCCAACGAACCGTGGGCGCGCGGCGTGATCGTCGGCCTCGCGGGCTATTCGGACGAAAAGAAAGCGCGCGAGAACCTCGAAACGCTCGTCGATCGATCGCTCAAACTCGCGGCCGTGCGCCCGCCGGTGCACATCACGGGCTGGTATTTTCCGGTCGAAGTCGATCCCACCTGGACCGACGCGCCACGCATGGCGCCGCTACTGAAGAAGCTGCCGCATCCGCTGTGGATCAGCGTGTACGACACCAGCAACATCGGCGGCGAGGCGCTCGCGAAATGGCTCGATTCCTGGCTGCCGCGCGATGTCGGCGTGTTGCTGCAGGACGGCTGCGGCGTCTATGCGCGCGGTCCGGCAGCGGCGCGCGAATATGCGGATGCGCTCTCCGCGCATCTGGGCCACAAGCGCGTGCGCATCATCGCGGAGGCGTTCCGGCCCAAACAGGGCGGCGGCTTTCGCGCGGCCACGGCCGCCGAGCTGGCGCCGCAGCTCGAGGCGTATCACGGGTATCGCGTGTATCTCTTCGACGGGCCGCACTACATGTCGCCGGAGCTCGTCGAGGGCCTGCTGCAGCAGCAGAAGGCGAGGGGCGCGGCGCAGTAGCGGGTCTCGGGTCTTATGGAAAACGCGGCACACGCGGCGAACGCGCAAGCCGCGCTCGGCGCTTTAGCGGACTTCAGCGCAATTGCGCGAAGGCGATCAACAGGACCATGCCGCCGATGGCGCCGTCGAGCACGCGCCACGCACCCGCACGCCGGAACAGCGGCGCGAGCACGCGCGCACCGTAGCCGAGCGCGACGAACCACACGGCGCTCACGGACATCGCGCCGATCGCGAAGGCGAGGCGGCTGCCCTGCGGTTCGCGCGCGCCGGCCGTGCCGATCAGCAGGAAGGTGTCGAGATACACGTGCGGATTGAGCCAGGTGAACGCGAGCGTCATGAGGATGATCGGCCAGGCGCGTTGCTCGGGCGCATCCGCCGCGGCCTGGCTCTCCAGCACCGCATGCGACGGGCGCACCGCACGACGCAGCGCGCCGATGCCGAACCACACGAGCCAGGCGAGGCCCACGTACAGCACGATGTGCACGAAGGTCGGATAGCGCTCGACGAGCGCTGAGGCGCCGCCCACCCCCGCGCCGATCAGCACGAAGTCGGACAGTGCGCAGAGCAGGACGATCTTGCCGACGTGCGAGCGCATGATGCCCTGACGCAGCACGAACGCATTTTGTGCGCCGATCGTGACGATGAGCGAGGCGCAGAGCGCCGCGCCGTGAGTGAAAGCGAGCCAGTTCATGACGGTTGCGGAGAAAGTAGGCGGCGCGGGGCGCGGCGCCTGCGGTCATTGGACATCGACAGGGAATGGCGCTAGTCTGCCGCCAGGAGCCGCATAAGAAAAGCTCATTTTCATTAACTGGATTAAGGAACGCTAATGCTCGACTATGCCTTGCTCGATGCGCTCGCCGCCGTCGTGCGGCACGGTTCGTTCGATCGCGCCGCGGGCGCGCTCAACGTCACGCCGTCGGCGGTTTCGCAGCGCGTGAAGCTGCTGGAGGAGCGCGTGGGCACCGTGCTCGTGAAGCGCGGCCAGCCTTGCGTCGCGACGGCTTCCGGCGCGCTGCTGTGCCGTCACACGGAGCGCGTGCAGTTGCTCGAGGCGGAGCTGGGCGGGGCGATGCCGACCTTCACGAGCGCGCTGGGGGCGGCGCGGCCGACACTGCGCGTGGCCGTCAACGACGACAGCGTGGGCACCTGGTTCATCGACGCCGTAGCGGGCTTCTGCGTCGAGCGCGGCGTTCTGCTCGATCTCGTGATCGACGACCAGGATCACACCGCGCAACGCATGCGCGACGGCAGCGTGCAGGGCGCCGTCACGACGCAGGCCGAGCCCGTGCAGGGCTGCCGCTCGACGCGCCTCGGACGCATGCGCTACCTCGCGGTGTGCTCGCCGGCGTTCTTCGAGCGGCATTTCGCGCAAGGGGTGACGCGCGACACGCTGCGCCACGCGCCGTGCGTCGAGTTCAATCCCAAGGATCAACTGCAAAAGCGCTTCATTCGCCGCATCACGCGCGCGCAGATCGACGCGCCGCTGCACTGGATTCCCCACGTGGCCGGGTTTCTGCGCTGCTGCCTGAACGGTCTGGGCTGGGGCATGTGCCCCGAGCGCATGATCGCGCCGCATCTCGCGCGCGGCGAACTCGTCGAACTCACGCCCGGCCGCGCGCTCGACGTCGAACTCTACTGGCAGAGCTGGCGGCTTTCCATTGGCTGGCTCGACGACTTCGGCGCCATGCTCAAGGTGCGCGCCGGCGAATTTCTCGATCAGGGCCGCGGCGCGTAAGACGCGCGCCGCGCGATATCTTCATTCGTTTGTCTTTATCCGCGGATTCAATGGTGGATTAGTGTGCTGACTTTCGGTGCGGACGACAGTGCTTGCCAGATCACCGTATTGTTGCTATTCGTCTCCAGTGAGTTGCACAATGTCGGCATTGGCGCGCGGCAATGCGCCTAAAGCAATATTCGAAATCCATTAATTGCTTTTCGAATAGTGGAATGCTTCGATATTCCATGGGTGTGGAGAATGCAAGCTTCGTGCGAGAATGCCGCGGCCAATAGACTGACGTTTAGTATGTGATATGTCTGATGCACCCAAGCCGAATAGGTGCATTGCGTTTCATTGATCGGTCACGTCCCGTGTGTAAGAGTGGAGTCCGCGCGATCCCGGTAAAGCCTGTGAGAGCGGCCATGGACGGGCATTGCAGGCTTTATGCCCGCGCGCGGCGAAGCGGGCGCTGTAACAATTCAGTTATGTGGAAAAGTCGTGCGACTAGTGACATCCCGCCTGAAACCGGTTATTTTTTCCGCAGTGAGATTGTTAAGTATCATCAAATCGGCAAAAAAGTTCACGGATGTAAAGAAACCAACATTGGAGGCTTACAGTCGGAACTGAAAGTTCTGCCATCTCGTTTTTTTGCGTTTGGCATTATCGTGTGAAAATTGCGTTTTTCCTGTGGATTGCGAGTTGGACACGCTATAATCCGGACGTGGCAGAGTGCTTATTCGACCGGCATATTTGAATCGTTTCCACGTGCACGAGGTGCATTATGACGAAATTAGATACCGGCAGCGTTTGGCAACAAACCATTGACCTTCTGTCCGCGGCTTCCGAGCCGTTGAGCCTGGACAGCGAATTCGAAGGCGGCAGAAGCTGCAAACCGGTACCCATCACACGCGGCGCGTCGGAGGCGGCCAACCGGCGGCGCGCCACCGTCCGTTCGTGGGATGCGCAGGGCATCACCTTGATCCGGCGGCATGATCCGGACAGCATCACCGTTTGCTGGAGCGACGCCACCTATGGCCGCTACTCCGACCAGTTGTGGCGGGTCTGCACGGCGCGCCGCAGCGCGGTCTGTGCGCTGACCGGCGAGAAGATCCGCCGCGGCGACGCGGTGTTCCGGCCGAGCCCGAATCGCCGTCATCGCCCGGCCAACGCCGACGCGATGATCCTTGCGAGCAAGCTCGACAATCTTCCCAACGCCGTGGTCGCGGCGCGTCTGGACGAGGCGCTGGCCGCCTGAGCGGCGTCCCCGGGCGCATCGGTCGCCCGCGCGGGTATGCCACCCGCTAATCTGCCACGCGGTCGGTCACATCTCGTCATGCCCATGTCATAGCTGCACAAGAACAAAACGGCGCCCCAAGGGGCGCCGTTGTTCGTTTGCCGGGCGAAAGGCGGGTCGCCACCGTGCGCCGGGGCGGGCGCAACCGGCCCCCGCCCCGGCGGCGCACCGCTCAGACGGTGGCATCGCGGGCGTTTTCCTCTTCGAGCGCGTCGCGCGTCTCGGGCATCGCCAGCCAAACCAGCAGCACCGCGGCGGCGCCTGCGCTCGCGAGCGCGAGGAAGCTCACCGTATTGCCCAGGTGATCGGCGATAAAGCCGGCAAGTGCCGTCGAAAGCGTCGCCCCGATCCCTGCCGAAAGCCCGAAGAGCCCGATACAGAGGTTGTAGCGGCCCTTGCCGCCCGCCACGTCGGCGGCGATGAGCGGCAGCATCACGCCGAACACGGCGGCCGACAGGCCGTCGAGCATTTGCACCGGCACGAGGAAATACGGGTTGCCGACGGCGGCGAACAGCAGCGCCCGCAGCGGCAGCGCGCAAAAGCCCAGAATCAGCACGGGGCGGCGCCCCCAGGCCTGCGCGGTGCGGCCGACCCAGGGCGACATCAACGCGACGATGGCTTGCGGCACGATGATGCACGCCGCGATCACGAGCTGAACGTTGTCGCCCATGCCGGCCGTCACCTCGCCGGCGGCGAGGTTGAGCATCGCGGCGTTCGAGAGGTGGAACAGCACCACACAGGCCGCGAAGGTCAGCATGCGGCGGTCGCGCAGCAGGTCGAAGATCGTTTCGCGCGGTTCGCCGGCGACTGCCGCGCCGGCCTTGCCGGGCTTGGCCGCAGGTTTGGCGTAGGCGGCGTTCTGGTCGTACTCGATCATCACGAGCGCGACGAGCGCGGGCAACGCAAGCGCGGCCGTCAGCCAGAATACGGAACGCGGCGACCAGTACTCGCCGCACAGGCCCATCAGCCCGGCGGCCACCGCGCTGCCGATCGAAGCCCAGCGCGCGTTGCGGCCGAGCCGGTCGCCCAGGTTCTGGCGACCCACCAGCGCGAGCGCGAGCGCCGCCATGGCCGGCACGAGCATGCAGCTGGCGAAGCCGTGGAAAATCTCGGCGGCCATCACCGCCACGACGGTCGGGCTCGCGGCGAGCAGGACGGCCGAGATGATGATCGCGATGATCGCCCACGCGGCGGCGGCCTTCTTGTTGCGCAGGGCATCCACCGCCGCGCCGCCCGGCACCTGGCTTACCATCGCGCTGATCGTGCCCACCGAAAGCGCCAGGCCGATCTCGCCCTGGGTCCATTTGTGCGACGCCAGATACGAGGCAATGAACGGCCCGAAGCCCGTCTGCACGTTCGCCACGAAGAAGTTCAGCCAGTCGAGCGCGCGCACGCTGCGCTGGCTTGGATTGGGTTGTTGTATGGTGCCGTCCGTCATTTGGCACCGTGGGCATTGGCCGCCGAGGCGACGGGCGAGGCCGCGGACGCGGCTTGCGCAGCCGGGGCGGCGGGCGGGGCTGGGGCCGGCGGCGGGGCGGCCGGTGTCACCGCATGCACCGGCTGGTCGGGCGCGTAAGGCGGCGAGGCATCCACCTGCTGATCGCTCATTTCGAGCTGCGCTTCGAGCGTGTTGTTCTTCGTGACGAAGCGCAGCGCCGACCAGTCGGCCGCGATCGTATGACGTTTCTCGAGCGTGCCGCTCACGTCGAGCACGACGGCCTGCGGGGCGGCGCTGCCGTCGAGCAGCACGTCCACCACGCGGCCCACCTTGGCGCCGTTGGCGCGTTCCACGTCCGCGTCGAGCATGGGCAGGCGCGTCGCGCTCGCCTCGGGGTTGCCGGGCTGCGGCGCACCGGCCTTGGGCCGGTCGGGGACCTGCAGCTGGTTTGCCGGCAGGGCGAGCGTGATGGCGGGCGTTTTCGCCTGGGTATTCACGCGCACGCCGCTCCACGGGAAGTTGGCCTTGCGGTCGCCAATGCCCATGAAGCCCTGCAGGTTCACCACGACGTCGACGGGCTTGCCGCCGGGACCCGTGACCATGTCGACGGCGCGGCCCACGACCTTGCCGTCGGTCTTCTGCACTTCGCTGTCGAGCAGCGTGCGGAAGGTGCCGCGCTCGAGCGTACGCACCTGCACGATGGGCGCCGGGGGCGGCGCCGGCGGGGCGCTGGCGGGCGCGGGCGGCGGTGGCGCCGGACGGCGGCGGTGCACCGGTGCGGGGCGCGGCTTCTTCGGCGCCGGCTTCGTTGTACTCTCCGTCTCCGGCTCGCTCGCCGCCTCAGGCGCAGACGCGGCCTCGGGCTCGCTCGCGGCCGGCTCGGGCTCCGTGGCCACGGGCGCTTCCGGTTCGGGCGGCGGTGCCGGCCGGAACAGGCTGCAGCCCGAAAGCGTGAGCAGCATCAGCAGCGTCAGGGCGTACGGGAAGTGAAAAACAGGACGTGCGGAACGCAGGAAGCCGCGTCTCATCTACTGAAACTCCTTGGAGCGGCCGGCGCGACGCGCGCGGCAGGGTGAAACCGGGTCGGGATGCGTGAGTGTAACCCGCGCACCGGCCCGATTCGCTGAATGACGGCGTCGGCGACCAGCGTCGGCGACCGGCGTGGGCGACCGGCGTGGGCGACCAGCGTGGGCGACCGGCCAGACGACGCACCGCAAGCGCCGCGCCGGGACGATCGCGCTTCGTCATACGAAACCGGCCCTGGTCTGCGCGGCAACGACGCGCTTCACGCCCAGGTGTAAACGCGGGGCCGGCCCACGCGCCGTGCCCTGTACACGGGCATATATGCATCGCGGCATGAACGCAATGCGATTCGTGCGATGGGAGCGCAAATCGTGTTCGCCTAACCTTCGCTCCATCCATAAAGAGATGTCAAAACGATGAGCGCCTGGAACTGGAAGAAGGCGCCGGCAACGCGTCGACACGACCAATTCAATTCGAGACGAACCTGATGACGGATCGGGCTGGTGAGCCGTGAACCGTTTCAGCATGCTGATAAAGGAGGCACTCACCATGATCGAACCCCACGCGCAGCCGCTCGCCGGTGCGACCGCCGCCGAAGTCGAGTCCCCAGAGTCATTGGGCTCGGCCTCGGGTTTCATCGACCGTTATTTCGACGTCGCCGCGCGCGGCAGCTCGCTGCGTCAGGAGGCGATTGCGGGCGTCACGACCTTCCTCGCGATGGTCTATTCCGTGTTCGTCGTGCCGGGCATGCTCGGCAAGGCGGGCTTCGACACCAGCGCCGTGTTCGTGGCCGTGTGCCTGACCACGGCGTTCGGCTCGCTACTCATGGGCCTGTGGGCGCGCCTGCCGATCGCCATCGGCTGCGCCATCTCGCTGACGGCGTTCACCGCCTTCGGCCTCGTGCTCGGCAAGGGCCTGAAGCCCGAAGTGGCGCTCGGCGCGGTGTTCCTCATGGGCCTCGTGTTCACGGGCATTTCGGTGACGGGCGTGCGCTCGTGGATCCTGCGCAACCTGCCGCACGGCATCGCGCATGGCACGGGCATCGGCATTGGCCTGTTCCTGCTGCTGATCGCCGCCAATGACGTGGGCCTCGTGGTCAAGAATCCGGGCGCGGGCTTGCCGGTCTCGCTCGGCCATATCACCTCGCTGCCCGTGATCCTCTCCGTGGTCGGCCTCGCCGCGATCTTCGGGCTCGTGCGCCGCCGCGTGCCGGGCTCGATCCTGATCGTGATCGTCGCGATCTCGGCGCTCGGTCTCGCCATCGATCCGGCCGTGAGCTTTCATGGCGTGTTCGCGTTGCCTTCGCTGTCGGCGCCGGGCCATGCCTCGCTGATCGGCGCGATGGACATCAAGGGCGCGCTCTCGCTCGCCGTGCTGCCGAGCGTGCTGGCGCTCGTGATGACGGCCGTGTTCGACGCCACGGGCACGATCCGCGCCGTGGCAGGGCAGGCGGGCCAGCTCGACGCGAACGGGCGCATCGTCAACGGCGGACGCGCGCTCACGGCCGACTCGGTCAGCTCGATCTTCTCGGGCTTCCTGGGCGGCGCACCGGCGGCGGCCTATATCGAATCGACGGTCGGCGTGGCAGCGGGCGCGAAGACGGGCCTCGCCGCCGCCACGGTGGGCGTGCTGTTCCTCGCGGTGATGTTCTTCGCGCCGCTCGCGGGCCTCGTGCCCTCGTATGCGACGGCGCCCGCGCTGATGTACGTCGGCCTCATGATGCTTTCGAGCGTGAGCCGCCTCGACATGGCCGATATGGTCGACGCGATGTCGGGCCTCGTGTGCGCCGTGTTCATCGTGCTCACGGCGAACATCGTCACGGGCATCATGCTGGGCTTCTGCACGCTCGTGATCGGCCGCGTGGTGAGCGGCGAGATCCGCAAGCTGAACGTGGGCACGGTGGTGATCGCCGGCGTGCTGGCTGCGTTCTACCTGGGCGGCTGGGCCATCTGATCATCGGATGACCCGGTCATTCGCCCGGCGGCCACGGCGGCCCGCCCGGGCGGCTGCACGGCCCGCGTCGCTTCACGGCGGCGCGGGCCGTGTGGCTTTTGCGCGCTGCTGTGTAGCGCGTTACTCCGGCAGCACGCTGTTGCGCGTCTTGCCCGCGTTGCGCGGCTTGCGTGGCCTGGGCTCCACGCCGATGCGCGGGTCGCGCGCGAGCACGAGCGCGCTCAACTGCGCGGCCGTATCTTCGAACGCCGCATCGGCTTGCGGTACATAGAGCCATTTGCCGAGCACGGGGTGCACTCGCAACGCCGGCATCGCATCGATGAGCGACGCATGGTTCTCCCGCGACGTGCAGACCAGCACGCCGTTGAACGGCGGATCGCGGTCGGCGGCGACGAGGCACAGCAGGCCGTCGAGGTACGCGGCGTCGCAGCCGAACATGGGCTTGCGGATATAGCCGGCCTCGCGCTCGAAGGCGTCGAAGATCCAGAGCAGCGAGTTGCGGATTTTGGACGGCATGGCGTGACGTGGCGGAGATAGCAGGGCGCGGCGCGCAGAAATTGCCATTCTAGTGGCGGCGATGCTGCCATGCGTACCGCCGTTCGCGAATGACTGACCCGTACCTTGACATCGCCGGCTCGTCGCCTATGCTAAACCATATGGTTAAGTATGAAGACGCTACCCTCGACCGCACCTTCGCGGCGCTCGCCGATCCCACGCGGCGCGCGCTGCTCGCACGCCTCGCGCAGCACGACGAACTCTCGGTGAGTGCGCTCGCGCAGCCGTTCGCGATGTCGCTGCCCGCGGTCATGAAGCATCTGGACGTTCTCAGCCAGGCGGGCCTCGTCACGCGCGCGAAAACCGGCCGCACCGTGGCGTGCCGGCTCGCCGCGGGGCCGATGGAGGACGCGATGCAGTGGCTCGCGCAATATCAACGTTTCTGGAGTGAAACGCTCGATCGACTCGCCGCTTTCGTGGAGGAAGATGCATGTCTACCCAACCCGCAGCCGGACCCGGCAACGCCCCGCAAGCTCCCAGCCTCACCATCCGGCGACGTCTCAACGCCACGGCCGCGAAGGTCTACGCGGCGTGGACGCAGCCGTCGCAACTGATGCGCTGGATGCACCCGTTCGATACCACCTGCATTCACGCCGAAGCCGACGTGCGCGTGGGCGGACGCTTTCGGGTGATCATGCGCGGCGCGAACGGCGAGGACCACGACGTGAGCGGCACCTATCTCGAAGTCGTGCCCGACGAAAAGCTCGTCTTCACGTGGGCGTGGCGCAGCACGCCGGAGCGCGAGTCGCTCGTCACGGTGACGCTGCGCGCCGACGGGGCCGCCACCGACCTCACGCTCAAGCACGAACGCTTCTTCGACGAAGCGGCGCGCGACTCGCACAACGAGGGCTGGACGAGTTCGATCGATCAACTGGTGGCGCTGTTCGACTGAACGGCGCTCATTCAAGCGCAAGGAGGAATCGAGAGATGGAATCGCACAAGATCGTTTCGCAGACCGAATGGCTGGAGGCCCGTAAGGCGCTTCTTGCCGAAGAGCGCGCCTTCACGCACGCACGGGACGCGTTGGTGGCGAAGCGCCAGGCGCTGCCGTGGGTGAAGGTCGACAAGACCTATACGTTCGAGACGCCGCAAGGTCCGCGCACGCTTGCGCAGCTATTCGGGCCGCGCAGCCAACTGATCATTTACCACTTCATGCTCGGGCCGGAGTGGGAAGAGGGGTGCCCGGGCTGCTCGTTCCTGTCCGATCACGTGGACGGCATGCTGCCGCATCTGGAGCATCACGACGTGACTTACGTGGCCGTTTCGCGCGCGCCGCTCGCAAAGATCGAGGCGTTCAAACAACGCATGGGCTGGCGTTTTCCGTGGGTTTCGTCGCATGCTAGCGACTTCAACTTCGACTATCACGTGTCGTTCAGCGAAGCCGACAAGGCGCGTGGCAAGGCGATCTACAACTACATCGAGCAGGACTACATGAGCGACGAGCTGCCCGGCGTCAGCGCGTTTTATCGCGACGAAGCGGGCAACGTGTACCACACGTATTCGACCTACGCGCGCGGCGGGGAGATGCTGATCGGCACCTATGCGATGCTGGAGTTGACCGCAAAGGGACGCAACGAAGAGAAGGACATGCGCGAGTGGATGCGCCACCACGATCGCTATGAAGACGCGCCCGCGCCGGCGTCGTGCTGTGCGCACGAGAAGCAGTAGATGCGCTGGGCGGACAGTCGTTAGCGCAACGAAAGAAAGCTGCGCCGGTCGCGAATGAATCGTGAAAAGAGCGCGTTAGAGCGACATGTCGAACGCGGGGCGCAGCAGTACTTCGATCGCCATCACGACGAGTCCCATCGCGCCGGCGGCGAGCGTCAGCGTGCCATATTCGTCGTAGCGCGTGTCGTAGAGGCACGCGACGATGAACAGGATGGCCAGCAGGTTGGTTAGCCAGTAGAAGTTCAGCGCGAGGAGCATCGGCGTATCCGGTACCGGCGCGCAGCGCGCCGGCGGCTAGTGCAAGACGCTCGGATTTTAGCGGAGCGACCTTACGGATACGCAACAATAACGTGCGCTACAACACTTATTTTTGCGCGATCGGCACTTTCGGCATTGCTGTGCGGATCCAGTCCGTGACGGAAGTGCGCCGCGGCTCCCAGCCGAGCAGCGTGCGGGCGCGCTCGCCGCGCACGCGGCTGTTCGAGCCGAGGCCGTAGGACGCCATTTCGTAGCCCCATTCCTCGATCGCGGCTTCGAGCGGCCAGTCCTGCGGCGCGCCCAGACCCATCACCCCGGCGAGCGCCGTGGTCATGTCGCGGAAGTTCGCCTCGCCGCTTTCCACGAAGTAGAACGTGCCTGCCGGCGTGTTGTCGAGTGCGAGGCGATAGAGTTCGGCGACGTCGTCGACGTGCACGTTCGACCAGATGTTCAGGCCGCGCCCCACGTGGCGCATCACGCCGCTCTTCTGCGCCTGGCGGACGAGCCGCGGCAGCTGCACGCTCGCGGCGCCCGGCACCGCGCCCACGCCATAGATCAGCGTGTTGCACAGCACGGCGCTCCTCACGCCGCGCGCGGCGGCCGCGAGCACGAGATTGTCGATGGCCACGCGCGGCGCCTTGTCGGCGGTCGGCTCGGGCAGGGCGTCTTCGCGATAGACGTGCTCGGTCGCCTCGCCGCCCGACGCGTCGCCCACGATACTCGAGCCGCTCGTGTGCAGGAGCGTCTTGCCGGAGCCTTCGAGCGCGTCGATGAGCGCCTCGACCGCGCCGCGGTGGTCGCTGCTCGCCGCGTTGATCACGGCGTCGGCGGCGCGTGCTTCTGCCATCAGCGTCGCACGGTCGTCGAGATCGCCCTGTACGGGTGTTAAGCCGAGCTTTTCGAGGTCGGCGAACTGCTCGGGCCGGCGCACGAGACCGCGCACCGTGTGGCCCGCGCGCACGAGATGCGCCGCGATCGAGCCGCCGATAAATCCGCCTGCGCCTGTCACGAAGACTTTCATGAGTGGCTCCTGATCCTGTCTTGATTGCGATGCAAGCCAGTATCGGGGAATCCGGGTTTTGCAAAAACCGTGTTAGTCTCAAATGAATATTGACTGCGGATCAAGAATGTCCACGATGAAGACGTCGACCGACGAACTGCGCGTATTCGTCACCGTGATCGATGCGGGGTCGATCACCGCCGCGGCTGAAAAGCTCGAGCAGACCGTCTCGGGCGTGAGCCGCGCGCTGACGCGGCTCGAAAAGCAGCTGGGCGTCGCGCTGATCCTGCGCACCACGCGGCGCCTGCAACTCACCGAAGAGGGCGAGCTGTTCCTCGATCGCGCCCGCGCCATTCTCGCGGCGCTCGCCGATGCCGAGGAGGCCGTCACGCGCCACCGCGAGCGCCCCTCCGGGCGGCTGCGCGTGGATGCGGCCACGCCGTTCATGCTTCACTGCATCGTGCCGCACGTCGCGGCATTCGCCGACGCGTATCCCGAGATCGAACTCGAACTCACGAACAACGAGCGCATCGTCGATTTGCTGGAGCAGCGCGTCGATATCGCCATTCGCATCGGCACGCTGCAGGACTCCACGCTGCACGCGCGCTCGCTCGGCACGAGCCGTTTGCGCATCGTCGCGAGCCCAGGGTATCTCGCGGCGCACGGCACGCCGCGCAGCGTGGCCGCGTTGCGCGACCATCGGCTGATCGGCTTCACGGCGCCCGCGCATCTGAACGGCTGGCCGCTGCGCGTGGCGGGCGGCGACGCAACGCGCGCGACCACGAAGACCCAGGAGATCGAGCCCGGCTACACGATCGCGCCCGCAATTTCGGCGTCGAGCGGCGAGACGATACGCCAGCTCGCGCTCGCCGGCAGCGGCGTCGCGTGCCTGTCCGACTTCCTCACCACGGCCGACCGCGAGGCGGGCCGTCTCGTCACCGTGCTCGACGACGCGCTGGTCGAATCGCGCCAGCCGATCCACGCCGTCTACTACCGCAGCGCGGCGCTCGCGGCGCGCGTGCAATGCTTTCTCGCGTTTATTGGGGGCAGGCTGCAACTCGACGCGTGACGGGCAGTGGCGGCGCTCTCGTGGATAGTCCCAGGCTACACGGGCCGCAAAGGGGAGTTGTATAGACAGGCGCGCCAGGCTAGACTTCGGCCACTTTCGCGACTTGTATAGACAGGATTCGACCATGCTCCCGACCCTCCGCCTCACGCCCGGCCATCTGACCCTGCCCCAACTGCGCCAGATCGCGCGCGAGGCAGTGCGGCTCGAGCTCGATCCGGCCAGCTTCGCCGCCATCGACGCGGGCGCACGCGCCGTTGCCGAGATCACGGCGAAGGGCGAGCCCGCCTACGGCATCAATACGGGCTTCGGGCGTCTGGCGAGCACGCATATCCCGAGCGACCAGCTCGAACTGCTGCAGCGCAACCTGGTGCTCTCGCACGCCGTGGGCGTGGGCGAGCCGATGTCGCGTCCGGTCGTGCGTCTGCTCATGGCGCTGAAGCTGTCGAGCTTGGGCCGTGGCCATTCGGGCATCCGCCGCGAAGTGATGGACGCGCTCATCGCGCTGTTCAACGCCGACGTGCTGCCGCTCATTCCCGTGAAGGGCTCGGTGGGCGCCTCAGGCGACCTCGCGCCGCTCGCGCATATGTCGGCGGTGCTGCTCGGCATCGGCGAGGTGTTCATCCGCGGCGAGCGCGCCAGCGCCGAAGCCGGTCTCGCGGCTGCGGGCCTCAAGCCGCTCGCGCTGCAGGCGAAGGAAGGTCTCGCGCTGCTCAACGGCACGCAGGCTTCCGCCGCGCTCGCGATCTACAACATGTTCGCGATTGAAGACCTCTACCGCACGGCGCTCGTCTCGGGCGCGCTCTGCGTGGATGCGGCGGCAGGTTCGGTGAAGCCGTTCGACGCGCGCATTCACGAACTGCGCGGTCATCGCGGCCAGATCGATGCGGCCGCGGCCTATCGCACGCTGCTCGAAGGCTCGGCGATCAACCTCTCGCACCGCGACTGCGGCAAGGTCCAGGACCCGTACTCGCTGCGCTGCCAGCCGCAGGTGATGGGCGCGTGTCTGGACCAGATGCGCCACGCGGCGCAGGTGCTGCTCATCGAGGCGAACGCGGTATCCGACAATCCGCTGATCTTCCCGGAAACGAACGAAGTGCTCTCGGGCGGCAACTTCCACGCGGAACCGGTGGCCTTCGCCGCCGACAATCTCGCGCTGGCCGCCGCCGAAATCGGCGCACTGGCCGAGCGCCGCATCGCGCTGCTCATCGACGCGACGCTCTCGGGCCTGCCGCCTTTCCTCGTGAAGGACGGCGGCGTGAATTCGGGCTTCATGATCGCGCACGTCACGGCGGCTGCCCTGGCCTCGGAAAACAAGACGCTCGCGCATCCGGCCTCGGTCGATTCGCTGCCGACCTCGGCCAACCAGGAAGACCACGTGTCGATGGCGACGTTCGCCGCGCGCAAGCTCGCGGACATCGCCGACAACACGGCCAACATCCTCGCGATCGAACTGCTGGCCGCCGCCCAGGGCGTGGACCTGCGAGCGCCGCACCACACGAGCCCGGCGCTCGCGCACGTGATGCAGTCGGTGCGCGCCGAAGTGCCGCATTACGACCTCGACCGCTACTTCGCGCCGGATATCGAAGCGATCACGCGTCTCGTGCAGAACGGCGCGATCGCTTCGCACAGCCCGCTGGCATTCGAGTCCGAGGCGCAGTAACGCCCAATCACGCGCCAGCGCAAGCAGGCGTCAAGCCAACGCACGGGCCAACGCGATGAACGCTCCCGCATACCAGGGCATCAAGGACTTCATCCTCGCGCGCATTCACGCCGGTGAGTGGAGCGAGGGCGACCAGGTGCCTTCGGAGAACGAACTGGCGCGCGAGTTCAAGGTCGCGCGCATGACCGTGAACCGGGCGTTGCGCGAACTCACCGCGGAACAGGTGCTCACGCGCGTGCAGGGCGCGGGCACCTTCGTCGCGCGGCCCAAGTACGAATCGACGCTCGTCGCCATTCGCAGCATCTCCGACGAAATCCTCGCGCGCGGGCACCGCTACCGCGCCGAGGTGCTCGAGATCGGCGTGCATCGCGCCGACGAGGCGCTCGCCGTCGAAATGGGGCTCGCCGCGAACGACCAGGTGTTCAACTCGCGCGTGCTCCACTTCGAGAACGACGAGCCCGTGCAGCTCGAAGAGCGCTGGGTCAATCCCGCCATCGCGCCCGATTACGCGGCGCAGGACTTCACGCACATCACGCCGAACCAGTACCTCGTGCACGTCGCGCCGCTGCAGGGCGTGGAGTACCGCATCGAGGCGCTCGCCCCCGAGGCGCAGACGCGCGCGCACCTCGCCATGGGTGAGGCCGAGCCGTGCCTCGTGCTGCACCGGCGCACCCGCTCGCGCGGGCTCGTCGCTTCGGTCGCCAATCTCTGGCATCCGGGTAGCCGTTACCGCTTCACCGGGCATTTCTAAAGGCGGTTGAGGTCGGGCGGTCCAAGGCCATCCGCGCCGCTCGCCGCGATTTCCTCAGTCTTTTCCCTGTGCCTGGCTGACCGTCATCGGCATACCTCTTGCTCCCTTTACAGATGGCTGACCGAATTGCCGGCTGCGGCGCGCGTATGGGGCCGGACGGCCCGCGAAAGCGCGCGTGGTGTGCCGCAGCCCTTATCATTGGGAGATGACGCGAACGAAGGAGGAGCTCCGCAATGGACGATGCCAACGCCACGCTCATGCCGATGTGGCGGGCCAATCTGGCGCTGCTCACGCGCGAGGTCGGGTCCGCCACCCGGCTCGCGCGCATGATGACGTTTTCCGCGAGCTACATGAAGCTGATCGTGTCGGGCCAGCGCGACTTCAGCGCGGAGTTCGTGCGCGGCGTGGAAGCCGTCACGGGCCTGCCCGAAGGCTGGATGGACGTGAAGCACGACAGCGCCGACGTGCCCGACGAAACGCGCGAGGCGATCGCGAGCGAGACGCCGCGCGCGCGCTTTCGCGGCACCGCGCATCCGGTGCGCAAGGCGCCCGTGCTGCGCGTGGAGCCGATCTTCGGCCAGGGCGCGAAGCGCGAGGAAGCGACGGCGACGCCCGAGGCGCACCGGCGTCTCGCGGGCACGCGCAAGATCCGCGATCTCGCCGCGCAGGACGTGCGCAAGCTCGAGCGCTACCTGAGCGTGCCGCCGGTCGAGCCGGCGGTGCTGCGCTCGCGTATCGAAGACGTGATCAACTACGCCGACCCCGACGAGCGCGTGCGCGCCGATCTCGAAGGCCGCCTCGAGCAGATCGAGAAGCATCGCGAAATGCTGCTGCGGCACGTCTCGCGCCTCTACGCGCTGCTTTCGCGGCTGGGTGACGACTGACTGATTCGTTGCCCGAATCATCGTCGGAAGATCAGCGCTCCTGGACGCGCAGTTCCGCGAGGATCTGGTCGGCGAGAAAGTCGCACGGCGGTCGGTTCGAGCGCGCGCTGCGCGCGAGCACCACTTCGAGCTCGGGGAGTGCCGGCAGGCCATGCTGGCGGCCGAGCGTGACGAACGTCTCGGGCACCGCGCAGCGCGCGAGCGGCGCGATGGCGAGCCCCGCGGCCACCATGCTGCACAGGCCCATCAGGCTCGGGCTTTCATACGATGTGCGATAGGCGATCTTCGCGCGCTCCAGCGCCTGGATTGCATTCGTGTGCGCGACGCTGCCGCCGCCGAAGAGAGCGACCGGCAAGGGACGCTCGCGCCAGATCTCGCGCCCGCTCGCCGCGCTCACCGCCGCGGGGGGCGCGGCCCACACCATCGGCTCGAAGCGGATGAACTCGCCCGCGAGGCCGCGCGTGCGCGTGATGCAGGCGAGGTCGATCTTGTTGTCCTTCAGGAGCGGCAGGAGCGCGCTGCTCGGCAGCCCGATCACCTGGATCTCCACCTTCGGCCAGTTCGCCGAGAACTTGCGCAGCACCGGCGGCATGAGCGAGGACGCGTAGTCGTCGGGCACGCCGATCGACACGCGCCCCGTTACCTCCGGGTGCGCGAGCGAGGCCCACGCTTCGTCGCGCAACGCGAGCATGCGCCGCGCGTAGGCGATGAGCGTCTGGCCATCGGGCGTGGGCGTGACGCTGCGCGGCGCGCGGATGAACAGCGGCTTGCCGATGGCTTCCTCGAGCGCGCGGATCTGCATGCTGAGCGCGGCCTGCGAGCGGTGCACGAGCGCGGCGCCGCGCACGAAGCTGCCGGCGTCGGCGACGGCCACCACCATGGCGAGCACGTCGAGGTCGAGGGTCTTCATTGGTATAAGAAAAATTGATCGAAGGCTTCAATATAACGCGTTTGTCTGAACGCGGGGACGCGCCGATACTGGGGCCGTACCGACCCTTCGCGTTGTTCTTCGCCTCCGGAGAAGCCCATGTTGATGTCGCCGCCCGTCGATTTGACCTACGAACGATTCCAGCAACTGCAGATGCGGCTCGACATGTCGCGCGGCAAGCCTTCGCCCGAACAGCTCGACCTCTCGCAGGCGCTCATCGACGAGGCCGGGCAGGCGGGCTATCTCGCGCGCGATGGCTTCGATTGCCGCAACTACGGTCTGGCGAGCGGCTTGCCCGAGGCGCGCGAGCTGGGCGCCGGGCTGCTCGGCGTGCCAGCCGCCCAGGTGATCGCGGCGGGCAATTCGAGCCTCGAACTGATGCACGACGCGCTGACCTTCGCGTTGCTGCACGGCGTGCCGGCGGGCGAGGGCGCAGAGGTTGGCGCGCCATGGCGAGCGCAGGGCGAGATCGCGTTTCTGTGCCCAGTGCCGGGCTACGACCGCCACTTCGCAATCTGCGAGGCGCTGGGCGTGCGCATGATCGCCGTGGCGATGCACGAGGACGGCCCCGACATGGACCGCGTGGAAGCGCTCGTGCGCGACGATGCGTCGATCAAGGGCATGTGGTGCGTGCCGCTCTACAGCAACCCGACAGGCGCGATCTGGTCCGACGAGGTGATCCGGCGTCTGGCCGCCATGCCCGCCGCGCCCGACTTCCGGCTCTTCTGGGACGACGCCTACCGCTTCCACCACCTGAGCGACGAAGCGCACACGACGCTCGACGTATTCGAAGCCTGCGCGGCGGCGGGCCACGCAGACCGCGCGCTGATGTTCGCGTCGCTGTCGAAGGTGACGTTCGGCGGCGGGGCGTTCGCGTGGCTCGCTGCCGCGCCGCGCAACGTGGCCTGGTGGCAGAAGCACTCGGCCGTGCGCACGATCGGGCCGGACAAGCTCAACCAGTTGCGCCACGTGCGCTTTCTGCGCGACTGCACGACACTAACCGGGTTGATGGCGCGCCATCGCGCGCTGCTCAAGCCGAAGTTCGATGCGGTCGACGAGGTGTTCCGCGCGCGTCTGGCCGGCGTGCCCGGCGTGAACTGGAACGTGCCGCGCGGCGGCTATTTCATCAGCCTTTATGCGCCCGAGGGTTGCGCGCGCCGCACCGTCGAACTCGCGGCGGCGGCGGGACTCGTCCTCACCCCCGCGGGCGCGGCGTTCCCCTATGGTGTCGATCCGCAAGACAGCCATTTGCGGATTGCGCCGTCGTTTCCGGCGCTCGACGAGGTGCGCCTGGCAGCCGAGGGCATCGCGCTTTCGCTGCTGCGCGCCATCGAAGAACGGCGGGGATAGCGGCCGGGGCGGGTCCGGCGGCGCTCGCGGCGATGTGTTACAACGGCAGACGTAGCCAACGAACGTTGCCAACTTCACGCGAGGTTGCCGTGCAAGGTCTCGCCGTTTCATTGCAACGCGCGCTCGCCCGGCGCGAGCGTGAAGGCCGCGCCGATAGCGGCCGTGCGCCCACGGCGCGCCCGCGCGCGGTGGGCGCCGGCTGGTCGGTCGACGACGTCGTCTGCACGCTCGGTCCCGGCGACCGGCCTTACGAGGAGCGCCACACGAGCGCGTGCCTCGCCGTCGTGGCGGCAGGCGTATTCGGCTACCGCAGCGGCAACGCGCGCGCGCTGATGACGCCCGGCGCGCTCATGCTCGGGGAAACCGGCGCCTGCTTCGAATGCGGCCACCGTCACGCGGCGGGCGACCGCTGCCTCTCGTTCCACTACGACCCCGCCTGGCTCGACGAGCAGGCCGCAGCCGCGGGCCT
>NZ_JBFRCL010000087.1:0-28289 GCF_040965695.1 Paraburkholderia sp. BR10937
CGCGCGTAGTGCTCGGGGCCGAGCCGCAGCTCGCCGGTTCCCCGCAGCTCGTGGTGAGCCCCGCCGATCTGCCGATCGTCGAGGCTTATCTGCTGGACGACCTTCAGGCGCGCGGCTGGAGCGTGCGCACCGACCCGACGATCGAGCGCGGCGGCTGCCGCGCGCAGGCCGCGACGGGCGAAACCGACGCCAGCATCCGCACGCGCTGGGAGCGCGTGACGGCCGCGCTCGGCAAGGCACGGCCATGGTGAACCACCCGCAACCGCCGAGCCATCAGACCATCCACACGGGCGGTCTTACACCGCTCGAGCAGGAACTCGCGCTCGCCTCGTTCGGCCCGCTCGCGAGCGACCCGGCACAGCTCGGCGCGCTGCTCGTGGGCGACCTCGACATCCCGGGCATTCCTGCCAAGCGCGAGGCACGCGAGCTGGGTGCCGCCGACGCGATCGACGCGATCGACGCCGCGCTCGCCGCGGACTTGGCCGATGCGCCACCAGGCCTGACGGATCACGGCGCGCCGGTCGTGGCGGCCGAAACCCCTAGCGCACCCTACGTACCGCCGGCGAACTACGACCCGGCCAACCCGTTCCTGACCTCGTGGAACGCGCAACTGCGCGGCGTGCGCGAGCGCAATGCGCTCGCCCTGCCGCTGCGCGGCTGCGGGCGTCTCACGCGCGCGGCGGGCCTCGTGCTCGAAGCCGTGGGGCTGCGCCTCGCCGTGGGCGCCGAGGTGATGATCGAGCTGCCGCCGGGCAGCTCGCTGCCGATGGCCGAAGCGGAAGTGGTCGGCTTCGGCGGCGACAAGCTCTTTCTGATGCCGACGACCGAAGTCGCGGGTCTCTTGCCCGGCGCGCGCGTCTGGCCGCTGGAAACCGCGCCGATCGCCGACCCGAAGGCCGGTGCGAAGCGACTGCCGGTGGGCTGGGGCATGCTCGGCCGCGTGGTCGACGCCTCGGGCCGCCCGCTCGACGGCCTGGGCCCCCTGAATACCGAGGCCGATGCGCCGCTCACCGCGCCCGTCATCAATCCGCTGAACCGCGAGCCGATCCACAAGGTGCTCGACGTGGGCGTGCGCGCGATCAACTCGCTGCTGACGGTCGGGCGCGGCCAGCGCATGGGCCTGTTCGCGGGCTCGGGCGTCGGTAAATCGGTGCTGCTCGGCACGATGGCGCGCGCGACCAGCGCGGAAGTCATCGTGATCGGCCTGATCGGCGAGCGGGGCCGCGAAGTGAAGGAATTCATCGAGCAGATCCTGGGCGAGGACGGCCTTGCGCGCTCGGTCGTCGTGGCCGCGCCGGCCGACGTTTCGCCGCTCCTGCGCATGCAGGCCGCCGCATACAGCACGTCGCTGGCCGAATATTTTCGCGACCAGGGCAAGCACGTGCTGCTGCTCATGGACTCGCTCACGCGTTACGCGATGGCCCAGCGCGAGATCGCGCTCGCCATCGGCGAGCCGCCCGCGACCAAGGGCTATCCGCCTTCGGTGTTCGCCAAGCTGCCGGCGCTTGTGGAACGCACCGGCAACGGCCCCGAGGGCGGCGGCTCGATCACGGCGTTCTACACCGTGCTCACCGAAGGCGACGATCAGCAGGACCCGATCGCCGACTCGGCGCGCGCGATTCTCGACGGCCATATCGTGCTTTCCCGCGCGCTCGCCGAAGCGGGGCATTATCCGGCCATCGACATCGAGGCCTCGATCAGCCGCGCGATGACCGCGCTGATCGACGACCAGCATCTGAACCAGACGCGCGCGCTCAAACAGATGCTTTCGCGCTATCAGCGCAACCGCGACCTCATCAACGTGGGTGCGTACGTGAGTGGGCGCGACGCCGTGCTCGACCGCGCGATCGCGCTGTATCCGCGCATCGAGGCCTTTCTTCAGCAGGGTTTTCGCGAAACCGCGAACTATGATCAGAGCGTCGAGATGCTCGGCCAGCTGATCGGAGCCAGGACATGACGAAACAGACCGCGCTGCAAACCTTGATCGGCCTCGCGCAAGACGACGTCGACGCCGCCACGCAAAAGCTCGGCCGCGTGCAGCGTGAGCGCGTCGAGGTCGAAAAGCAGCTCGAGGCGCTCATCACTTATCGTGACGAGTACCACACGCGTTTCACCGAATCGGCGCGCAGCGGCATGGCCGCGGGCAACGTGCGCAACTTCCAGGCGTTCATCGACACGCTCGACGCGGCGATCGAACAGCAACGGCGCCTGCTCGAGCAGGCCACCGCGCGCGTGGAAGCCGCCAAGCCCGAGTGGCAGCGCAGCAAGCAGAAGCTCGGCTCGTACGAGGTCCTGCAAACCCGTCACGACGATGTGCAGGCCCGCAAGGACGCCCGCCGCGAACAGCGCGACGCCGACGAGCACGCCGCCCGCGTGCTGCGCATGCGAACGTCGCAACATCCGTAACACGTAATCCGTTTTCGAGGCCGCCAGTATGTCGCTCCTCTCTTCTCTTTCTTCGCTGTTCGGCGCCGCCACGGACGCGGTGTCGGGCAATACCGCATCGAACGCCGTGTCGAACACGGCATCGAGCTCCATCAGCCAGGCCGATGCCGCCAGCCAGGATTTCGCGCAGACGCTGCAACAGCAGATGAACGCGCAAAGCGCGCAGGCGAACCAGAATGCCCAGGCAGCGCAAAGCGCGCAGTCGAATGCGTCCGCGCAGGCGAACTCGAACCCGTCGAGCAGCAGCGCCTCGCAAAACAGCAGCAGCAACAGCAGCACGTCGCAGACGTCCAGCTCGAACTCGAGCCAGGCCTCGCAGGGCACGTCGAGCGCCGATCGCCGTGCCGCCGCCGCGCGCGCCCAGCAAAAACAGGCCACCGACGCAGGCGCGCAAGCCGCCGCGGCTCAAGCCCAGCAGGCGCAGCAAACGCAGCAGGGCCAGCAGACCCAGGACGACACGAGCACCGACGCGAACGCCGACGGCAGCCAGACGAGCAGCGACAGCACGCTCGCGGGCGTCGCCTCCGCCGCGGCAGCAGCGGCCGCCACGGCAGCCGCCGGCGCACCAGGCGCACCAGGCGCAGCAGGCGCGGCAGGCGACGGCACGGCCACGGGCAGCGCCGCGAGCAGCACCTCGAAGTCGATGCACGACGCCCTGCAAGCCGCGCTCGCGCAACTGCGCGGCGGCACGGGTACGCTCGCCACGCATGCGGTGAGCACGGCCGGGTCGGCTGCGAATGGCGCCACCACGGCCAGCACGGGCTCGGGTTCGAACATTGTCAGCAGCTTCGCCACGCATTTGAGCGCGACCGCCCAAAGCAAGGCGTTCAGCACGGCCGCGAGCAGCGGCGCGGGCGCCGACGCGGCCAAGGGCGCCACGACGGCCGCCACCGACGCCGCGAAGGCCGCCACCGACGCGCTCACGGCAGCGGCACAGCAGCAGGCAGGCGCCGCCACGCAGACAGACGCCACGGCGAGCACCGCGACGACCGACGCGCTCGCCGCGACCCAGGCCGCAGCGGTCGCCGCCGCGACGGCCGCGCAGGCTCAGGCCGCCCAGGCGGCCAGCGCAACCGCGAATCCGGCGGCGGCGGCCGCCTCCGCGTCGATCGCGCCGCAGGTCGGCACCAACGACTGGGAAGACGCGCTCAGCCAGAAGGTCGTGTTCCTCTCGAACGCGCACCAGCAGTCGGCGGAACTCACGCTCAATCCGAAGGATCTGGGACCGCTCCAGGTCGTTCTGCAGGTCTCGGACACCCATGCGCATGCCCTCTTCGTGTCGCAGCACCAGCAGGTGCGCGAAGCCGTCGAGGCGGCCCTGCCGAAGCTGCGTGAGGCCATGGAGCAAAACGGCATCGGCCTTGGCAGCGCGAGCGTGAGCGACGGCTTCTCGCGCCAGATGAACCAGCAGGCGCAGCAGGACGGCAGCGGTTCGGGCCGCTCCGGCCGTTCCGGTTCCGGCTCGGGCAGCACACTCGCCGCAACGGATGCCGTGGACGACACGAGCAGCGTCGCGAACGTCACGCAGCGCTCCGTCGGCCTGATCGACACGTTCGCCTGACACCTTCCTGACACCCTGCCTTACGCAGCCGCGCCCCGCGGCTGCGCGCGCTGACCTCTCGTCCTTGCGCGCCCGGCTTGCCGCGGCGCGCAACAAAACCACGAGATAGCCGGAATTCCCCCGTCTATTCCTCCCATCGCTGAAAGGCAAAAGCCGGAACAATGCAGCATGCCCGGACTGACCACCAGGTCGGTGCCCCGGACCCTTGCAAGCATCCAGGCTGACTTTTCGACATGGCGACCACCACCGCATCCCAGCAAGCCGCGCCCCAGGGCGCGAAACCCGGACCGATGAAGCGCATTATCGTCATCGCGCTCATTGCGATCCTCGCCGCCGCCGCGGCGGGCGGCGCGACGTGGTTCTTCATGTCGCGCCACGCCCCGAGCGCGCCGGCCGCGCCGGCCGCCGCGCCGCCGGCCTTGCCCGTGTACTACGCGCTCGAGCCGATGACCGTCAATCTGCAGGCCGACGACGGCGAGTCGCACTACCTGCGCATCGGCCTCACGCTCAAGCTCGACAGCCAGGCCACCCAGGACGCGCTCGTCGCGCGCATGCCCGAGATCCGCAGCCGCCTGCTGCTCGCGCTCTCGAACAAGCATCCGTCCGACCTCGCGCCGCTCGACGGCAAGCGTGCGCTCGCCACGGAACTCGCCGTGCTGATCTCGCAGCCTGCCGGCGCGAACGAGAAGCCGATGCACGTCGACGACGTGCTGTTCACCGAATTCGTCGTCCAGTGAGCGTGGCTGACATGATTCCCGCGATGGAGGGCCAGTCATCATGACGATGGGTCACGACGAGTTCATGTCCCAGGAGGAGGTCGATGCCCTCCTCAAAGGCGTCACCGGCGAAGTCGATTCCGACTCGGGCGGCTCCGACAACAAGGGCGTTCGGCCCTACAACATCGCGACGCAGGAACGGATCGTTCGCGGCCGGATGCCCGGCCTCGAAATCATCAACGAGCGCTTTGCGCGCCTGTTGCGCGTCGGCATCTTCAATTTCATGCGCCGCACCGCCGAAATCTCGGTCGGTCCGGTGCGCGTGCAGAAGTACAGCGAGTTCACCCGCAACCTGCCGATCCCGACGAACCTGAACCTCGTCCACGTGAAGCCGCTGCGCGGCACGTCGCTGTTCGTGTTCGACCCGAACCTCGTGTTCTTCGTCGTGGACAACCTGTTCGGCGGCGACGGCCGCTTTCACACGCGAGTGGAAGGCCGCGACTTCACGCAGACCGAGCAGCGCATCATCGGCAAACTGCTCAATCTCGTGTTCGAGCACTACACGAACGCGTGGAAAAGCGTGCGGCCGCTGCAGTTCGAATACGTGCGTTCTGAAATGCATACGCAGTTCGCAAACGTTGCCACGCCCAACGAGATCGTGATCGTCACGCAGTTCTCGATCGAATTCGGGCCGACGGGCGGCACGCTGCACATCTGCATGCCCTACTCGATGATCGAGCCGATCCGCGACGTGCTCGCCTCGCCGCTGCAAGGCGAAGTGCTCGACGTGGACCGCCGCTGGGTGCGCGTGCTCTCGCAGCAGGTGCAGGCCGCCGAAGTCGAGCTGACGGCCGACCTCGCGCAGGTGCCCGTCACGTTCGAGCAGATCCTGAACATGAAGAAGGGCGACGTGCTGCCCATGAACATCGCGGAGCACATCACCGCCAAGGTGGACGGCGTGCCCGTGATGGAGTGCGGCTACGGAATTTTCAATGGTCAATACGCGTTGCGGGTCCAGAAGATGATCAGCGCAGCCGACACGATGAAGGAAGGTGGATATGAGTGACATCAACGGCACGAGCGCAGACGAGCCGGTGCTCGACCCGGGTTTCGAGGCCGCGGCGCAGGAAGCGGGCAGCGACTCGATGGACGACTGGGCGAGCGCGCTCGCCGAGCAGAACAGCAACGACGTGCCGGCCGCGCAACCGACGGCCGTGTTCCAGCCGCTCTCGAAGGTCGACTCGACCAGGACGGCCAACGACATCGACATGATTCTGGACATTCCCGTCCAGATGACCGTCGAGCTGGGCCGCACCAAGATCGCCATCCGCAACCTGCTGCAGCTCGCGCAGGGCTCGGTCGTGGAACTCGACGGCATGGCCGGCGAGCCGATGGACGTGCTCGTGAACGGCTGCCTCATCGCCCAGGGCGAAGTGGTGGTCGTGAACGACAAGTTCGGCATCCGTCTCACCGACATCATCACGCCGTCCGAGCGGATCCGGAAGCTGAACCGATGAAACCCCAGGCTGTTCCCGGCGCCGCGTCTGACGCCAGCATGCAGCGCACGCGGAAGTCCCGCGGCGCACGCGTGCTGCGATTCTCGTGGCGCCTCGCCGTCCACCTCTCGCTCGCCGGCGCCGCCGTTTTCGCGGTCATGAGCGCGCGGGCCGCCGACCTTCAGGCCGTCAACGAAGCCACGCGCGCGGCATCGGGTGCTTCGGCCGCCTCCGCCGTGATCGCCGGCAGCGCGGTCCCCGCGCTCGGCTTCGGCGCGCTCGTGCAGACGGTGCTGGGTCTGACGCTCGTGATCGCCGTGGTGTTCGGCTGCGCCTGGCTCGCGCGGCGTCTCGGCCTGCAAGGCGGCCCGAAGAGCGCGCTCGTGAAGACCGTGGGCGGCGCATCGCTCGGCGGCAAGGAGCGCGTGGCCGTGGTCGAGATCGGCGACACCTGGCTCGTGCTGGGCGCCGCGCCCGGCAACGTGCGCCTGCTCCACACGCTGCCCGCGGGTGAACTGCCCGCAGGCGTCGCGGCAGCCGCTCCCAACGCCCCCGCCCGTTCGGGCACCTTCGCACAGCGCTTTCGTGACGCGCTGAAAAGCGAGGCGAACAAACGCATCAACGCGCGTTTCATGCGTCACGACGGCGGAGCGCAGTAAATGCACGGCAGTTCCCTTCATGCGCCGGGCGCAGGCGGCGATGTCCGCGCGCGCGCGGCTACCCTCGCGAAGATCGCCAGAACGGCGCTCCCGTTCGCGCTGATGCTCGGCGCGGGCGCCTTCGCCCTCGCGCTGCCGCACCTCGCGCACGCGCAGAGCGCGGGCGGCCCGCAAGGCCTCCCCGCCTTCAACACGAGCCCCGGCCCGAACGGCGGCACGACCTACTCGCTGAGCGTGCAGACGATGCTGCTGCTCACGATGCTGTCGTTCCTGCCGGCGATGGTGCTGATGATGACGAGCTTCACGCGCATCATCATCGTGCTCTCGCTGTTGCGCCAGGCGCTCGGCACGACGACCACGCCGCCCAACCAGGTGCTCGTGGGCATCGCGCTCTTTCTCACGCTGTTCGTGATGTCGCCGGTGCTCGACAAGGCCTACAACGACGGCTACAAGCCGTTCTCGGCCGGCACGATTTCGATGGACGACGCCGTGGCGCGCGGCGTCGCGCCCTTCAAGACCTTCATGCTGCGCCAGACCCGCGAGTCCGACCTCGCCCTCTTCGCGCGCATCTCGCACGCGGCGCCCATGCAGGGACCCGAGGACGTGCCGCTCACGCTGCTCGTGCCCTCGTTCGTCACGAGCGAGTTGAAGACGGGCTTCCAGATCGGCTTCACGATCTTCATCCCGTTTCTCATCATCGACCTGGTGGTTGCCAGCGTGCTGATGTCGATGGGTATGATGATGGTCTCGCCCGCGACCATTTCGCTGCCGTTCAAACTCATGCTGTTCGTGCTGGTGGACGGCTGGCAACTGCTGATCGGCTCGCTCGCGCAGAGCTTTACCTGAGGACACAGACATGACGCCCGAAATGGTCATGACGCTCTCCCACGAGGCGATGTACGTGGCGCTCCTGCTTGCCGCGCCGCTGCTGCTCGTCGCGCTCGTGGTGGGTCTGGTGGTGAGCCTGTTCCAGGCGGCTACGCAGATCAACGAATCCACGCTCGCGTTCATCCCCAAGCTGGCCGCCATCGCGGTCACGCTCGTGATCGCCGGCCCGTGGATGCTCACGACGATGCTCGACTACATGCACCGCATCTTCACGAGCATTCCGCAGCTCGCGGGCTAGCCGCAGCCCGGGCCGCCCCCTCTGCGCTTTCGGCGCACGTCTTCCGGCACACGATGTTTACGGTCACCTACGCGCAGCTCAACGCCTGGCTCACGGCCTTCCTCTGGCCGTTCACGCGCATTCTGGCGCTCGTGGCGGTCGCGCCCGTGCTGGGCAACCGCTCCGTGCCGACGCGTGTGAAGATCGGCCTCGCGGGCTTCATCACGCTGATCGTCGCGCCCACGCTCGGCGCCATGCCCCAGGTCACGGTGTTTTCCGCCGAGGGCGTGTGGATCCTCGTCAACCAGTTCCTGATCGGCGTGGCGCTCGGCTTCACGATGCAGCTCGTGTTCGCGGTCGTGACCGCGGCGGGCGACATGATGAGTCTCGGCATGGGGCTGGGCTTCGCGAGCTTCTTCGACCCGCAGGCCAACACCAGTTCGCCCGCACTCTCCTCGTGGCTGAACATGATGGCGATGCTCGCCTTCCTCGTGTTCGACGGCCATCTGCAGATGATCGCGGCGCTCGTCGCCACGTTCCAGACGCTGCCCGTCACGGCGAGCGTGCTCGGCGCCTCGGGCTGGCAGCTGATCGCCAACTACGGCACGACGATCCTCACCTCGGGCCTGCTGCTCTCGCTGCCGGTGGTGGTCGCGCTGCTCATCACCAATCTGTCGCTCGGCATTCTGAACCGCGCGGCCCCGCAAATCGGTATCTTCCAGATCGGCTTCGCGCTCACGATGCTCGTGGGCCTGCTGCTCATCCAGCTCATGATGCCGAACCTGATTCCCTACTTTGCGCGCCTGTTCGACAGCGGTATCGATCAGATGGGCCGCGTGGCCGGCGCGCTGCGGCCGCACGGTTAAAACGCGCTTCGCACGACGCGCGCGCAGCACAATAAAAAAGCGGACCGGAGTCCGCTTTTTTTCGCCCGCTCAATGCCTCACGATCAAGGATTGATGTACTGGAACAGCGAGAGATTCTGCGTTGCCGCGAAGCTCTTCTGCGAAGCCGTGAGCGCGTTCGACAGCTGTTCGAACTGGCTGATCGCGGCCACCGTGTTGGTGCTCATGAGGTCGGTGAGGTTCGACGTGACCTGCAGCGAGTTGGTCGACGTGACCGTTTGCAGCGCCTTCACTTCCTGCTCGCGGCCGCCCACGGAAGCCTGCACCGTGATCACGTTCGAGAGCGAGTTGCCGATCTGCGTGAGGCCGGTGTTCAGCGCGTTGTTGAGGTTCGCGACCGCGGCGGTGGAGCCGCTCGTGGGCGTATTCAGCGCGGCGATGATGCTGTCGATGCTCGCGAACACGTCCGTGTTCTGCGACGCCGTGGCGGGCGTGACCGAGAACGAGTCGCCCGCGCTGGGCGTACCCGACATCGTCACGCTCATGCCCGAGCCGAGCGAGATTGGATTGCCTTCGGTGTAATTGGCCGGCGTCGTGGTCGTCGGCGGGCTGACGCTGTGGTCGGTCACCGTATAGGTGAGCGCGCCCGTGGTCGCGTCGGTGGCGAACGCGATCGAGTAGTTGTCGTTGTTGGTCGCCTGGGTCGGGTCCGTCACCGTCACACCGCTGATCACGCCCGTGCCCTTGTTCGATGAACTGCCCGAGGCCACGTTGGCCGAACCCACGGCCTGCACGCTCTGGAACACCGTCGTGCCCGTGTCGCCGACCGCGATGTTGCGCGTGCCGGCCACCTGCATCACGCGCTGGCCCGCGTCGCCGTTGTAGGTCACGCCGCCGCCCGACTTGTTCGAGAACACCTGCGAGGTGCTCTGGAAGCCCGAGAAGATGTAGTTGCCCGCGCCGTCCGTCGTATTGGCGAGCGTGAGCAGCTGGTTGCGGTCGCCTTGCATCTGCTGGGCGATCGCCTGGCGCGCCTGGTCCGTGAGCGAGCCGTTCTGCGCTTCGATGATGAGCGAGTGAATGCTCTGCATCGTGCTCGTCACGCTCGAGAGCGTCGTGTCCTCGAGCTGAAGCGCGGTGAGCGCCGTGGTCTGGTTCGACGTGTACTGCGTGAGCGTCGCGCTCGTGGCGGAAAGCGTCACGGCCTGCGCGGCGCCGAGCGGATTGTCGCCCGGGTTCGAAATCGCCACGCCGGTCGAGATCTGCTGCTGGACCTGAAGGAGCTGGGACTGCTGGTTCTCCATCGTCGACAGACTGGAGGAAAAAATCTGGGAAGTCGCGATACGCATGGGTCAGCGCCTCACTGGAAAATGCCGATCAGGGTCTGGAACAACGAAGCCGCCGTCTGGATCACCTTGCTGTTGGCCTGATAGAGCTGTTGGTACTGCAGCAGGTTCGCCGCTTCCTCGTCGAGGTTCACACCCTGCACCGATTGCTGCTGCGAAGTGAGCTGCGTCACGAGCGACTGCTGCGACGTGTTCGACGCCTGCAGCTGGCTCGCTGTATTGCCGATCGTGTTGACGTAGTTCGCGTACGCCGTGGTCAGCGTGGTCTTCCCCGTGTACGCCGTGCTCGACGTGAGGTTCGCGAGCGCGAGCGCGTTACGGCCGTCCTGCGTGCCGCTCTTGTTGCCCGCCACCGTGAAGGTGTCGTTGTTCGAGGGCGTGCCCGTCATCGTGAAGCTCACGTTGGTCGCGGTGGCGTTCGCGCCGGCCGAATCCGTGAGGTTCGTGATGGTGAAGGTCGCGCCCGTGGTCGGGTTGTAGGGCACGCCGGTCACCGGTGGCGTCGCGGCGCTGTTGATCGTCACGGTGCTGGTGGTCGTCGACCCCGGCGTCGTGATCGTGACCGTCGTGCCGTTGGGCAGGCCGGTCAGCGTGCCGGACGTCGAGTTGTACGTCAGCGTGACCGGCAGGTTAGTCGTCGAATAGCCTGTGCCCACCGCGCCTTGCGTCACGGTAGCCGTGCCTGCGTTCGTAGTCGACGCCGAAACGACGACCGGCGTGGCCGCCGCGATGGCCGCGGGGTCGGAGGTCGCGACCGAGAAGCTCGCGAGTGCGCCGGCCGTCGGCTGGATCATGAACGAGTCGCCCGCGCTGACCGAACCCGAAGGCGTAATCGAGAAGCCGCCGATCGTGATGGGCGCGGTGCCGTTCGGCTGCGTCGCGACCAGCGAGTTCGTCGTCGTGTCGGTGAGGTTCCAGTTCGTGCCGTCGTAGCTCAGCTTGTAGTTGTCGGTGAGCGGCTGCGTGCTGTTCGTGAGCGTCGCGCTCACCGTGCCGGACGTGCTGGCGTTCGTCGAGCTGGCCGTGACGAGCGGGTTGCCCACCGTGAACAGATTGCCGCCCGCGCCGCCCGAGAGCGTGAGACCAAGTGCGTTCTGCGAGTTCACCTGCGCGGCGAAGCTCGTCACGATCGCGCCCAGTTGCGACTCCGCCGGATCGAGCGTGGACGAGACGAACGAAACGAGGCCGCCAACGGTGCCACCTTGCAGCGCGGCCGACGACAGGACCTGCGGCGTGCCTTGCGACGCGGCACTCGCGCCGTTCAGGCCCTGCCACGTCACGGCCAGCTCCGACGGGTTGGTGCTCGACGGCTGCGTGCCGAGGTTGTAGCTCTGGCTGCTCACCACGAGCGGCTGGCCGTTGCCGAGGAACACGCTGTAGCCGGTGCTGCCCTGCACGACCTGGACGCCGACCAGCTTCGAGAGATTGGCCACGGCTTGATCGCGTTGATCGAGCAGCTGGTTCGGCTGTTGGCCGCTCGAGCTCGCGGACGTGATCTGCGCGTTGAGACTCGCGATCTGCTGGGTGTAGGTGTTGATCTGCGAGACCGCGCTCGTGAGCTGCGTGTTCACGCTCTGGCGCATCGCGTCGTACTGCTGGCTTGCGGCGTTGATCTGGGTGGCGAGCGTCTGCGCGTCGGAGAGCACGGTTTGCCGCGCTGCGGTATCCGAAGGCGAATTCGAGACGTTCTGCAGTCCCGTGAAGAAGTTCGTGATCGCCGTGGCGATGCCCGAGGTCGGGCTGCCCACGAGGTTCGAGAGCTGCGTGGCGAGGTTGTACGAAGCCGTGTACGAGCTGCTGGCCGTCTGCGCATTGTTGACAGCCGTCGTGAGGTACTGGCTGTACGCTCGCTGCACGGTCGCGGTGGTGACGCCGCTGCCGATATAGCCGCTCGACGTGTACTGACCCGCCGATTCCTGGTACACCGGCGACTCGACGGTATAGCCCGCAGTGGTCGAGTTGCTGATGTTCTCGCCGGTGGTCGAGATACCAATCTGCGCCGCCTGCAGGCCGCTCAGACCGATCGAGAAAATGTTGGACATGCGTAATCCTCGAAAGCGGCCTGCCCCCTGGCAAACCGCGTGGTGTACTCACGGTATAACGGCAACGCACTGCAAAAATTGAGCGCCCGATGGGGACGAAAACGTTAGCGAGTGAGCGCGTGCGCGGCTGCCGCGCGGCGGGCGAACCGGCGCAGCATGCGCTGCGCCGGCCAGGGTGTGGCGGATCGTGCGGGTGAGGCGGTGCCGCTCAGACGCGCGCGAGCGCGCGGCGCTTCATCTCGAGCTGCGTGATATAGCGCTGCAGCGTATTCTCGGCGGCGCCGGGCAGCGCGTCGAAGCGAAAGCCCATGTGATAGCGGCGGTCGCCGTTGGGCAGATCGATGAAGCGCAGCACGACGAGCGCGAGATCCACGCGTAGCTTGCCGTGCGCGCGCAGGTCGAGCTCGACGTCGGGCAGCACGAGCCCCATGGCGAGATCCGCGACGCGCTCCTCGGTCGTACGCAGCCCGAGGCCGCCGAGCGAGAGGTCATGCACCTCGTACGCGAAGCGCGGGCCGCCGCTCGGCAGCTCGCCGCGGCAGATGCACGGCTCGAGCACAGGCGTGTCGACGCGGAAATACTCGCGCCGCTGCACGTAGAACAGCACTTCGGGGAAGTCGGCTTCGAACGCGGGGTGCCCTTCGAACTCGGTGCGCCGCGGCGTCGCCGTCTTGAACTCCACACGCACGCCGTCGGGCGAGGCGTGGAACTGGCACTCGGGCGCGGCGAGCACACCCGCGTTCTGCTCGGGCATCGCGCCCCAGTCGAACACGAAAGTGCGCTCCCGTCCGTTGACGGCCAGAATGCGCGTGACGAGCTGTCCGCCGCGATACTGGAGGGTCAGGAAGTCGCCGCGATTGACGAGATTGCGTAGCTGGACGCCGATCTCGAGCGGATTGCGGCGCCCAAAATCGTGGGAGCCTTCCGCACCCTCGCCTGCTTCCTGTGGATTCGACTGAACGGTATTCATCGGCCTGCCGGAAATTCGTGAACGTGCCGGCGCGGGAGCGGACCCTTTCCGCACGCGCCGTTCGGGCGGTCTGACCGCCCGGATTGCTTTTCCATCTCGCCTGCATTAGCGGCAGACATTACGAAAAATTTAGGGATTGGGCGTAAAAAAAATGTGCCTTTTCCCTGCATGAAACACGCGTGCGCAGCTTCTTCCGGCAACGGCGCCGAGGCAACGTTTGCGGCTGCCTAATTGACGTCAACCGCGGCGGCGGCCGTCGGGTCGATCGTCAGGCCATCCGCTGCATGATGGTCAGCAGCTTTTTCGCATAGTGCGGGTCGGTGGCGTAGCCCGCGCGCTGCATGCCGTGCGCGAAGCCTTCGGCGCTCTTCGAGCCGTTGATGACCGACGCGTAGCGCGGATTGTTCTTGAGCAGCGTGGCGTAGTCGGTCATCGCGTCTTCGTACGAGTCGTAGGCGCGGAACTTCTCCACCACGCGGTGCGGCTGGCCGTTCACGTACTCGGTCGTGACCGTCGAGACGGTCTTGCCGGTCCAGTCCTTGCTCGCCTTGATGCCGAATACGTTGTGGCTCGTCGAGCCGTCGGCGTTCTTGATCTCGCGCTTGCCCCAGCCCGATTCGAGCGCAGCCTGGCCGAGAATGAAGCGCGCCGGAATGCCCGTGGTCGAGCTGGCCTGCTGCGCGGCATTGGCGAGCTTGTCGACGAAGGCGTCCACCGAGGCGTCGCCGTTGCCCTTGACCGGCGGCGTGAGCGCGCTGTTGCCGCTGTAGCCCGAGCCGTTGGCGAGCGCGCCGTTGGCGGCAGCGTTGCCGTAGGCCCGGCCGAGCGCGTTGAGCATCGCGAGGTTGCCCTCGCTCGCGTCCTTGCCCGAAAGCCCCGAGATCGCGCCCGCCACGCCGCCCGCACCACCGGCACCACCCGCGCCATCGGCACCGGCCGCGCCGCCCATGCTGCGCATGAGCTGCTTGAGCATCGCGTTCGCCACGCCGATGCCCTTGTTCGACATCTGCTGGGAGAGCTGCTGGTCCATCATCGAGGTGAACTGCGCGCCGTCATGCGAGTCGAGCGGGCCGTCGTCGGGCGTCGCGTCGCGCATGCTCTTGAGCATCATCTGCGTGAAGACCGCGTCGAACTGCTTCGCGGCCATCTTCACGCCCTGCTGGGGCGAGGCGTTCGCCGCGGCGCGCATCGAGTCGAAGCCCTGCACGTCGAGCGCGAAGCGGTTGGTGAGATCGAGGCTGCCGCCGCCGACGTTCTTCGTATTATCCAAGTTGCACCCCTTAGATGATCTCGAGGTCGGCGCGCAGTGCACCCGCCGCCTTCATCGCCTGCAGGATCGACATCAGATCCGCCGGCGTGGCGCCCAGCGCGTTGAGCGCTTTCACGACCTCGGCGAGATTGGCACCCGCCGTGACGAGCTTGAGCGATCCGTTGTCCTGCTTCAGCTGGATCTGCGACTGGCGCGTCGCCACCGTCTGGCCATTGGAGAACGCGCCGGGCTGGCTCACCGCCGTCTGCGTGTTCACGACGACAGAGAGATTGCCGTGCGCGACCGCGCAGCTCTCCAGCGTCACCATCTGGTTCATGACGATCGAACCGGTGCGCGCGTTCAGGATCACCTTCGCGGCCGGCGTGGCCGGATTCACGTTGAGGTCCTGGATCTGCGCGATGAAGCCCACCTGCGAGGCCGGATCGGCCGGCCCGTGCACCTGGATCGTGCGGCCGTCGAGCGGCGAGGCCGTGCCCGGGCCGAACATGTTGTTGACGGCCGAGACGATGCGCTGCGTCGTGTCGTAGTCCATGTCGTTGACGGTCAGCGTGAGCAGGCCGCCTTGCTGCGAGACCGGCGAGATCACCGCGCGCTCGACGATCGCACCGCCCGCGATGCGGCCCGCGGCGAGCTGGTTCACCTGCACCTTGCTGCCGTTGGCCGAGGCGCCCGCGCCGCCCACCGCCACGTTGCCCTGTGCGAGCGCATAGACCTGGCCGTCGGCGCCCTTGAGCGGCGTGAGCAGCAGCGTGCCGCCGCGAATGCTCTTGGCATTGGCGAGCGACGACACCGTGATGTCGATCTGCTCGCCGGGCCGCGCGAACGGCGGCAGCACCGCCGTCACCATCACCGCGGCGACGTTCTTCAGCTGCATGTTGTTGAGCGTCGACGAGGAACCCGACGAGCTCGACGTGTTGTTGATCGAAATGCCGAGGTTCGCGAGCATGTTCGCGAGCGTCTGCGTGGTGAACGGCGCCTGGGTCGTCTGGTCGCCGGTGCCGTCGAGACCCACCACGAGGCCGTAGCCGATCAGCGGGTTGTCGCGCACGCCCTGGAAGGTCGCGAGGTCTTTCACGCGCTCGGCGCGCGCCGGCGTCGCGTAGGCGACGAGCGCACCGCAGGCCAGCACGAAGCCCAACGCCACGCCCAGGGCGGCGAGCACGTCCTTCACGCGCGAGCGGCGCGAATGATGGAAGCGGATCTTTACCATGGCGCGATGTTCAGGAAGAAGCGTTGCAGCCAGCCCATCGTCTCGGCTTCGTCGATCACGCCTTTCGCGGAGTATTCGATCTTCGCGTCGGCGACGTCGGTCGAGAGCACGGAGTTGTCTCCGGCAACAGTGTTCGGATTGACGACGCCGGAGAAGCGCACGTATTCATTGCCCTGGTTGATGAGCATCTGCTTCTCGCCGGACACGACGAGATTGCCGTTGGGCAGCACGTTCGTCACGGTCACGGTGATGACGCCCGTGAACGTGTTCGAGGCGTTCGCGCCGCCCGTGGCGTCGAACTGGTTCGCGCCCGTCGTATTCAGGTTCGCGCGGTTGAAGAAGCCCGGCAGGAAGTTCGCCGTGCCCGAGAAGCTCGCGCTGGTGCCGCGCTTGGTGGCCGCGCCCGACGACTTGGTCGCGTTGATGTTTTCGGAGATGACGATCGTGAGGATGTCGCCGGTATTGCGCGGACGCTGGTCCTCGAAGAGCGGCCGCCCCGCGTAGCCGGGGTTGTAGATCGCGCCAGGCGAGGTGTTCACGGGCGGCGGGGGCGGCACGGCCGTCATGGGCTGCTGCGTGATCGGCTGCCGGTTGGGAATGTAGGCGCAGCCCGCCAGCATCGCGAGCGCCACAGCCGCCACGAGCGCCCGGGGATTGCCCGGATGCCGCGCGCGGATGCGAGGATGGTTTCGAACGGACTGCGACATATTCTTCACCGACTTGATTAACCAGGGAGACCTCAGACCTGCATCTGGCTGAGGGTTTGCAGCATCTGGTCAGAAGTGGTGACCGCCTTGCTGTTGATTTCGTAGGCGCGCTGCGTCTCGATCATGTTCACGAGTTCCTGCACGACGTTCACGTTCGACGATTCCACGTAGCCCTGGTTGAGCGTGCCCGAAGCGTTCTGGCCCGGCGTGGAAACCGTGGGCGCGCCCGACGATGCCGTTTCCGACAACAGGTTCTGCCCGTTCGACTGCAGGCCGGTCGGGTTGATGAACATGGCGAGCTGCAGCGTGCCGATGGTCGTGTTGTTGGCCGAACCCGGCGTCGTGACCGTCACGACGCCGTCGCTGCCGATGGTGAGCGAGGTCGCGTTGGCGGGCACCGTGATCGCCGGCATCACCTGGTAGCCGCTCGCCGTCACGAGCTGGCCCTGCGCGTTGGTCTGGAACGAGCCGTCGCGCGTGTAGGCCGTGGTGCCGTCCGGCATCTGCACCTGGAAGAAGCCGGCGCCGTTGATCGCCACGTCCTTCGAGTTGCCGGTCTGCTGCAGGTTGCCCTGCGTGTAGAGACGCTCGGTCGCCACCTGCTGCACGCCCGTGCCCACCTGGCTGCCCGAAGGCAGCTCGGTTTGCTGCGTCGAGTTCGCACCCGGCTGGCGCAGCGTCTGGTACATGAGGTCCTCGAACACCGCGCGCGAGCCCTTGAAGCCATTGGTGCTCACGTTCGCGAGGTTGTTCGAGATCACGTCCATTTGCGCCTGCTGGGCGTTCATGCCGGTGGCGGCGATGTAGAGCGATCGGTTCACGGTGTCTTTCTCCCGGTCCGGCCTCGCGCGCGGCGTGAGGCGGCCTTCATTTAACTTGAAATGGCTTAGCTGAAGTTGAGCAGCTGGTTCGCGCTCTGCTCGTTCTGGTCGGCGTTCTGGAGCAGCTTGGTCTGCATCTGGAACTGGCGCGCATTGGTGATCATCGAGACCATCGCCGCCACCGGGTTCACGTTGCTGCCTTCGAGCGACTCGGTTGCGACCTGGACGGTCTGGTCCGCGTCGGCGGGGTTGCCGTCCGACGTGTGGAACAGGCCATCGTCGCCGCGCGTGAGCGCGCCTGCCGGCGGGTTGACGAACTTGATCTGGTCGATCATGGCGATCGCGTTGGCGGGGCTGCCCGGCGCGATGGCCGAAACCGTGCCGTCCTTGCCGATCGTGATCGCGGAACCCGGCGGCACCGCGATCGGGCCGCCGCCGCCGATCACCTGCAGGTTGTTGGCCGTGACGAGCTGGCCGTTTTCATCGACGTGCAGGTTGCCGGCACGCGTATAGGCCTCGTTGCCGTCGGCCGTCTGCACGGCCATGAAACCCTGGCCCTGAATCGCGATGTCGAGCGGGTTGCCGGTATGCGAGATCGCACCGGGCGTCATGTCCGAGCCAGGCGTTGCCGAGAGCACGTAGGTGCGCGTGGTCTGGTCGTTCACCGTCGAGCCGTCGCCGAACGACATCGGCACGGCGCGAAAGTTGGCGAGCTGCGCGCGAAAGCCCGTGGTCGAAACGTTCGCGAGGTTGTTCGCGACGACGGCCTGCTGCTCGAGCGCCTGGCTCGCGCCCGTCATCGCGGTATAGATCAGTCGGTCCATGATGTGCCCGGTACGTGGTTAGACGCGTTACATCTGCAGCAGCGTCTGGTCGACGGTCTGCTGCGTCTTGATGGTCTGCGCGTTCGCCTGGTAGTTGCGCTGGGCCGTGATCAGGTCGACGAGCTGGTTCGTCAGGTCGACGTTCGACGCTTCGAGCGCGCCGCCCGTGAGCGTGCCGTGGTTCGTGCTGCCCGGCGTGGAGACCTGCGCGACGCCCGATGCCGCCGTTTGCTGGAACTGGTTGCCGCCCAGGTTCAGGAGGCCGTTCGGGTTGTTGAAATTGGCGAGCACGATCTGGCCGAGCGACATGGTCTGGCCGTTCGAGTAGTTGCCGGTGATGGTGCCGTCCGCGCCGATCGAGAAGTTCGAGAGCGTGCCGCTCGCGTAGCCGTCCTGGGCGAGGTTGTTCACGCCGTTGGCCGAGCCGTACTGGGTCGTGCCCGCGAGGTCGAGCGTCAGCGACTGGGGCGTCGTGGAGCCGTCGGTCGGGTTAATGCTGAAAGTGAACGACGTAGTGCCGTTGGTCGTTGCCGGGGCGCTGGCCGTGATGCTCTGCAGCGCGCCGGCCGAGCTGAACTGTGCCGTGCCGAGCTTCGACACCGAGCCGGCCTGGCCGGCATACACGTCCCACTGGCCGCTCGTCGCGTCCTTCACGAAATACATGTTGACCGTCTGGGTGCCGCCGAGCGTGTCGTAGGCCGTGACCGACGTCGAATACGTGTAGCTCTTCGAGTCGGTTTCGCTGAAGGTCGTGGTGGTCGGCGTCGTGGCCTGCGCGTTCAGGTTCAGCTGCGCCGTGATGTTCTTGGTCGCAACCGGCGCGATGTTGGTAGTCGGCACCTGCAGCGGCACGGTCTGCGCGGTATTGATCACGCCGGTCGAACTGGCGGCATAGCCCATCAGGTCATTGCCCGACGCGTCGGTGATAAAGCCGTTCTTGTCGAGCTGGAACACGCCGTTACGCGAATACGTGATCGTGCCGTTGTTCGACATCTGGTAGAAGCCGTTGCCGTTGATGGCGACGTTCAGCGCCTGGCCCGTCGTGCTGATCGTGCCTTGCGCGAAGTCCTGCTGCACGGTCTGCAGCGAGGCGCCGAGGCCGATCTGGTTGCCCACCGACGTCGCGATGGTGTTCGCGTAGACGTCGGCGAACTGCGCCGTGCTCTGCTTGAAGCCAACGGTGTTCGCGTTGGCGATGTTGTTGCCGATCACGTCGAGGTCGTTCGACGACGCGGCGAGGCCGCTCAATCCTTGCTGGTAGCCCATGTTTGTCTACTCCGCCTTTATCGTGTTCAGAGAATGGCGCCGACGCTCGAAAGCGCGACCGTTTTGCCGTTGGCGAGCGAGAGGCTCGCCGTGCCGTCCGACTGCTGGACCACGCCCTGCACCTTGCTCGCGACGAGCGCGGTGGCAGTAGCGGACTGGCCGTTGGTGGTCGCGCTGGCGGTGATCGTGTAGGTGCCGTCGGCGACCGTGTTGCCTGAGCTGTCCTTGCCGTTCCAGGTGACCGGTACGGTGCCGGCCGACTGCGCGCCGAGGTCGAGCGTGTTGACGACCTGGCCTGCCGAGTTGGTGATCGTGAGCTTCACGTCCGACACCGCCGAAGGCAGCGTCACGCCGAGCTGCGGCGCGCTGCCGCTCGACACGGCGGCGCTGCTGCCCGGAGCGAGCACGGTCGAGCCGATCAGCAGCGCAGCCTGCGCGTTCTGGCCCGCCGAAAGCTGCGTGGAGAGCGACGACAGCGACGTATTGAGCTGCTGGATGCCCGAGACCGTGTTGATCTGGGCGAGCTGCGAGGTCATCTGCGAGCTGTCCATCGGATTAGTCGGGTCCTGGTTCTGCAATTGCGCGACGAGCATCCGCAAGAAGGTGGTCTGCAGGTCGCTCGCGCTCGTGCCGCTCGACGACGCCGACGACGAACTCGAGCTCGTGCCGTTCATGGTGTCGAGCAGTTGCTGCGACACGGTGGCGGTACTGCCGCCGATGGTTGTGTTGCTGGAACTCAACGCGTTCTCCCTCGATTGCGCTTCGTGCTTTGGCGTGTGGTGGTGGCGGGCGCGGCTTCATTTCGCGCCCGCTGGTCTCTGTATGTACTGCAGTGTCCGTACTGACTGCTGCGTGCCGTGCTTCAGGTTTCCCGCTTTAGGTTCCGATCGTGAGCGTCTTGAGCATCAGCGTCTTGGCCGTGTTCAGCGTTTCGACGTTGGCCTGGTACGAGCGCGACGCCGAGATCATGTTCACCATCTCCTGGACCGGATCGACGTTCGGCATCGTCACGTAGCCGTCCGCGTTGGCGGAGGGATTGTCGGGGTCGTAGGTCTGTTTCATGGGCGTGGGGTCGTCCACCACGCCGGTCACCCTGACGCCGCCCACCTGCTGGCCCGAGGCCGTGCGCGCACCGCCGAGCGGGTTCACCGCGAACACGACCTGCTTCGCCTTGTACGGCTGGCCGTCGGGGCCGGTCGTGCTGTCGGCGTTGGCGAGATTGGACGCCGTCACGTTCAGACGCTGCGATTCCGCCGTCATGGCGGAGCCCGCAACGCTGAAGATGTTCATCAGGGATGGCATGGTTTCGTTGACCTCACATCAGGTGCGCGTCACGCGCGCGTTGGTCGTTCATGGCTTCGTTACTGCGTTTTCCGGCTGCGCTGCGAGCGGCGATCAGCTCGAACCCGAGGTGATCGCGGAGAGCATCGTCTTGATCTGCTGCGAGACCACCGTCATGCCCGACTCGAAGTGCAGCGCGTTGTCGGCGAACTGCACGCGTTCGGTATCGAGATCGACCGTGTTGCCGTCGAGCGCGGGCTGCACCGGCGTGCGGTACATGAGCTGGCTCTTGTAGGTGTCGGCCGGGCCGCCCGTCGGGATCAGCTTCGCGTCGCCGGCCATGTGGCCCGATTCCGTGGACGCCATCTGCATGCCGCTCGTCACGCCCGCGGGCTGCGCCATGGCGAGCGGCTGGGCGTTGCCGCCCGAGGTGGCCTTCATGCCCACCGTGCCGCCGGCGCCCTGCTGGCGCAGCGCGCCGGCGAGCGACGCCGCGAAGTCCACGTCGCGCGCCTGGTAGCCCGGCGTGTCGGCGTTCGCGATGTTCGAAGAGATCAATGCCTGCCGCGTGGCGCGCACATCGAGCGCTTCGCGCCCAAAGGCGAATTCGGCATCGAGTTTGTCCAGCATCGGGCGTTCTCCGTAAAACGAAAAAGGATTCGGCGTGAGCGCGGCGGGCTCGCCATCGGCGAGAAAACCGGCGCAAACGTTAGGCGCGTGGTCCGAAGGCCTTTGCGCATGGAGTGGAATATTAGGCGGGGGTGGCAAGAACCAATCGGACGAATAGCCGGTAAAGCGCCCCTCTATTCGACGCAAGCGCGCGGGGGCCGCCGCCTAGAATGCGAGGCGTGTCAATGCATTCGATGGAGAACGACAATGCCGCAGACTGCCCCTTTCCGTAGGCCGCACGCCGGCCTGGAGCGGCGTGCGCGCGCGCTGTCGTGGCGCGCGTCCTGGACGTGCGTGCTGGCCTGCGCCCTTGGCAGTGCGCTCGCTCATGCACAAACGCCGGCGCAACCTGAAGCCGCCGGCGGCCAGATCTTCATCGCGGGCCCCGGCGACCGCGCGGGCGCCGACGCCGCGCAGATGAACGCGCTGCTTGCCAGCAATGCGAAGAAGCCCGCCGCGGCTGCGGCCAGCAATGCTCCCGCCAGCGAGGCCGCGCCGCTGCGCGCGGCCAGCTACGCCGATCTGAATTCGCACGGCGTGCCCGAGGATGCGCGAGCGGGCGTCGAGTCGAACGGCATGATCACGATTCCGGGTCCCGGCGAGCGCGCGCCCCAGGGCGACGCGCCGCGCATCGTCACGGTTCCCGCGCCGGGCGCGGGCGCCCAGCCCATGCGCGTGCCGGCGGCCAATGCGAACAACGCGGGCACGCTGCAGCGCGTGAACCTGTCTACCGCCGCGAACCGCGTCGCCCCGGTGGTCGTGGACGCGGGCGCAGCGGCGCTCGCGGGCGCGAAGCCGGTTGCCAGCGCAAGCACCAGCGCGCCGCCGAACCCTAATACCAGCGCCGTCGCCACGAACGTGCAAGCCACGCCGCCCGGCCAGCAGGACGGCGAATCGATCCGCGCCGCCGCGCTCGCCTTCCTGCAGCAGCAGTCGGCAGGCTTGCCGGGCCACGTGAGCGTCACGGTCGCGCCGGTGTTTCCGCGTGGCCTCGCAGCCTGCACCTCACTCGAGCCGTTCATGCCGCCGGGCGCACGCACCTATGGCCACACGACCGTGGGCGTGCGCTGCATCGGCGCGAAGCCGTGGACGCTCTATGTGAGCGCGCGCATTGCCGTCGACGTGACCTACTACGTGGCCTCGCGCCAGATCGGCGCGGGCGAGGCGCTTTCGGCCGCCGATTTCATGCCGCGCGCGGGCGACCTCGCGAACCTGCCGCAGACCATCATCACCGATCCCAACCAGGCGACCGGCGCCGTCGCGCTCGCGCGCATTTCCGCGGGACTGCCGCTGCGCACCGACATGCTGCGCAGCGCCGCCTCGGTGGTCATCGGACAGACGGTCAAGGTGATCGCCGTGGGCAGCAACTTCACGATCTCCGCCGAGGGCAGCGCACTCAACAACGCCGAGCCCGGCCAGCAGGTGCGCGTGCGCACGAGCGGCGGCCAGATCATCTCGGGCGTGGTCAAGGACGCGGGTACCGTGCAGGTGCAGATCTAGGGCCGGTAAGCGCTGACAAGGGCCGGATCAGGGCGCGCTGAGCCCCGTCCGGCGGCCCGATCCGGCCGTTTCCGGCTTGGTGCGCCAGCACACGTAACAGCATGTAACGGTGGGATTTTCGGCTAAAGTTCGGCCCGACCTGTGCCGTTATCAAGGTCAAATCGATCAGGAACGCCCATCGTGAAAGTTGACTCCTCCACCCGCAATGATCCGCGCACGCGGCAGGATGGCCTCGCGCGCTCGCAAGCCGATTCGACCGGCATAAGCACCGACACCGCGGCCACCTCCGGCGCGGCAGGCAGCACGACCGCCGCCGCTCAAGGCGGCGCGAACGTGAGTCTCTCGTCGCTCTCGTCGACGATGCGCTCGCTCGCGGCGAGCGGTTCGGCCGACATCGACACGGCGCACGTGCAGTCGATCAAGGACGCGATCCGCAACGGCACGTTGCAGATCGACTCCGGCAAGATCGCCGACGGCGTGATCCAGACCGCGCGCGACCTCATGAAGCCGACGTCGGGCAACTGACGCCCGATGCGCGAGCGCCGCGCAAACCTCGCTTTTTTTGGTGCCTTGCAATGAAAGATGCCCTGTTGGCCACACTGATCGACGAACACGCCACGGTCGAGGCGTTCGCGTCGCTGCTCGCCTATGAAGAGAAGGCGCTCGTGTCGGCCGACGGCATGGAGGCGCTGCCGCAGATCGTCGAGCAGAAGACCACGCTCACGCAGCGTCTCGCGGGCCTGGAAAAGGCGCGCGACGCGCAACTGGCCGGCCTCGGCCTGCCGGGCGGCCGCAAGGGCATCGAAATGGCCTGCGACGGCGACGCGCGTCTGGCAAGCCAGTGGGCGCTGCTCAAAGGCTCGACCGAGCGCGCGCGCCGCAAGAATCTCACCATTGGCATGATGATTCGCACGCGCATGGAACATAACCGCCGCGCGCTCTCGATCCTGCGCGGCGAAACGGGCAACGGCTCGATGCTGTACGGTCCCGATGGGCGGCTGCCGGCGTTCGGGCTGTAAGCGCGCACGCACGTCGTTCGCCCAAAGACAAAAGCCGAAGCAATGATGCTTCGGCTTTTTTGTTTTGCGCGAGTCCAATCCACCAACAAAAAAGCCGAAGCGCTCTCGCGACCCCGGCTCTTTCACTGCAACTGCACTCCGGCTCGCGCTGGCAGCCGCGCGGAGCGTCTACCGCCTCAATTCTCCTGGCCGGCCCACGACATCTCGCGCAGCCGCGTGCGCAGGCGCGCCACCGCCTGGCTGTGCAGCTGGCACACGCGCGACTCGCTCACCTCCATCACCGCGCCGATTTCGCGCAGGTTCATGCCGCGCTCGTAATAGAGCGACATGAGCAGCTTCTCGCGCTCGGGCAGCCGGTCGATCGCCTCGACGAGCGCGCCGCGCAGGCTGTCGTCGAGCAGCGCCGAGAGCGGGTCCGAATGATCGACGCAGTAGCGGTCGAGGAACGGTTCGTCCTCGGCGGAACGGTCGAAGTCTTCGTAGTAGATGAGCTGGCTGCCGTGCAGTTCCTGCAGCATGCTCTGATACTCGTCGAGCGGCATGCTCAGATGCTCGGCGATTTCCGTTTCGCTGGCCGAGCGCCCGAGCCGCTGCTCCACCTTGTGCACCGCGCTTTCCACTTCACGCGAGGTGCGGCGCAGGCTGCGCGGCAGCCAGTCGTTGCTGCGCAGCTCGTCGAGCATCGCGCCGCGAATGCGCTGGCTCGCATAGGTCTCGAACTGCGCGCCCTGATCTTCCTTGTAGCGGTTGGCCGCGTCGAGCAGGCCGATCATGCCGGCCTGGATCAGGTCGTCGAGGTCCACGCTCGCCGGCATCTTGGCGACGAGCTGCAAGCCGAGCCGCCTGACGAGCGGCGCGTACTTCGCGAGCACGTCGGCCTGCGAAATTTTTCCTTGAGCGTTATACATCGTGCTCTCCACTTCTCATCTCCCTGATTGGCGTCGTCGTGCGCACGTCAGACGTGCTGCGGCGACGTCCGCTGCGCGGGCGTATCGGTCCGCCAGCCCACATGGGACGGCGCGGACGCGGATGTTGCGTTGGGTGCGGGATGCACACCCGTCACGGCCGCAACGAACGAATCGGCGTTCGCGGCGAGCGTGCTGTGTGCGGCGTTTGTTGCATGGGTAGCGTGGGGCTGGACGCCGGCTTGCGGCGCGTCGTCCAGATCGTCGGCGGGTGCGTGGCCCGCCGCTTCATGTTCTTCGTCCTTCGCGCCGAATAGTGCATTGGTGCGCGCCGTGGCCGGCGAGCACGCCGAGACCGCGGGTCGCATCGGCCAATGCGGCAGTTCGGCGGCCACGTGGCGGAAATCGCGCGCGGCGGCCGTCGACGGAAACGCATCGACGATGCAGCGTGCGAGCCTGAGCGCCTGCGCCATGTGCTGATCGGCGGCGACGCTGCCGGCGCTTTCGAGCGACACGCTCAGGTAGCGGCTCGCCACCCCCGCGAGGTTCTCGATCGCGGCCTGCGCGTCGCTGGCGTTCGCCACATGATTCGCGAGCACGCGAAACTGCGCGATCGCATGGGCGAAGTGCAGCCGTTTCATGCACGCGTAGGCGTCCGTGATCGACTGCGCACCGATGCGCATCACGATCAGCACGTCGTGCGCGTGCATGGCGAGCGGCGAAAGCGCGCCATCGGCGTCGAGCTGCGCGTCGATCAGGACGATGTCCGCGGGACCCGAAATGACCTTCTGCAGCTGGGCGGCCGTGTACTGCGCACGGTTGTCGCGCGAGGCGGCCAGCACGCCGAAGCCGAGCGCATGACGGCCCACGGCTTCGTCGAGCGTGCGCTCGCCGCGCATGACGGCGGCGAAGTTGCCTGCGCCCCTCACACCGCCCACCAGCGCACAGACCGAGCGGGGTCCCAGACACTCGTCGATCACGAGCACGTCCTTGCCCTGCGCGGTGAGCGCCGCCGCGAGATTGACCACCGCGGTCGTGCGTCCCGGCGAACCTGCACCGCCCGTCACTGCGACCACGCGCGAGCCTTCACGCGCGAGAAGCCGCCGCAGCCCTTCTGCCTGATCGATTACGAACTTATCCAAACCTGACCTCGGGAGCCTGCGAATTCGAACGCGTCGAGAGTGCCGACAGGAGCGCCGGGATATCGTCTTCGTGCGGCACGAACGGCGAACTCTCTCGCGGAATGCAGAAAGCACTGCGGATCAGGAAGCGGCGCGTCGCCACGTAAAGGTTCTCGGGGACCTTCTGGCCCGTCGAGACGTAATGCACCGGCAGCTTGTAGCGCAGCACGGTGTCGAGTGCGCTGCCGAGGTTGGTCGCCTCGTCGAGCTTGGTGAGGATGCAGCCCGTGAGCGGCGCGTTGTCCGGGCCGCTCTGGTAGGCCTGCACGACTTCGTTGAGCGTGTCGCCGTGGTTGGTCGCCGAGAGCAGCAGCAGGCGCTGCACCGGGCGGCCCGCGCCGCACAGCATGGCGATCTGGTCGGCCACGGCGCGGTCGCGCTGGCTCATGCCGATCGTGTCGATCAGCACGATGTGCTTGTTCTTGAGTTCGGTGAGCGCGAGCTGGAGGTCCGCGCCGTCGCGCACCGCGTGCACCGAAACGCCGAGGATCTTGCCGAAGATGCGCAGTTGCTCGTGGCCGCCGATCCGGTAGCTATCGGTGGTGAGCAGCGCCACCTTGCTCGCGCCGAAGCGCATCACGCAGCGCGCGGCGAGCTTCGCCGTGGTCGTGGTCTTGCCCACGCCCGTCGGGCCCATCAGCGCGAACACACCGCCGCGCTCCATGAGCGCTTCTTCGTCTTCGAGCACGGGCAGGTTCGATTCGAGCACCGACTGCAGCCACTCCATGCCGGCCTCTTCGGTTTGCACGTCGGGCAGGCGGTCGATCATCATCTTCACGAGTTGCGCCGAGAAGCCCGCAGCGAACAGCTGCTTGGTGAGCGCGCCCTGCACCGGGCTGCGGCGCTGGCGCTCGCCCCACAGGAGGCCGGCGAACTGCTCTTCCATCATGCCGCGCATGGAGGCGAGCTCGTTCATCACGGTTTCGTTGACGACCTGCTCGATGCGCGCGCGGATCGCTTCGCTCACGGTTTGCGCCGCATCGGCGCCTTGCGCATTGCGGCTGCCGGGCGCGGGGCCGGCGGCTTCCGGACCGTGGCCGAGGCGCTGCGCGGCGCGGCGCGCGGCGACATGAGCGGCCTCGAGCGCCCAGTCGGGCGTGCTGGCGTCGACGTCGGGCGGCAACACCGGGTCGGCGACGCTGCCGAGGCCGCGCGCGGCGGCGGCGGCGGGCGTCATGCCCGGCACGCGCGGCGCGTTCTGCTGGTTCGCGATGCGGCGGGCGTGGTCGATCAGCCAGGGGTTCGATTCGGCCATCGTGCGCGGTGTGTCGCCCGCCGACGCGGCGGCGGCCTGTTCGAGCCGCGCGGCGGCTTCGCGTGCGGCGGCCTGGGCGTTTGCGTTGGCGGTCGGCGCCGTGGACGCAAACGATGGCGCAAAGGCCGGCGAGGCGAGCGACCCGGTCGCGGCCTGCAGCGCCATTTGCAGCGGCGAATGGGCATGCGGGACGGCTTGTTGCGACTGCGCCGGCTGCATCGCGGCTTGCAGCGTCGGCGGCATCGCCGATCGCGCGGCCTGCTGTCCCGCCGCGGCACGCGAAGACGGCGACGAAGCCGAAAGCGGTGTAATGGCGGCCGACGCGGCCGCCGCTTCCTTGCCGAGCGAGACGGCGGTGTCGGCGGCGTGGTCGCCATCGGCATCGGCATCGGCACTTGCGCCGCCGTTTTCGACGCCCACTTCCGGGCTCGCGCCGAACACCGAGGAGAACACGTCCGGCATGCCGCTCGCGTAGGGGTTGGCACTGCCGACCGGGGCGGCGAGCGCCGCGGGAGCGGCGCCAGGCGCGCTGCGCGGCGCGCGCGACATCTGCGTCATGGCGGCCGAGGGCTGCGCGAACGGGGCGCCTTGACCACCCTGCGCCACGAGGCCACCCAGGCCTTGCGCGGCGGCGGCATCGGCCGGCGCGATCGCCGCGAGATCGCGGTCCGCGAGCGCGACGATTTCGACGCTGCCGTCGTCGAGCGTACGGTTCGACAGAACGACGGCGTCCGCACCCAGCGCTTCGCGTACGAGCCGTAACGCGTCGCGGCTGGTGCCACCGATGAATTTGCGAATGTTCAAGCTAAGCCCCTGATGAGGTGAGCGGCCAATGCCGCCGCCGGTCGTCTGTTGCTGGAATGGCGCTGGATTGCTGCCGGCCTGGCGTCTTACGCAAGGCCTTTTCCGATGTTGGAATTATTTCGAAGGTGAGCCCCCCATGATCGATGGATCAGGGCGGAGAAATGCGGGCAATTCGCGGAATCGGTGGCGGGGGGGGCGGACAGGGAAAAATTACGCGCAGAAAGGCTCGCACGCGGCTCGGCTAACGAAAAAGCCCGCAAGAAGCGTAATGCCGTTCAGTTAAGGTCTTTTTTAAGGTACCGAACGGAGTAACGCGAGGGGCGGGACTTGACGACCCGGTCGCATGCGCGGCCGGGTCGTTTTTCGTTGGGAAGAGACTTCAGCCGCTCCCG
>NZ_JBFRCL010000088.1:0-27833 GCF_040965695.1 Paraburkholderia sp. BR10937
CATACCCGCGATCGACACGCCCGGTTTCAGGCAGGCTTCAATCAGCCTCTGTTTGTCACGTTTGTCGAAAGTCCGCTTGCCTTCGACACCAACGTTGGTCGCACGCAAGGGCAAAAAATCTGCGCAGTTCTCGTCCATGAAGGGTGTGTCCATTAAAAAACCGTGGACACATCCTGCGCTGTTTTCAGCTCAGGATCTATGTGAGGAAAAACTACCGCTTACGTTTGAACGCGCCCGCCGTGTCGAGAAGATCGCGCTGCGCGATTACCTTGTGGGCGAGTCCATGCATGACTTTCTCGGGCGCGCCATTGAGTCGCGCCGCGGTCAACTCGGTTTCGAAATCGACAGCGCGGTTCAAGACAGCGGCGATCGGCATCTTGAATTGCTGAGCCTTCGCAAAAGACGTTGATCCCGGAAGCGTCGCCTCGGGCAATAGCGTGATCTCCACTTCACGCGCATATTCGGCCATGATGGGGTAGACCTCCTCGAGGGCGGCGTTCGCTGGGGCGTCGGTACAGAGGATTCGGATGCAGGACGCAGCCACACCCGCTGCACTTAGTTCCGCAAGCGTTTCTACGGCAGCCTGCTGTGATGCGGTGTCCGGAGACGTCGACACGATGATCGTTTTCAGTTCGGTAAGAACAGGGCGCCTTGCCTGGATGAATGCGATCATGGCTTTCCGGTCTTCAGGCGACACGTCGATAATTCCCCCGCGCCGGGATGTCATCAAGGTGCAGTAGTGATCCTGCAGTGCTTTTTCAGTGGCCTCCAAACGTGTGTTGCTCTCGTGCTCTCCGGCCATATCAAGCGGGCCGGGATTGATGAGCAATCCTCCAGTCTGTGCGTGAAGAACTTGCGCTGCTGAATTTTGCGCGGCACCGTTCGAGCTTTGAAAGTGAGCCACAATCAGATGAGTCATGGTTGATCCTTCGATGGTTGTAGATGGAGCGATGAAAGGCATTAAGGACGTTGCTTACTTGCGATTAACGTCGGCGCGAACCGTATCCTGTGCATACGCTTCGCGCTTGGCCCGGCGTCTGCGACTACGGGCGAGTTGCGAGGATTCGAGCGGCTGGTAGGTTCGCAAGCGAAATGCGTCCCACTGTCGGTTCTCGATGGGGCGACGAATACGCGGGATCACAACGGAGCGCAGAACTTTGCCGCTGTAGCCTGCGTGCAGGCATACAAGGAGCACGGCGCTAAGTGCGACCAGCGCGTCATCGACATGGCAGTCCCGGTAGTCGAGATGGCGCGCGTATGCATGAAGCGCGTCTTCCGGAATATCGAGGATGGAAGTGGGCGATAGGCCGCGCGATTGGAGGAAATCTTCAAACTGTCGCCATAGTGGTAGCAGCGTATTGACGGCGTTCTCGCTGCTGTATCGGTTAAGCGCGCCGCGCGCTTCCTCTGTGAGTGGGGATTCCAGCACGTTGTCTTGCTCCTTTGTAAGTGTTTGGTTCGTAGCCGTGGGGTAATTTGTAGTGCAGATTAAAAGAGTTTTTGTCTGAGCCTTTTTCCTCCATGATTCGTTTGAAGACGGCGTCCACCCGCTGGCCTTCGCCGCCTGTCGGCAGGCTCGTGAGGCGCGGATCGATCCTCGGAGCGGCTCGTCGCGGACACCGCGGCGTCCTTCGTTTGCTTGCGGGGAACGAAGTCGCTTGGCAAGTGGATTTTTTCTGGGAACCGATGGCGGATTTGCCAGCAGTAGACCTCGAGAATCATCTTCACCCGCGACGGTCCGTGACCGAGGCGGTCCGAGAGCTGGGTCAGTACGTCGACTGGTGGTACGCCGCGATCCAGTGCGGCGTTAGCGAAGTCGACCGCATACGTGAATCGCAGACTGTGGCTCGCGAGTTCCCGACGCATTGGCAATTGCTCGAAGCGTGATTTCAGACGGGCCTTCGCGCTTTTGAGATCGTCGTGGCAGCCGCTCACCAACTCAAAGTCGCGATCGCGGCAGAACGCCAGCGCTTTGTTGATTGCGTCGAGCGTCTCGTCGACATGGTCGGCCAGCACTTCGGTGCGGCGCGGGCGGCCGTTCTTGGCTCCGCGTTCGACAGGCAGGCGTCGATCTCCCTGCAAGATCAGATCTCGCCACGTTTCCAGTGACTTGCCGCACATGAGTGCCTCGCGCATGCGAAGTCCAAGCCAACGCATCAGGCGAATCACGTGCACGACGCTGCTGTCGAACGCCTGCGCTGCGGCGAGCAGGTCGTTGAATTCCTGGGGCGTACGCGCTCGATGCCTGCCATGCCGGTCTCGTCGCTCGAGCTGGAGATCTCGACTGCGGGTTGAGCGGGACACATCCTGGCCGGCCGTACCTTGAATCACTGAGAGCGACGCTCGATAGTTCGCGAGGGTGCCAGGTTTCATCGCCCCGGCAACGAGGAACCAGACGAAGTATTCGAGCATCCAGTCTTCCGCCTGGTCCACCGCTTCCAGCGTGTGGCCAACGCGCGCGGCGAAACGCGAGAACTCACTCCAGTGCAAGCGGCGGTGCTTCTGTGAGTCTTTGCTTCCGCCGGCGTCCCGACTCATCTGTGCGGCGTGGTTGACGCCTCTTGATCTTCGTCCCATAGGGTTCCTTTCCTGTGGCTGGCTGGTTTCTCCGCCTGTACTTCAGCCTCATGCGCGGGGCGGCGACGCACATGAGGGCACCTGTTGCCACCGGCTGCGGTGGCGTCGTGTCCGCAAGGGACACGTGATTGAGCAGGGCCAACGAGGGTGCGACGTTGACCTGCTGTGATTCGGAAATGCAAAAAGATGGGCAGAGGCGGTTTAGCTGAGGGTCCCCGGTTAGAACCGGTGGAAAGGTCTGCGCTTGGAAATGAGAGCCCCGGGGGCGGTATGAACACCGCGCGTCGCCAGGCGACGCATTCGATGTTCAACCGCATTTGTGTGCATGCAGCACGTGGGCGATGACGGCTCGCGTGAGGGCGAGCACGATGTGGGCGGAACCTCGGGTGAACGAGTCACGTCGGGATCGCGCTTGAGGGCGTGTGAACGGGTTGATGTGCGCCAGAGCGGCGCGTGGCAGACCAGAACGTTCGATGAGCTCGAGCGTTTCAAAGATGCGAAGAAGGACCACGATTGTCCGCAAGCGGACAATTGAGACATGCTACTGATCCCGGTTGCACCAGGAGCTCAGTCATGCCTTCGGGTAGCCCCCTTCGATTTGGGCAAGTAACGTGTGCAGCGTTCAGGCGGGAAAACAGAACCCCGCACAAAAATGCCACACGACGCTTCGGGGAGCACTTGGCTCCAGCAAGGCGAGGAAAGGATGAGCGATCAGTGAATCGTCGTTGACCATTATTGCGCCGGTCAAAAGTGAGGCTGCAAGGCCTTCTTTTGTGCGAGTCAGATCTGTTTAGCGCCTTGCGGCGCGAGACTTTTCAAAGGTGTCGCAGGACCGTCAGCGGATAGACCGTCGGTGCCGGTTAGCGATGTATGAAGGGAGGTATGCTTCGCGTGAGCTCACACCAAGGTTGTTGAACCAGCAGGCGTAAGCGACGACGAGAATGATGAGGCGACCTGGAAGCCGCGCGCAGTCACGAAGCGACCATGCGGGGGGTAGCACGAATGCATAGGATATTCGCCTACGTCGGCGAAAAAACCGACTACTCGACGGGCTCCCCGAAAGGGAGCATTGCATTCTTCGGTCTAGCGTGGTGAGGCTAGATCAACGTTTCAAAAGAATTTTGGGCGATAAGAGCCCTTACCCGCAAAAAGCGGTTTAACGGTCGATGCTCTGATGAGCGACAGCAGCGACATTTAATCTCAATCGTATGAGGATAGTCAAGCGCTTCCTTCGCGATGTGCATCATTGCCGATGCCTATACGCTCATCGTTCCGATCGCGGAACCGTGCTGGCGGCTGTTGCCCGGTAGACCTTGCGGCTTGCGCCATAGGCGAGCCGCGCCCGAGGTTACGCCGCGCGGCAAGGACGTGTCCCAGCAAGCGCGGGCAAAGGCACTTGCCACGTTTCCCAAGCCGTGCCCGCGGCTTAAATGCGCGGGGAGCCATATTGGGACTGGATCTGTTGGCTGCCGGCGCGGGTCTGGACGGGTTGGGTGCGTGTTGAGGTCATCACCTTGACGCAATTCCACAACGAACAGCAGGATCGCAGCTGTGGTGCCTCGCTACGTGCCTTGGGCAAACAGCGCGCGCTTCACCTTCTGCAAGGTGCGGTACGGCGTCACGAAGTGAAGCAGGCTCTTCGCCACGCCCGCCCAGTCGCGCCAGTTCAGCACGTTCAGATAGCGTAGCTGCAGACGCAGGGTGGAGACGATCTGCCGCCGCCGCTTCGTCGCGCTAATGCCGCCTTCATTGAGTTCGTAGTACAGACCGAGTTCAGGCAGGTTCGCGCACTCGTAGTGCTCCATGAGGCGCAGGAACAGATCAAGGTCCTCAGCGGCTGGATACTGGACGCGATAGTTGCCTACAGCGAGCACGGCATCAATACGCAGCATCACCGAAGGATGCACGAGCGGCGAGCGCAAGAGGCGCGTACGGCGCAACTCGCGTGCATCGCTGCTAGGGCGCAGCATGAAAAGCGGCTCGCCCGCGCGATTGACCACCTGGGTCCACGTGCCGAGCGCCGCGAGCGTGGGTTCCGCTTCCATGCGCGCGCGCTGTTTCGCGAGGCGCTGAGGCGCGGCGAGATCGCCTGCATCGATACGCGCCGCATAGCGAAACCCGCGCGCCGCGAGCGCCTCGACACCCGCCTGCAACGCGCGCTCGATGCCGCCGTTCTTCGCCATCCGCAAAACTTCCACGCACATGCCCGGCACCTCAGGCGCGACGATCGGCGGCGTGCTGCCATCGTCGACGACGAGCGCATAGATCGTTGCGTTTTCGTCGAATGAAGCGAGCGTTCGGGCGACATCGTCCTGGCCGTTGTATGCGGGCATGAGAACGGCGACGTCGGCAAGCACGCCCTCGCGTGCATCGCGCAAAGGAAGCGCGGCGGAATTCATCATGAAGCGAGTTTGAAGCGGATGTAGTAGAGGTTCACGCAGGCCGCCGCGAGATAGCCTGCCGCGAGGCCGCACAGCGCGCCATACGAGCCGAGTCGCGGGATCGCCACGAGATTCACGGCGAAGGCCACCGCGAGCGCAAGCAGCCATTTCGCGAGCAGCACGAATTTCGCCTGATATTTGAGCACGACGAGGTTGCCGATGGCCTCGAGTCCCGCCGGCACCGAAAGCCAAACAGCCCAGCGAAAAATGCCGATCGCGCCTTCATAGTCTGGCCCGAACACGCGGCCGATGATGAAGCCCGCGAGCGCATCGAGCACGAGCGCGCCGGCCACCATCAGCACGGCCGTCATCGCGAAGAGACGCACGAGATTGCGGCGCAACTGCGCGGTCTGCTGCACGCGGTAGACGAAGGCGGGCGCGATCGTCTGCGAGAGCATGAGCGCGAGCGTGATCCAGTTCTCGTTGAGCTGCTGCGCGGCGGAGTAGCGGCCGAGATCGGCGAACGAGATCGTGCGCTCGAGCATCAGGCGGTCGAGCTTCAGGAACAGGTACATGCAGATGAGCCCGAGCCAGAACACCGTGCCCGCGCTCGCGTAGTGCTTGAAGAGCGAGCGGTCCACGTGCCAGCTGAGCTTGCCGCCGTGGCGGCGCCGGAAGTAGAGCACGAGCGCCGCGCCAATCGCTGCCGATTCGAGCGCCCAGAGCCAGCCGAAGGTGGCGGGCGCGAACGCCGCCCGCGCAAGCAGGTACACGAGCAGCGCCTTGATCACCGCCGTCGTCATGCTCGCGAGCAATTGCGGCTTGCTGTACGTCATGCTCTGCAGCCAGGCGTTGATCACACCCACGAACGGCTCGCGAAACAGCATCGTCACGGCGAGCCCGGCGAGCATGGCGCCGACCATCGGATCGGTCACGCCGAGCGCGATGCCGGCCCACGTGACGAGCAGCGCCGCCGCCGACACGCCGATGCGCAGCGCAAACGCGCTCCCGAGCACCGTGCCGAGCTGCTCCGGCGGCCGGTTGACGATGGTGGGCACGAGAATCTCGGCGCCGCACACCCAGGTCACGGGCGCGAGCACGAGCAGCAGCGTGTTGGCGTACTGCCACTTGCCGAAGACGTCAGGGCCGAAATAGCGTGCGAGCACGCCGCTGATGACGATGGCCACCGCGATCTGCGTGACGCGCTCGAGGCCCAGCCACACGATGTTTGCAAACGCGCGGGCAACGTCGGGGTTGCCAAAGCGCTTGAGGCTCAACATCGCGCCTCGCCGTGGCGGGAAGCGCTAAAAAAGGGGCAGGCACGCGGCATGCGCAATCTTTCCGCCATTTTTGACGAATATTTTGGCAATAAAAGGAAACGGCGAAGCATTAAAATGGGTGCATACCACTGCCGAAAAACGGCAATTATAGTTTGTAACGGAACCCACTTTTCGTAACTCCGAAGGCTTACAGGCGCCTGTCTGTGTTACGAATAGACCCGAATCCCCATCTGGACGTGAGCCTCAACATGATTTCGAAATCGATTTTCAAGGCATATGACATTCGCGGCGTGATCGGCAAGACGCTCGACACCGACACCGCGCGCGCCATCGGCCGCGCGTTCGGCAGCGAAGTGCGCGCGCAGGGCGGCGACGCCGTGGTGATCGCGCGCGACGGCCGGCTCTCGGGTCCCGATCTCTCGCGTGCACTGGCCGACGGCCTGTGCGAGGCCGGCGTGGACGTGGTCGACGTCGGCATGGTGCCCACGCCCGTGGGCTACTTCGCCGCGAGCGTGCCGCTCAAGCTGGTGGGCGGCGAGCGCAACGTGGACTCGTGCATCGTCGTGACGGGCAGCCACAATCCGCCCGACTACAACGGCTTCAAGATGGTCCTGCGCGGCAAGGCGATCTACGGCGACCAGATCCTCGCGCTGTACGACCGCATCGTGGCAGACCGATTCGACGCGGGCGAGGGCAGCTACACGAAGTACGACATCGCGGACGCGTATGTCGATCGCATCCTGAGCGACGTGAAGCTCGCGCGCCCGATCAAGATCGTCGTCGACACCGGCAACGGCGTGGCGGGCGATCTGGCGCCGCGCCTGTTCAAGGCGATGGGCTGCGAGCTGGTCGAGCTCTTCACGGAAGTGGACGGCAATTTCCCGAACCACCATCCGGACCCGGCGCACCCCGAGAATCTGCAGGACGTGATCCGGGCGCTCAAGGAAACGGATGCGGAAATCGGTTTCGCGTTCGACGGCGACGGCGACCGTCTGGGCGTCGTGACCAAGGACGGCCAGATCATCTACCCCGATCGCCAGCTCATGCTGTTCGCCGAGGAAGTGCTCTCGCGCAATCCGGGCAAGCAGATCATTTACGACGTGAAGTGCACGCGCAATCTCGCGAAGTGGGTGAAGGAAAAGGGCGGCGAGCCGCTCATGTGGAAGACGGGCCACTCGCTCGTGAAGGCGAAGCTGCGCGAAACCGGCGCGCCGCTCGCGGGTGAAATGAGCGGCCACGTGTTCTTCAAGGACCGCTGGTACGGCTTCGACGACGGCCTGTACACGGGCGCGCGTCTGCTCGAAATCCTCTCGCGCGTCGCCGATCCGAGCAAGCTGCTCAACGACCTGCCGAACTCGCATGCCACGCCCGAGCTGCAACTGAAGCTCGAGGAAGGCGAGAACTTCGAGCTGATCGGCAAGCTGCAGAAGAACGCGAAGTTCACGGGTGCCGACGAGGTCATCACCATCGACGGCCTGCGCGTGGAATACCCGGACGGCTTTGGTCTTGCCCGCTCGTCGAACACCACGCCTGTCGTCGTGATGCGCTTCGAGGCTGATAACGACGCGGCGCTTGCGCGCATCCAGGCCGACTTCAAGCGCGTGATTCTCGCCGAGAAGCCGGACGCGAAGCTGCCGTTCTGACGAAGACGCCCCGGCGGCCCGCCGCTACGTAGACAGCGAGCCCGCACACGACCGGTTTAACGGTTGTATGCGGGCTCGCGAACGTTTACGCACGCATTGTGACTGTCGCGGGGCAAGCTGTTCGCCCATACTTCGGGATACAAGCTGTCGCGAGGCACGACCGGCACGAGATGCGCCGCCAGACTGAATGGCGGGCGTCGAGCTCTCCCGGCCCGAGCGTCGCGCATGTCAAGGAGGGCCGGGGGATGCTGCGTGTCATCGGGTTCAGAACCAGGTTCGGAGTCGCTGGAGTCATTGCGACCGGCGAACGTGTTTCGATCGCCTCAGCCAGGCAGGCGGCATGATCGTGCGCGACGATTCCATCCATCGCGGTTCCCGGCCATTGCACGCGGCGCCCGCCTGGCTCGACGGGCAGCGTATCCGTATTTACGCGGCTTTCGTGGTGCTGGTGAACATTGGCTATTTTTCGCTACGGGTCTGGTTTGGCTGCATCGACCGGATACCCAACGTCAGCCCGCCAGGTTGGGATTTCGCCGTATTCTGGAGCGCCTCCTGGCTCGCGCTGCATGGGCCGGCAGCCAGCGTGTTCGACACTGCCCTCATCGAGCGGATTGCGTTGCCGCTGCAGAACATGCTGCCGACGCCCTTCGTCACGCCGTGGACCTATCCGCCCACGTTTTTGCTGGTCATGCTCCCGGCCGCGTTGCTGCCTTTCCCCGTCTCGTATCTCGCCTATGTATCGACAGGCATGGCCTTCGCATACCACGTGTGCGCGCGCATCCTGCCTGCAGTGCGGAACGCCTCATGGTGGCTGTCGGTTGTCGCTTTTCCTGCCGTCTGGGTCGCGGCGGGCGCCGGGCAGAACTCATTTTTGACGTTTGGGCTCATGGGGCTGGGACTCATCTCGCTCGCCAGGCGCCCATGGCTCGCAGGCATTTGCTTCGGATTGCTGGCCATTAAACCGCAACTGGGCCTCGTGATTCCCATTGCGTTGCTGTTCGGCAGGCATTGGCGCGCCTTCGCGTCGGCGGCGCTGACTGTCGGCGCGTTCTCCGCACTCGCCGGGCTGGTGCTCGGATTCGACACGTTCTCCCGCTTTGCGCAGGCATTGCCCGCCTTTAGCCAGTTCGTCGTCGAGTATTCAGACCGGTGGCCGCGCGGCATATCGACGGTGTTCGGCGCCGCGCGCCATTTCGGCGTGGCCGTGCCGACCGCGTATGGCTTGCACGCGGTCGTGGCGGCGCTGGCCGCGAGCGCCGTCGCCTGGCTTTGGGCCGTGCGCGCGCGATTCGAGTTGCGGGCGTCGGTGCTCGTACTCGCCACGCTGCTGGTGCCGACCTATGTGATGCCCTACGACCTGCTTCTGCTCGGCTTGCCGATGCTGTGGCTCGTGCGCGATGGTGCCCGCAACGGCTGGCTTCGCGGCGATGGGGTCGCGGTAGTGAGCGCATGGCTCTCGCCGCTCGTCTTCTATACCCCTGGGGATTGGGCGACCGGCGTTTATGTACCTGTCATCGTATTCGCGCTGTTGATAGTCATCGTGCGGCGCCACCTCGCGCAACAGGCTGTGCGCGCTGGCAAGCGGCAGCTGGCAGATATCAATGCAGGGACCGGGTTAGCTGCAAAATAACGCCATTCAGAGCTGGTACACAGCCAGGTGGCGTCAGAGGCGCGTCGCGTGATTTCACGCTTGCGTTGACTTACGGGGGACAACATGCGTAACGATCAATCGAGCACCGGTGCCGGGCACACGCCCAGTGATTCGGGCGGGCTTCTCGCCATGTTGGTGTTGCTGTATTTCCTTCCTTCGATCATCGCCTTCCAAGGTATGCACCGTAAGCGACGCGCCATTACGAGGCTTAACATGCTGCTCGGATGGACCGTGCTCGGCTGGTTTGCCGCTTTCCTGTGGGCGATGACTGCCGTTCAGAAGACCGGATCTGAAATGAGCGATCGCGCGCCTGCAAATGCGAGAATCGACAAGGAGGTGCGGACGGTCTTTCGCTGAGTAACTTCACATCCACACATCGTCGGTCGCACGCTGCAGCTTGCGGCCGGCGAATGCCGCAGCCCCGTACGACTATTTCGCGTGGTCGCGTGAGGCGCGTATGAGTATCAGAATGAGCCACGCAGGGAGCAGGAATGCCGCCCATGAGTGCGTGGCCGTCGTATTGCAGATCGAGAGAAACGACAGCAGGGGCGTGAACCACGCCAGCGTCACGAAGGCATAGTCCATAGCGGAAAGAGACGTTGATGAGTGGCGTGCATTAGCGTGGGCGCAAATGCACACGACAGGTAGAAGCAGCCAGGCGAGATCGTAGTACACGAGATAGGGCTGAATCATGAGCGTGGTGACGATGGCGGCCGCCGCGAGCAGTTCCCGGTTCATCCGGCGCGCCCAGGCCATCGAAGTGGCCAGCACCGCCGCGAGGGCGATTGCGACGTGTATCGAGTACGCCGCGCCCGCGCCTACGCCGGCCGCACGCAAGAACGCGAAGACAGTGGGCATGGCACGCCAGAGATGGCCTTCGCCTTGTACTAGTGCGACATCCTGAAACCACGCCGCGGCTTGAAAGAACTTCATCCATAGCGACAAGCCAAACAGCGCGGCGCTTGCGGCGCCGAGGACGGTCGCCGTCAAGATCGTTGCGGCGCAGGCTCGAAAATGGCGGCCGCACAGAAAGAACAGTGGGAACAGGATGCCCAATTGAGGCTTGATCACGAGCATGCCCGCACAGATACCTGCAAGAATCGGCGCAGTCTCGAGGATGCCGAGCGCACCGGCTGCCAGTGCAAGTGTTAGCAGAGAGTTCTGCCCATAGACCATCGTTACCCAAATGCCCGGAAACGCGACGACCGTCGCCCAGGGCAAAGTATTCTGCCTCATCGCTGGCATGCAGGCGAGCAAGCACCCCGCAACGCCGACACCCATAAAGAGTGTGTACGAAGCGGCGTAGGGCAGCGATGCGAGCGGGTACACGAGCAGCTGAAACGTCGGCGGGTAGATCCACGGTCCGAACATATCCGCCAAAGGCGTGCCCGCCTGCAGCGACGCCTCGCAGGCCAGAAGCCGCTGGTTGTCGAACGCCGCCGCGGCCCCGTGGCGCAGTGAAACCTCAGAGGCGCACCAGAAGACCCGAAAATCCGAGCCGGGGAGCGGGACCCCTTCTTTATGGAGGCCCCAATAGCACACCGCCCAGATTCCGACTAGCGCGGCCTGCAAGACGAAGAGTGCCGCGCTGTACAACCTGATTCGTTCACGGCACAGCCACGGCTGTTGTTTTGCCGTAGCTGTATTGTGGCTGGCCTGGGTCGCAACGCGTATCGCGAGGCCCTGCGCATTTACCGCAACCCTTGATCGGCGCATCTTCATCGGCCGGCTGCTCGCACCTTCGACGCGCCACGCCAGCTAACCAGTTCCAGTGGCGCGCTATGAGTACGTGCCTCTGCGCGTTCGACCGGCAGGACGCTGATGCTGGCACGCGCCTCGTAGCACCGGCGCACGAGGTAGACGGGCCGCTCTTTTGACTCGTCGTAAATACGCCCGACATATTCGCCAATGACACCGATGCCGACCAGTTGTATGCCGCTCATGAAGAGCACCACGGAAACGAGAGAAGCGTAGCCTGGCACGGGATTGCCGAACAGCAACGTGCGCCCGACCATGAACGTACCGTAGCAAAACGCGAGCGCGGCTATCGCGCCGCCGATATACATCCAGATACGCAACGGCACGGTGCTGAAACTCGTAATGCCTTCGAGAGCAAAATTCCACAGGCGCCAGCCGGAGAACTTGGTTTTGCCTGCGCTGCGTGGTGTGCGTTCATAGTCGAGTGTGACCGTATTGAATCCGACCCACGCGAACAGCCCCTTCATGAACCGATGCCGCTCCGGAAGACTGCGCAGCGCGTTGACCACTAGACGATCCATGAGTCGGAAGTCGCCCACATTTTCGGGGATCTTCAATTCCGATAGTGCGTTGTGGATGCGATAGAACAACGCTGCGGTTGTGCGCTTCAGAAAGGAATCGCAGGCGCGGCTGGCACGCCGTGCGAGTACGACTTCCGCGCCTTGCTGCCAACGCCGGATCATTTCGGGGATCAACGAGGGCGGATCCTGCAGGTCCGCATCGATGACGACGATAGCGTCGCCGGACGCTTCGTGCAGACCCGCCGTGAGTGCAGCCTCCTTGCCGAAGTTGCGCGTAAGATCGATGACCTTGACGCGCCGGTCGCGCTGGCTCACGAGGACCAGCTCTTCAAGAGTGTCATCGCGACTGCCGTCGTTGACGCAGACGATCTCGAAGCGCACGGATTCAATGGACTCCATCGTCGCGATGATCTGTTCGAAGAACGCTGCGACGCCGTCCTGCTCGTTGTAGAACGGAGCGACGATGGAGATGAGCGGGGTCTCGAGCGCGAGTCCGGCGCGACGCACTTGCTCGTCGATAGGCATGTTCATGATGTTTTCTCCCTCTTACGACGAGGCTGCGGTGTTGGAGATTGCCTGCGCGCTTCGCTCGCGCGCGATCTGCGCGATCAGCATCCAGAGCGTGGCAATCGAGATGAGCGGGGTGAACGGGACGTGCAGATGAGAAACGAGCGTGAGGCCGGCAATGGGGGCAAGCCAGAGTACGGCCAGCCATTCGCGCTGTCCGCGCTGAAAGCCGTGGTCTCGCGCGTGATGGACCACCCATGCGATCACGATTCCATACCAGGTCAGGTCATAGTCATAGAGGTATGGGCTCACGAGCATGCTGGCACATACGAGCACGGCGGCGCGCAGCCCGAAAGCGCTGGGCCGGCCCCACGCGTAGCAGACGGCGGCGGCGGCGCACAGGGCGGATGCGGCCTGTGCGCCGCTGGCGAGCGCGGTTGGCGCATGGAGCAGCTTGAGCGCCGCGAACGGCGTGGGCACGCGAAACAGGAGGGCCCGTCCCGTTTCGACGAAGCTGTTGGCGAGCCCCATGTTATGAACGAACGCGACAAGCGTTTCGCTGCCGAAAGCCAGTACCGAGAGCCCCAGTGAAAGCGCCACGCCCACGCTCATTGCGCCCAGTGCGCGCCACGAGCGTGAAGCCAGTAGCGCAAGCGGAATGAGCACGCACAGCTGTGGCTTCATCGCGACGAGTGCAAAGCAGAGCCCCGCGAGAAGCGGGCGGCGGCGCAACAAGATCAGTCCGAGCCCAACCAGTGACGCCGTGAGCAGCCCATTCTGGCCGGACGTCAGCACGAGCGCGGAACCCGGGAAGGCGATTGCGAGCAGTGTGGTGCGCGGGTGAGGCGCGATCGTCTTGATCACTTTGACGAACAGGGCGAGCGCGCCGAACAGGAAGATGGGTGCAGAGAGCGTGAACGGCAGCAGTGCCAGCGGATAAACGAAGAGCAGGAACGTCGGCGGATAGAGCCACGGAAGGACGCCGACGGGCCGCCCCGCGGCATATTCCTCGACGGGCTTCAGGATGTCGAAGTTATACGCATCCACCGCGTGTCCTTGCAGGGCGAGATGCGAGGCACTCCAGAACGGCAGGCAGTCCACGGCAAGCACGCTCAGTTGCGGGTCCTTCAGCCACACCAGGTGATACACGTAGGCCAGCGCCACGCCAAGATAGTAGGCGAGCGCTGCGAGCGGGTAGACCCACAGGCGCGAGCCGCTCAACCAGTGCGAGCTGGACTGTTGGGTTCCCAGGGGCAGAGCGGGCGTGGCCCTGGAGGTGCTCATGGAATCGCTGAAGGTGGTCTGGTTCATGGCGTGGTCTCTCGCCTACTGGGTGGAATCGATGCGTGTGCGACGGAGCACTGCGAGCAGCATGAGCAACAGGATCGCGGGTCCGGTTTGTGGCAGCCTGAGAATCTGGTTGACGAACTCGAACACTGGCAGGAGCCAGACGAGGAGCAGCACGGGCTGCTCGCCGCGCAGCCACCCACGGCGCAATCCGGTCGCGAGCAGCCCCGCGCATGACAAGCCGACCCACGTTAGTTCGTAGTGCCAGACATAGGGTGTGACGATGAGCGTGGCTGTTCCGAGCGCGGCTGCACGCAGGGCAGGTTCACGCGTCGTGCGCCAGATCTTCCATGCGCCGCAAGCAGCGATGACGGCAATCGCTGCCTGCATCAGTCCCGCTGCGACGAGCGAGGCGCCAATGAGCCGCAGCGAAGCGAACACGGACGGTGAGGCGAGCCAGAAGCGGACGTCGTGCTCGAGGATCAGTTCGCGCGCCATGCCAACATTCCCTGCGAACAACCGAAGCGAAGGGGAGCCGCAGAGCGCGATGCTTGCGATGAAAAAAAGTACGGCCGTCAAAGCGGCCCATCCAAACACTCTCCATGCGCGTGCCGCGATCAGAACGAGCGGGAACAGGACGCCGAGTTGCGGCTTGATCATCAGCAATCCGATGCAGATCCCGGCGATCACGGGTCGCCGGTCGATCGATGCGATAGCAAACGCGGCGAGCGCCGCGGTAATCAGCGCGTTCTGCCCGAAGATCGCACACACCATCACACACGGCATGGCGAGCACGACGTAGCGAGCGGCCGCGCTGCCAAGCGGGCCTTGTGCGAGTCCGGAAACGCGAACGGTTGCACAGACGAACGCGAAGGCGCTCGCGCCCAGGAAAGCGACATAGGCGAGCGGAAGCGGCAACAGCGCGAGTGGCGTGACGAACAGGAGGAACGTGGGCGGATACAGCCAGGGGATGAACGCGCTCTTGGGTAAGCCACCCGTCACCGCGGCCACGATGCGGGAGAACGCCGAGTATTCGAAGACGGTGGAGGCCTGGCCGTGCAGGACCGCGTGGCTGGCGGACCAGAATACGAGCAGGTCGGAGCCCGGGCGCCAGCCGCCTGCATCGGCAAAGCCGTGAGTCACCCAGGCCCAGAGCGCCACGAAGCCGACACCGATGACGAGCATGACGGTGCTGTAGGCAATGAGTCTCTCGCGCGAAAGCCAGGAGCACGCCGCCAACTGCAAGCGTGAGCCATCCCGCTCAAGTGGTCGCATTTTTTTGTAGTCCCCGTTGAATATTTTCAGTTGGCGGTGTTGCCGCCTGTTTTCTTCCCCCGGACACGCAAGCAGTGCACTGCATGGCAGGCAGTGCCTGCGTGTTGTCACGATTATTGGAAGACGAGCGAAGCGGGAGCAATGCGGACTGCATCGCCAATGTTCGCGAGCTAACACTCGCACGCAAGGCCGCGGTCAATGAATAAAGCGTTGAAGAAAAAGGTACGTAGCGTCGCGTGTCGAAGCGGTGATGAAGTCGGGGAACTACTGATTTTGCTTCGAGGGTGTCTCATGAGTCTGGTATAAGCGTGTGCTTAATGATTGTAGTCCTGATTAAAAATATGGTTGACTTATCAACGTAATGTGGAAAACAAGGATGACGAAGACGAACGATCGTGTTGAAGCGAAAGGAGAATCGTTCGCGAATTTCAGGGGTAAACGCGTAATGCAAGATTGAATTGAATAGGAATGTCATTTCGGGGGGCTGAAAAGTGGTGGATAAAGCATGCTTATGGTCGAGGTGATGTCGTCGATTTAAGCGAGGTGGGCCACATGCAGCGTGTCAATTTTTCCGATTTGGTGTGTTGAGGAACAGGAAATTGTTGCGCGTGTGGCGAAGCGCACAAAGTCATCGGTTTGACACGCGTAGAACTGCGCCTGTGGCTGCATTGCCGAACCCGGTGACGTAGCCCAACCCACCCTCTAAACCACATGGAAACGGAATCGGGGGTTAACCATGTACACATCCATTGGAGATCAAAAAATGCAAAAGATCATCGCTCAGGCAAAGACCTTCGCCCGTGACGAAAACGGCATCACGGCTCTCGAGTACGGGATGCTCGCCGGTCTGATTACGGTGCTGATCATCGCCAGCATCGCATCGATCGGCTCGACGCTGAAGAACGTGTTCTCCGACGTTGCCAACACGATCTGACCGGTGCGCGGGCGAGCGGGTTTGCAGCGCAAGCCGCACTCGCCCCTATAGCCGGACGGACCGGGATTAAACAGGTTCATAACTCGCTGGAGACCAAAAATGCAAAAGCTCATTGCTCAGGCAAAGACCTTCGCCCGTGACGAAAACGGCATCACGGCACTCGAATACGGGATGCTCGCCGGTCTGATCACGGTGCTGATCATCGCCAGCATCGCATCGATCGGTTCGACGTTGAAAAACGTGTTCTCCGACGTCGCCAACACGATCTGACTGATGCGCGGGCGAGTGGAGTGGGCACGCAATGCAAGCTGCACTCGCCCGGTAATTCACACCTAACAGGGGATCAAAAATGCAAAAGGTCATCGCTCAGGCAAAGCGGTTTGCACGCGACGAAAACGGCATTACGGCGCTTGAGTATGGGATGCTCGCGGCCCTGATCACGGTGCTGATCATGGCGAGCATCGCATCGATCGGCAGCACGCTTCAAAACGTCTTCTCCGACATCGTCAATACGCTCTAACCCGCGCGCTGGCGAGCGAGGTTGGTCATGACAAAGCAGGCGTAACCCGGGAGCGCACAAATGGAATTCACGATGCTGTCTGTTTCCTTGCCGCCGCAGCCGGTTCCGCTGTGTGTGATCGCCTTGGCGATCCTTGCGGCCAGCACCGACATCGTAAGTCGCCGGATTCCGAACCTGCTGATCGTGGTCGGCGTTGTCTCGGCGCTCGCGGTGCAGATCGCGCTGCGCGGCGCCGTTCCTGGCTGCACGCTCTGGCTGGGTGGCGCGGCGACCGGGTTCGCGCTGCTGCTGCCGTTTTATTTGCTACGCGGCATGGCGGCTGGCGACGTCAAGTTGCTGATGATGCTCGGTGCCTGGCTCGGAGCGGCGGCGACCGTCGATATCGCAGTCAACACGTTCATCATCGGCGGGGTGTGGTCGTTAGGGGTTGCCCTGGTGCGCGGACGACTGGTCCGCCTGATGGGAAACGTCGCAGCGTTGCTTGCGGGAGCGAGCCGCGCCGCGCGCGTGGCAGGTGTATCGCCAGGTACGGTGCAGGAATCGGTTGGATCGATTCCGTATGGTGTCGCGATCGCCGGGGGAACGGTTGCCGTGCTGTTCACGATGGTGAACTGAAGCACTGACCGGTGCCCACGGGACAAGGGTCGAATTTTCGGCTCGCCGATTACTAATGTTATGGAATGCTTACGGGGGATGTCATGAAAAACAGCCGCGCGTTCGTCATGCTCGCGATTGCTCTGCTGGCGGGTCTCGCCGCAGTGGTGTTCGCTTCCAAATGGTTGCTGCAAACGTCGTCGGGCGCCACGGTACCCGTCGCCGTCGCATCGGACGACATCAATCTCGGCCAGCCGATCAATGAAACGATGATCAGAACGGTCAGCTGGCCAAAGGACAGCCTCCCGCCAGGGACATTCGCAATACCGAAGGATCTCGACGGCCGGGTGGTGCGCGCAAGCCTCACGCGTGGCGAACCGGTGCTCGAGTCGAAGCTGGCGCCCGTGGGCACCAAAGGCGGGCTATCGGCTGTGATCGGCGACGGACATCGCGCGATCACGGTCCGCGTGAACGACGTCGTAGGCGTCGCGGGCTTCGCGTTGCCGGGCAACTACGTCGACGTGATCGTCAACACGCAGGAGCCCGAGAAGAAAGCCGATACCCAGCAGCAGAGCATCTCGAAGATCGTGCTCGAAAAAATTCTGGTGCTGGCCGTCGCGCAGCAGGTCAATCGCGACGACACCGCGCCCAAGGTCGTGAACGCGGTGACCCTGGAGGTGACGCCCGAGCAGGCGGAAAAGCTCGATCTGGCGCGCAGCGTGGGCACGCTCTCGCTCGTCCTGCGCAATCAGGTGGACGACAACAAGCTCATGACCGACGGCGCGACCAAGCAGACTTTGCTCGGTGGTCCGCTGCCGCCACCCGTGCCGCTGCCGGAACCGGCGCACCCGGTGCGTGTGAAGTACGCCGAGCGTGCGCCGGCCAAGCGCAACTGTATCGGTGTGCTGTCGGGTGTGACCGGCAGTCAGGAGTGTTTCTGAAAGCAGGCAGAACGGCTGCCTGAACCCAGCGATGACCTTCCGGGCAGAGGGCGAGCGAGCGGTAAAGCCGCCATTAAAACGCAGGTAAGTACGGGGTATAACGATATGGATACCAAAGTAAACGTGGGGTCCACGGGGGCCCGCAACGGCGTTCGTCCGTGGCGCGTCGCAACGCTTGCCTGGGTTTGTGCCGGGTTGATGACTTCGACACCGGGCTGGGCACAGCAGTCAAACGGGAGCGCAGGGCAGGAGAAGCCGGCTGCAGGCGCTGCGGTTCCCATGGGCAAAGGTCCCATGCAGATGACCATCAGCATGGGGCCGGCGCAAGGCAGCAGCGCGCCGCCCAAAGCGGTGGCGGGACCGCTGCGCGGACCGAACTGCGTGGGCGCCATCCGCAACGAGAGCAACGTCGTTGTGCCGCTTGGCAAGTCGACGCTCGTGCCGATCGACGAACCGGTGCGCAACCGCACGCTCGGCAATCCGGAGGTCGCGCAGGCGACCATGGTTTCGCCGCAAACGCTCTACATCGTCGGCCAGGCGGTCGGCACGACCAACATGATCGTCCAGGGCAAGAGCGGCGCCTGCCAGGTGATCGACGTGATCGTCAGCGCCGACTCCGGCGGCCTCCAGGCGGCGCTTGCGCAACTCATGCCTCAGGAGCGCGACATTCGCGTTTCGACGGCGGCCGACAACATCGTGCTCGCGGGCCACGTGTCGAGCGCGCAGGCCGCCCAGCAGGCCGTGGAAATTGCCCAGGTGTTCGGCGTGAGCGGTCAGAGCAATAACGGCGCGCACACGGGCGGCGTGATCAACATGCTCAGCGTCGACTCGCCTCAGCAGGTCATGCTCGAAGTGAAGGTCGCCGAAGTCGACAAGACGCTGATCGACCAGCTCGGCTCGGCCGTCAATATCCAGGGCGGCTTCGGGTCCTGGACGGGCGCGCTCGTGAGCAATCTGCTTGCGGGCGTCTCGAGCGCATTCGGTTTCTCAAAGGCGAACAACAACCCGCTCAAGTTCGCCATCGACGCGCAGAAGACCGACAACCTCGTGAAGATCCTGGCCGAGCCTAACCTCGTCACGATCAGCGGTCAGGAAGCCACCTTCCTCGCCGGCGGCAAGATCTTCATCCCCGTGCCGCAAAGCGGCGGCGGCACCTCCGCCACGGCGATCACGCTGCAGGAAGAAGAATTCGGCGTGGGGCTCAAGTTCACACCGACGGTGCTCAACGGCGGGCGCATCAACCTGAAGGTGGCGCCGGAAGTCTCGGAGCTGTCGCCCACGGGCGTCACACTGAGCGCATCGAACGTGAGCGGCGTCAGCATCCTGCCGCTCATCACGACGCGGCGTGCTTCGACGACGGTGCAAATGCACGACGGCGAGTCGTTCGCGATCGGCGGGCTCATCAGCAACAACATTACCGGCTCGCTCAAGGCAGTGCCAGGCCTTGGTGAGGTCCCGGTGCTGGGCGCGTTGCTCAGGAGCACCTCGTTCCAGCAGGACCGCTCGGAGCTGATCTTCATCGTCACGCCGCACCTCGTGAAGCCTGTGGCGGACGTCGCGCAACTGCAGATGCCGACGGACAGCTTCTCGCAGGTCCACGAAGCCGACGTGTACGCAACGGGCAACATGGAAGGCCGCGCCCATCGCAATCAGGGACGTTTTGCACCGCCCGCGCCCGGTGGCACGCAGGCCGTACCGGCTGAACCCGCACCTGGTGCTACGCCCGCCGAGCCGGCCGTGCCCGCCGCACCGCAGACGCCCGCTGCGCTGCCTGCACCGCAGGTCTCTTCCCGACGCGAAGAGTCGCCGGCGCCGACCGTGCCGGCGCCCGCTGAAGCGCTCGCGCAGTCCGTACCGACGCAGCAGGTGAGCGCGCAGGCCCTCGTGCCTCCACCGGGCGAGGACAGCGCGGCGCGTGCGCAGCGAATCGAGCGCGAGGCGGCACGCATCGCCTCGAACGAAACCACCGCTCATTGACCAGGCGATCAGGAGGCCAAAATGAAACTCGAAAACTTTGCATTCGTTCGCCGGCTCCTGCTGATCGCGCCACTCGGCGCAGCGCTCGGTGGTTGCATGACCAGCTCGCCGATCTGGGAGGCGCACTTCGGGGAAGCCGTGCGCCACTCGATGCAGGCGCAAATCATCGACCCGGAAGCGGGCAGGCACGGCGCATCGCAGCCGGGTGTGGACGGCAAGTCGGCGGCATCGGCGATGGATAACTACGACAAGTCGTTCCAGCACCCGATGACATCCGCGAACCCGTACACGATTGGCGTAAGCGGTGGTGGCGGTAGCCAGTGAGCGTCGTTACGCACACACACGCAACTGGCCGAGAAGGAACAACAGCGGGGGACATACGATCATGATCGACATACTCATTACCTCGACGGACGCAGAGCGGCTTGCGCAGATCATGCGCACGATCGCGGGATGCGGCCCGTACCGCACGACGCGTAGCGTCGGCACACCGTTCGATCTCGTGGAGCGCGGCGACACGCTCGACGCGTTCGATGTCCTGATCGTCGACGCACGAGGGTTGCAGGAGGCACAGTTGCCTTCCGTGAGCGAGCTGTGCCGTCGTTGCGAACGGCTCACGTGCATTCTGCTGATTCCGGAGGCGTCGCCTGAGGAGCTCATCGCGGCAATGCGCGCGGGCTTTCGCGACGTGGTCACGGGGCCGCCGGACGGCCGCATGATTGGCGAAGCATTGCAGCGTGCAATCGGCCAGCGTGCGCATGGCAGCACGCGCACGTCGCGCATCGTCTCGTTCATGTCGTGCAAGGGCGGCGTGGGCACGAGCTTCATTGCGGCGAACGTGGCGCATATCGTCTCGCAGACGCAGGACCGCCGCGTGCTGCTGATCGACCTGAACCAGCTCTACGCGGACGCGGCGTTCCTCGTGACGGCGGAGACGCCGCCCTCGACGCTTCCGCAGCTGTGCGCCGAAGTCGATCGCATGGACGTCGCGCTCTTCGAAGCGAGTGTGATGCACGCCGCCGGGAATTTCGACATCCTGGCGGGCGCGGGCGACCCGATCAAGGCGGGCGAGATGCGTCAGGACAGGCTCGAATGGGTGCTCGGCGTCGCCGCGCCCCGTTACGACTGCGTGATCCTCGATCTCGGCCAGACGATCAATCCGCTTTCCATGCTCGCGCTCGATCGCAGTGACGAGATCCACATCGTCTTGCAGGCTAGCATGCCGCATCTTCAGGCGGGACGGCGCTTGCAGGAGATCCTGCAGTCGCTCGGCTACGGGCGCGAGCGCATGCGCCTGCTTCTGAACCGGCAGACGCGTCACGGCGAGCGTGTGCGCGAGGCCGCCGACACCGTGCTCGGCATGAAGCCGTTCCTCGTCATTCCCGATGACGCGCGCGCTGTGGCCGAAGCGGTCAACCAGGGGGTGCCGATTGCGACTGCGGCGCCCGGCAGCGTGGTGACGCGCAGCCTGCGTACGCTCTCGGCGAGCGTCGCACTCCCGAATGCGACCGGCGCGAGCGCGCGGGGCAAGGGCGAATCGCTGTTCGCGCGCATGCTCGGCCGCCAGGCGCCGGCCAAACTCGGATTGATGTAAAGGAGAAAAGTCATGTCTCTTCGCGAGCAGATCTTTGCGCAGCGCCTCGAGCCGACGATCGTCGAGCGCGCCGATACGGGCGGCGCCGCCCCCGTCGCCCCGGCGACGCCGTCCCGGGTGAAGACCGAGGCGTACCAGAAGCTGAAGTACGACACGCATCATGCCGTGCTCGAACGGGTGGAACTCGAGCGTCTCTCACGCATGCCCCAGGAGCAGATCCGCAGCGAGATCAACGCGCTCGTGGGCCGCATACTCGAAGAGCAGAAGGCGCTTGCGAATGACCTCGAGCGCAAGCAGCTGGCCATCGATGTGTACGACGAGATGTTCGGCTTTGGTCCACTCGAGCCGTTGCTGCGCGACCCCACTGTCTCGGACATTCTCGTGAACACGTGGTGCCAGACCTATGTGGAGCGCCGCGGAAAGCTCGAACTCACTGATGTCAACTTCTACGACGACGCCCATCTCATGAAGGTGATCGAGAAGATCGTCTCGCGGGTGGGGCGGCGCATCGACGAGTCGAGCCCGATGGTCGACGCGCGCCTGCCCGATGGCTCGCGCGTGAACGCCATCATTCCGCCTTCGGCCGTGGACGGGCCGCTTGTATCGATCCGGCGTTTTGCGGTCAAGCCGCTGCTGGTCGCGGATCTGATCGAGCTGCAAACGCTCACGCCGCCCATGGCCCAGGTGCTCGAGGGCCTCGCGCGTGCCAAGGTCAACATTCTTGTGTCGGGCGGCACCGGCAGCGGCAAGACGACCCTGCTCAACGTCCTGTCGGGCTTCATTCCGAACGACGAGCGCATCGTGACGATCGAGGACGCAGCCGAACTTCAACTGCGCCAGGATCACGTGCTGCGCCTGGAGACGCGTCCGCCGAACATCGAAGGCAAAGGCGAGATTACCCAGCGCGCGCTCGTGCGCAACGCGCTGCGTATGCGCCCCGACCGCATCATCCTCGGCGAAGTGCGCGGCGCGGAAGCCCTCGACATGCTCAATGCGATGAACACGGGCCACGAAGGGTCGCTTGCGACGATCCACGCCAACACGCCGCGCGACGCGCTCACGCGCCTCGAGAACATGATCAGCCTGGGCGGCCTCGCCTTGCCGCCGCGCACGATGCGCCATCAGATCTCCTCCGCGATCTCGGTCGTCGTGCAGGCCGCACGCCTGACCGACGGCCGCCGCAAGATCGTGAGCATTTCGGAGCTCACCGGCATGGAGGGCGACATCATCAACATGCAGGAGATCTTTACGTTCAAGCGCACCGGCATGGATTCGAATGGCAACGTGCGTGGCCACTTCTGTGCGACGGGTGTGCGGCCGAAATTCTGCGAGCGCTTCGCGGCGTTTGGCGTGAACCTGCCCGAGCAGATTTTCGATCCGGGCCGGCGTTACGACACGGTCTGATATTCACGACGTTCATCCGGGGGAGCGTGGCATGAGTACAACCTTCATTCTGGCAATCCTGCTGCTCTTCGTAGCGGTAGTCCTTGCCAGCCAGGGCGCTTGGGAATGGTGGAACAGCCGTCATGGCGCGGTCGCGCGCCGCCTCGAATCGCGCATCGAGGCCGTGGCGACGGGGGGTGTGGGGCGCAAGGAGGCGATGTCCATCCTCAAGGCGCGCAAGCTCGATGGGTCGACGTTTGGCCAGCGCATCCTGCTGCTCATGCCGGGCATCCGCTCGTTCGAGGCCTGGGTGCAGCAGTCGGGCATCAGCTGGACGGCATCCCGCGTTCTCGCAATGTGCACGCTCATGCCCGTTCTCGTGATCGCGGCGGGGATGTTCATCCGCTTGCCGCTCGTGATGCTGGCGTCTGGTGCGGCGACGTCTACGCTGCTGCCATTGATGTACGTGCGCTATCGGCGCACCAAGCGCATGCGGCGCTTCCAGAAGCAGTTGCCCGATGCCTGCGACATGCTGGCGCGCGCGTTGCGCTCGGGCCATGCGTTCTCGGGCGCGATCGACCTGGTCGGCACCGAGTTCGCCGACCCGATGGGCGCCGAGTTCCGCACCACCTTCGACGAGATCAACTATGGCGTGTCGCTCAACGAGGCGTTGACGGCGCTCGCGCAGCGCGTGCCGGTGGGGGACCTGCGTTACCTCGTCATCGCCGTGCTGATCCAGCGTGAGACGGGCGGCAACCTCGCCGAGTTGCTGGACGGCATTGCGAGCCTCGTGCGCGAGCGCTTCAAACTGTTCGACAAGGTTCGCGTGCTCTCCGCGGAAGGAGTCCTCTCTGCGCGGGTGCTGGGTTTGCTGCCGGTGGTCACGGGCGGGGCCATCTCCTTCGTGAATCCCGACTTTCTCGAAGTGCTGTGGCAGGACCCGGCAGGCGTGCTGATGCTCGAAGTCGGCACGCTGCTGTTGCTGGCCGGCATGGTGTGGGGGCGGCGCATCGTGCGGATTCGCGTCTGACGATGCCGCGTCCCGCGCCATTATCAAAACTCAAGGGGGGAGCCATGTTAGCGCTCGATTCGACGCGGTTGCTGTTGCTGGTTTGTCTCTTTGCCTGCGTGTTCGGCCTGTCTTTGGCCGCCATGTATGTCCTTGCACCCAAGGCCATGCGCCGGCGCATTGAACAGGTGGGCGGCGGCCACAGCGCGCCTGTTCCTGGTATGCAGCCGGACACCTCCAGCGAGGCCTGGTACGAAAAGCTCGTGCAGATTTCCGAGCCGCTTTCCCGGCTCTCGGCGCCGAAGGAAGGCTGGGAGGTCTCGGCGCTGCGCGTGCGACTGATGAATGCGGGTTGGCGCTCGCCGGGTGCCGTGGCGATCTTCTTCGGCACTCGCACCGTGCTGGCACTGCTGCTGCCCACGCTTGCAGCCATGTGGATGATTAGTGGCGGCGGGGCGGCAAGTTCGGTTACCCGCTTCGCAGTCGTTCTCGTGTCGCTTGTGGTGTTTGGCTATTACCTGCCGGGCGTCGTGCTCGCGCGCTTCGTCGCGCAGCGTAAGCGGGCGATCTTCGAGGACTTCCCGGACGCCATCGATCTGCTGACGGTCTGCGTCGAGGCGGGCCTCGGACTCGACGCCGCGTTGATGCGCGTGGCGGAGGAGATCCGGTTGCGCAGCGCGGTGGTGGCCGACGAACTGGAACTCACGCTCCTCGAAATGCGCTCGGGTTACACGAAGGAAAAGGCATTGCGCAACCTTGCCATGCGCACGGGTGTTGAAGATGTCGACTCCTTCAGCACGATGCTCATCCAGGCAGAGCGGTTCGGCACGAGCATCGGCGATTCGTTGCGCGTGCTCTCCGATACGCTGCGCACGCGCCGGCGCATGCTCGCAGAGGAAAAGGCAGCGAAGATCGCGCTCAAGCTGCTGTTCCCGCTGATGTTCTGCATTTTTCCGGCGCTGATGGTGGTGCTGATGGGGCCGGCGATGCTGCATATCTACCGGACGATGCTGCCGACCATGAACGGCGGCTGACGGGCGGTCGCAGCGGGTGACCAAAACAGAGCAAGCCCTGTACGGGCGATTCGATCGGGGGAAGTTATGAAAACTGCAAAGACCGGCGCGGCGTCGCTTCCGTTACGCGCGGCAAGGGGAAGAAGGGGCGCACGGAGCCCGCGGCGTGGACGCAGCCGGCGCGCGCAGCGTGGCGTGGCTGCGGTGGAGTTTGCGCTCGTCCTGCCCGTGCTGTTGATCCTGCTGTTCGGCATCATCGAAATGGGCCTGTTCCTGTACGACAAGGCCGTGATTACCAACGCCGCCCGGGAAGGCGCCCGCGCCGGAGTCGTGCTGAAGAGCCCGAAGCCCACCGCAAGCGACGTCCAGACGGTCGTGACGAACTACACGTCGAGCTACCTGCTGACCTTCGGTACGCAGAATACGCCGGTGGTCACGACGACGGGCGCTGGCGGCAATTTCGGCCAACCGCTTTCGGTGACCGTCACGTACCAGTACAACGGCCTGGCTTTGGGACGCATGGTGGCGCCCATCACAGGCGCACTTACGCTGTCCTCCACGACCGTCATGAACAACGAATAAAGGGGGCAATCATGCGCACGGGGAGAAGACGCAAGCAGAGAGGGGCGGTGGCCATCACGGTCGCGGTGTTCATGATCTTTCTGCTGGGAACCGCGGCGATGGCCATCGACATCGGCAATCTGATGGTCGCACGAAACGAACTCCAGAATGCCGCTGACGCGGCAGCTCTGGCGGGGGCGGGTTGTCTGAAACCGCGCACCGAATGCAGCAACACCACCGCGACCCAGCCGGATTTCACGACGGCGTCAGCGACAGCGACAACGTTCTCGACGTCGACCTCGACCAACCGGGTCCAGGGTGCCTATGTGCAGACGAGTACGGTCGCGACCGGATACTGGAACGCTACAGGCACGCCGTACGGCCTCGAGGTGTTGCCGTTCACACCGGGAGCGAACGACCTGGCCGCCGTGCAGGTGACCATCCGCAAAGACGGCTCGAACGCGAACGGATCGGTGAGGGGCTTTCTGAGCAATGTGCTCGGAGTCAATATCCTCAAAGCCAGCGCGGTGGCGACGGCCGTTCTGTCCTCGCCCGGCAATGTGGGACCAGGCGGGTTGTTTCCACTGGCGATGTCACAGTGTCTGTACAACAACTACTGGAATTCGTCGACCAATTCGCCCAAGCTCTCGCCCACCACTGGCACCGTGTCCGGCTTTTCGACGCCTCAGGTCGCGGGACAGCCGTACATCTTCCAGATCGGTTCCAGCTATCAATACGGAGCCTGTCAATCCGGCCAATGGACGACATTTGATGTCAATGACAACAGTGCCAGCTATGCCACTAGCCTGCTGACAAATGGCAACAGCACCACGTTCTCCGTCGGCGCTTCGCCGGGGACGTGGATCCAGACGGGCGAGAAAAACTCGATCTTCAACGCGACTGCCGCTTGTAGCGCGGCGGGCAATGGGCAATGCGCGTGGGCGACGGTGGCCGTGGTGAACGACCTGACAACGAACGGGTTTCAGCCGGTCTTGGCATTTGCTTGCCTGCACATTCTTAATGCGAGTAACGGCTCCACGCCCTATGTGCTCGTGCAGATGTCCAACGACATGAGCCACTGTGAGACAGCCAATTCGGGAGGGGTTGGGCCGAGTTACGGGGCGTACACACCGCCGAGGCTGGTTCAGTAAGCAAGTTTTGCCGCCGGAGAGCGCAAGCGGCGCGCCGCTTGCGCCTCCGTACCAGTTTCCGCGGCGGCGGCTTCTTCGGGCCCCGAGGCCTTTGGGGGAGTGGCGCACATGCCCGCGCTTTCCCCCTTTTTCGCTTATCTTCGCCCGGCGCGCTAAAATTGCGGACCTTTTGAATTCGTCCGCACAAAGAACCCTGAGCGTGCAAAAGATCCTCATCGTGCGCGTGTCGTCGCTTGGCGACGTCGTCCACAACATGCCCGCCATCGCCGATATCCGGCGGCGGTACCCTGACGCACAGATCGACTGGCTCGTCGAAGAAAGCTTCCAGTCGCTCGTCGAGCTCGTGGAGGGCGTGCGCCGCGCGATCCCGTTTTCGCTGCGCCGCTGGCGCAAGGGCCTCTTCTCTGCCGCCAACTGGCGCGAGATTGGCGCGTTCCGGCGCGCGCTCGCGGCCGAGAAGTACGACCTCGTGATCGACTGCCAGGGGCTCATCAAGACGGCATGGGTGGCGAGCTGGGCGCGCGGGCCGCTCGTCGGCCTGGGCAACCGCACCGATGGCGCGGGGTACGAGTGGCCGGTGCGCTTCTTCTACGATCGGTCGATTCGCATCGAGCCGCGCACCCACGTGGTCGAGCGTACGCGCAAACTGGTCGCGGGCGCGCTCGATCTTGCGCCGCCTTCGCCCACCGACGACATCGAATTCGGCCTCGACACCTACCGCGCCGCGCAGGCGCTCGCGGGCGTTGGGCTGAACCTGCCGGTACCCTATGTCGTGTTCGTGCACGCCACGTCGCGCGCCGACAAGCAGTGGCCTGACCAGCATTGGATCGAGCTGGGCCAGGCCCTCGTGCGGCGCGGCGCGTCGCTCGTGCTGCCCTGGGGCAGCGAGGCCGAGCGCGCCACGAGCGAGCGCCTCGCGCGCGAATTCGGTGAGGCCGCGATCGTGCCGCCCAGGCTCACGCTGCCTGCTGTGGTGGGCCTGATCGACGGCGCGGCGGCCACGGTGGGCGTGGACACGGGACTCGTGCACATCGCTGCGGCGCTGAAGCGCCCGACCGTCGAGTTGTACAATTTCGCGACCGCCTGGCGCACGGGCGGCTACTGGTCGCCGAACGTCGTCAATCTGGGCACGGCAGGCCAGCCGCCAACGCTTGCGCAGGTGAAGGGCGCGCTGGCAGGCTTCGGGCTGCTGTAGCGGCGCGCCGCCGCGGCGCGGGTGCCCGACAAGCTGAGGGGCTGCGGCGCGTCAAGGCGGTCTACTGAGGCTGCGGGTATA